>JABGOS010000119.1:0-11013 GCA_018645265.1 Deltaproteobacteria bacterium
CGGATAACCCTTAGCAATAAATCACCAAACACTGCATCCCCTACATAAAACAATAAGTCTCTATTTTCGTTGGATTTAGGCAATCAATCCGCTATGCTCACACGCTGAGGAGATTATTTGAATGAAAGAAGCGATGTTGTACAGCAAGGAAAATGGTAACAAGGCAAGGTGCAGCCTCTGTCGTCATTCCTGCCTCATTGAAGATGGAGAACACGGAATATGTAACGTAAGATTGAATCGTGGGGGAACGCTGTACTCAATATTTTACGGAAAGCCTATAGCACTGTCTCCAGATCCGATCGAAAAAAAACCCCTCTTTCATTATAAACCAGGAACATCAGCTCTTTCTATCGCAACACCTGGATGCAACTTCCAATGCGATTTCTGCCAAAACTGGGACATATCGCAATACGGAAGGGATGGTTCAGATCGCATACCCAAACAGGAGATAGCACCAAAGATCATCGTACGGCAGGCTATAGAAAATAAATGTGACAGCATCTCCTACACCTACACTGAACCCACCATTTTTTTCGAATACGCCTACGATACGGCCATTCTCGCAAAACCAGAAGGAATCGGAAATACGTTTGTCACTAATGGATATATGACGCGCGAAGCGCTGGACGTCATCCACCCATACCTCGACGCTGCCAATGTCGACCTCAAGGCATTTCGAAAGGATACATATCGAAAGGTCATCAAGGCACAACTCGATGGCGTTCTCGATTCAATAAAGTACATGAAGCAGTTAGGCGTTTGGGTTGAGGTCACGACACTTATCGTCCCTGGAATGAACGACAGTGAAGCGGAGCTGAAGGATATAGCAAATTTTCTCGTGGAGACCGGACGCGATATCCCCTGGCACATCAGCAGATTCGTTCCTCATTATAGAATGGATAGCATTGCCCCAACTCCACTTGATACACTGAAGAGAGCATACGATATAGGCAGGGAGGCTGGTCTCAGATACATCTATCTTGGAAACGTGCCTGGTGATGAGTCTGAAAACACCAGATGCTATAACTGTGGAAGCATGCTGATTGAACGGTGCGGCTATAGTATTCAATCGAACGTCATTACAAACAAGAGCGAATGTCCTTCATGCAAAACTAAAGTTGATGGGATAGATATGGGTGTTGCGGGAAATTAGCCCAGGCACACCTTACTTCTTACTTAACAACAAGATCGGAATAACCATCCATAGGTAGATCATTAAGCAGGAACGTGAACCGAACACCACCAAATATATCCAAAGGACGCACTGCACTGCTAACTATTCGCTTCAACACATCTCGGGAAGGAAGCATATCAAAGAGCATATGAACCTTTACAGACCCACTCATAAGATACCCTCTCTGTTCAATTAAGATCTTTAACTCTTCATGAAGCAATGAAGCGAACTCTTTCTCATTGAATACACCCTTAACATGATATTCAAAAGCAAACCCTCCGCTTCTAAGGTGGGGCGGCATATCTTCAAATTCATCATCCCTTCTCATAACACCCCATCTGGCATAGTTCATGGAACGCCTCTCTAAAGGATACCCTTCCTGGCTACCATATTCCCTATCCATCATAGCGATGTATCCAGCAAGGGGGTGTATCATTACGCCCTCATGTTCATGAGGCCATTGCCGATGTTCCCTAATGTATTCAACAGCTGAATATACAGCAGTCTTCAATACACCCACCTGATCTCCAAACATAGTTTCCAGATAATCACCTATATAAGCTCCGGGTGTCTCTGTATAATCAAAATCATAAACCCTACCACCAGCCTCCAGCACAACGTGATAGGTCCACCCATCCCCCGAATAGAGAGACTGCAATGGAAAAAATCTATACGCCTTATTGTGACTTTCATGAGTTTTATTATCCCGATGTGAAATAACCAGAACCCTACTCTTCTTCAAGAAGTGATTGGGAGCAACAACCCTTACAAGTCTCTTGATATTCAAACCACAACTTCCCCCTTCACCATAGAGCTGATGCGCACCGAGCATTGCTACCGCCAAATGTATTTGGAAATCTGCAAGGCTAAGTCCTGAGGTAGCGGAATCTAAACCGCCTGAGATAAGCGGGGATACTCTTTGGCTAGTTGAGCCTGGCAAACTCAAGGGATTCGTCATCCCATAAGTTGAAATGTATGGCATTTTCGCCGCAATATCAGCAAACAAATCTGGGCTTGGTAAGAATCCGGCGTGACTAACCGGTGCCGGAAAAACGCTTGGAGCTGTTCTAATCATAGCTCGAAGTTTATCGGTATGGCCAAAGTAAAGTTGCTAAGAAAAGCAATAGACTTCACACCTTTTTCATATTTGTAATGATTTTGTAATGAATTATGTTTTGACGTAGGTCTTATCTACAATATCCTGTCGTTTTCTACCGTTAGCTGCGATTTCCTCACTCTTTTTCTCAGACTCGCGCGTCGCCACCCGTATTCTCTGCTCATAATCTCTGAGAACTTCCTGCTGCCTACGCTCAGCCTTCTCCTTATCTCTGAATGCAACTCTCGAATCATCTCTACCTCTCTTCGCCCCCTTCGCAGCGGCATCCTTTCTATCGAAATCCACCTTCGAGCGATCTCGTTCAGCAACTTCCTTAGCAGCATCCTTTTGCGCTTGAGCAAGATCATCGCGATGATAGCTGTCCGCCTGCATCTCAGCGATCTGTCCCTTCGCATCATCAACCCTTTCCTGCTGACCGCGAACATCGTTCTCGGCCTGCTGATGGGTAGTAGGTTTGATACGTTCAACAGCGATATTAAGATAGGTAGGTTTATTTAGAGCCGCAGATACATTAGTTTGGGAACCACTTACAGCACCATTCAACTTCATCGATGCGGCATGGAAGGAAAGTAGGATTGCCCCAGATGCATTCATATTTTCAGAGATAGCCTGAAGACATGCCATCTCGTATTGATTCTCGATTTCAGTGACATAGGTCATCCTCAAGAACTCAGCACGCCTCTGAAGAGTCGCCAACTCACCTTCCTGCGTCACGAGGGCTCTCGCCTTATCCCTGATACGCCTGTTGTCAGCAACCAGGGCATCTTGTTTACTTCTTACCCTCTGTTCCTCCTGCTTTGCCTCACTTTTATCAGTTCTGTAGTCTGCTCTGGCTCTATCGGCATCCGCCTTTGCATCGGTATAACCCTCATGGCTCTTCGTATATTCGTTGTTCGCATCACCCTTTTCAGCTGTAAGATCGCTCAGCTCACCTTTTTCGTCACTAAATTCACTGTAAAGCGGACCCATACCATCCTTGAGAGCAGTAAGGTCGCTGGACAACCCCCCCGCCTCAGTACTTAAGACCTCGAGCCTGCTCTTGTCAGCAGGCGTTAATGGGATTCCACCACTAAACATATAGAAATGCCTCCAGTAGTATTATCGACCGTTAGGGGGGCAAAGTTGCTTATCGCTTAAAATAAATATACTAGTGATATCATATAGATAGCATGCGGTTTAGGGCGACCCTGGCACCCTTGGCAATTTCGGGATCCACAAAGACCTCATTGACCTCCCCCAACTTATCCAACGTCCAAGCCAGATCAGCTGTCGAAATCTTGAACATATTGGGGCAGAGCGATCGGGCAAGAGGCAGAATCCTCTTTTCAAGGTTCTGTTTTGCAAGCCTCGCGACCATATTGATCTCAGTTCCGACAATTATCGTCGAACCCTCCTTCGCATCCTCGACGTAGTTTTTCAAAAAAGCGGTGGAACCATTTCCATCTGCGAGAGCAACAACCTCTGGGGTGCACTCAGGATGAACGACCACCTGACACCCCTGATGCTCCTCCCTCACATCCTCAACATGTTCCACTGTGAATAGGGTATGTACATGGCAATATCCCTTCCACACAATTACGCGCGCCTTCTCCAAAGCGACATCATCAAGACCACCATGTTTCTTATACGGATCCCAAGTCACTATATCCTCGGATGAAACATCGTGAGAAAGAGCGGTGTTCTTTCCCAAATTCTCATCTGGAAAGAAAAAGATTCTCTTATTCTGATTGAACGCCCAATCGAACGCCCTCGCTGCAGAAGAGGAGGTGCATACCGTTCCACCATTTTCTCCACAGAACGCCTTCATCGCTGCAGAGGAGTTCATGTAAGTAATAGGAATAAATTTACCAGCTAAACCCAAATTATTTAATTCATTCCATGCAACTTTAACCTGATCGATAGTTGCAAAGTCAGCTAGCGGACAGCCGGCATCCATATCGGGCAGAAATACACGCTGTCCCTCTTTGCCCAACACAACACTTGATTCTGCCATAAAGTGGACACCGCAAAAGACGATGTATTCCGCATCGATCTCGGAACCTGTCTTCGCCAGCTGAAAACTGTCTCCCTGATGATCTGCAAAATCAATTATCGCATCCTGCTGATAGTAATGACCAAGAATACAGAGTCTACTTCCGAACTCAGATTTTTTTGACTCTATGATTCCCCTCAACTCATCGTCAGTCATCTCTTTGTATTTATCTGGAAGAATATCCACGGTAACCATCCTAACTCTCCTTAATCATCTCTAGAAAATCCTTCTCCGCAATAATCTGAACCTTTGATCCACCCGATTGCAACTTCTTCACCTTTTCCAACTTGGAACCAGCACCACCACCATCTCCGACGACAAGATAATCTAAACCCTTTGTAACCGACTGAGCAGTCGTGCCCCCTAATGACTCAGTACTCTTCTGAGCATCCCCCCTACCCATGGATAGAAGTTTTCCAGTAAACAAAAATGATTTACCTGCATAATGCCAGCTCGTACTCACATTTCTTTCTTCCACAACCGCAACGTGTTTCAAGAGCTTATCGATAAGACTGTTCTTATCCTTTAAACCTGCAACGACCTCTCTCGCTATCACCGGTCCTATCGTGTTAATTTCGGAGAGCTCATCCTCACTCAAGCTCATAACCTTTGTTAAAGAACCAAATGACGATAATATTTTAGAAGCATGCTTACCTAACTCCCTAATACCCAAACTCTGCAGAAAGGTAGGAAGGGATACCTGTTTAGAGGCGTCTACGTTTGAAAGTAGCTTGTCGGCTAAAGTATCCCCCATCCGCTCCAAGCCAATTAGATCATCTCTGGTAAGATCATAGAGTTCTGAAAGATCAGTGACCAGCCCCTCCTCGTAGAGCTTCGCAAGCAACTTTTCACCGAATCCATCTATTCCCACGGCCTTAACAAAATGAGCAAGCTCACCGACCTTACTCTTCACACATGATTTTGAATTAGTGCAGTATAAAAAATCATCTTCAACCCGAATATCGCTGTCACAGGATGGACATCTTTTAGGAATCTTGATCGCTTCGCTACCCTGTTCGATCACAGATTCAAGGTTCGGTATAACACCACCCCTGCGCATCATCAGAACTTTAGCTCCCTTACTGAGGCCAAGTTTCTTAACAATGCCAACGTTGTGAAGTGATGCACGCCTGACGATAGCTCCTGATAGTTCAACCGGTTCAACTATAGCCACAGGTGTAATAGCGCCAGTTCTCGAAACGCTCCATTCGACATCCAGGAGTATTGTCTCACCGGAATCCCCTTGAAACTTGTACGCTATCGCATAACGAGGATGATGAGCCGTACTCCCCAGCCTGTCCTGCTCCGCAAGAAGGTTTGTACGAAACACTACCCCATCAAGCTCATAATCGAAATCGTCTCGCATCTTCAAAAAATCATTAAACGCATCCTGCATTTCATTGCGCTTCAACTCGCGCCATTTAACGACCTCGAATCCCAAGGACTTGAGCAGTTTATATTTTTCAACCTCCGTAGCTTCAGTAGAGCCAAACAGATCATACGCGAAGAATGACAACCTATAATCACCAGTCCCCTTCGGATCCTTCAGCTTGATGGCACCGGCCGTAAGGTTTCTGGGATTAGCAAACTTTCCCTTGTAACTCTTAAAAATCGACAACGGCATATAAACTTCGCCCCTTACCTCCAAACCTCCCTTTTTGATTTTCTTCGGGATCGACATTACATAACTAACGTTAGCAGTGATCTCCTCACCCTCGGCTCCATCACCACGCGTAGCCGCTAAAAATAAATCGCCATTTTGATCGTAACGGAGACTGACGGCACAACCATCTATCTTAGGACTCGCTACAACATCCCCCTCGAATTTCGCTGCCCAATCCTGCAGGACCTTTTCATCATAACATTTATCCAAGGATAGCATGGGAATGTCATGATTAACCTTTTTGGCTGAGGCAGGTACATCTGAAGTCAGCTCAGAGAGAACCTTTGAATGCGGCTTACGCTCCCTCAATTCTTCAACAAGGCGATCGAAATCATAGTCAGAAATCTCGGGCCGATTCTCGACAAAGTAGAGGCGGTTGTGCTGACGAACTTGAGCCTCAAGCTCTTCTATAGATAGTTTTTTTACATCATTCATCGACATAAGTTATTTCCTAAACCCAACATACTCTAAAGATCATGTCCAAACCCGTTCATAGCATTATACGCAATAAGCCTAGGTCCTATTACTGGATGAAATCTCACCAGAATCAACGCACAGTTGTCGACAGAAAAATTGGTGATCCGTTTTATATCCAAATCCATGAGATTTAAGAGCGCTACCTTGATGACATCAGCATGACTGACGAGCGCAACCCTTCCATCTTCGTAGCGCAGACGAATATCTTTAAGCATCTTCGCAACCCTCATCGACACATCCGCCATCCTCTCACCTCCTGGCAATGCGACGTTGGTTGGGTCCTCATGATACTCCCTCCACAGCTCCCCATTCTCACTCTCAATATCGTCGAATGATCTCCCTATCCAATCACCGTAGTCAATCTCAGCCAGACCATCGTCGGTTTGAATCGCTATTCCATCGTGACACCTACCTACGATTTCTGCGGTTTGATGTGCCCTCTTCACTGGGCTTGAGATGATCGCACGCAAATCCGTATTCTTCAAATATTGCGACAATCCTTCCGCCTGCTTAAGGCCAATCTCATTCAGGGGAATAGGCTTCCTTCCCATAACGAGATGTTGCGCGTTCCAGTCCGTCTGACCATGTCTTATAAGAAGGAGCTCCAACATTTCACTTTCCTTTCAATATTTCAGATGATAGAAATCAAGCTCGTATTAACAAAATCCTTTGTTATTTCAAGAAGATTCGGCGTATCCGCCGATACTGCGCCAAGGGGGAAAAAGATGGCAATCCAGACATTCACATTGGATAACGGCATGGAGGTTGTTCTAGAGGAAAATCACACCTCTAAAGTCGTATCCTTTAGTGCTCTTGTAAAGGTTGGAAGCGTCAATGAGACGGAAAAGGAAGCTGGCATATGTCACGTAATCGAGCATATGCTATTCAAAGGAACGCCATCAAGGCCTGCGGGTACAATAGCGATGGAGGTCGAGGCAGCTGGGGGAGACATAAACGCGTACACATCCCTCGACCAAACAGTTTTCTATATCAACATGGCTATGCGATATGCTGATAAGGGACTGGCAATTCTAGCTGATGCTTTGATGAACCCGCTATTTGATCAGGAGGAACTAGAGAGAGAAGCTGAAGTTATCTTAGAAGAAATCCGTAGAGAGCAGGACAATCCTTCAAGAATGGCTGCAGAATATCTCTTCCAAAACGCGTACAAGGTGCACCCGTACGGACGTCCGATTATAGGTTATCCGAAGACGGTAAAATCCTTCAACCACAAAGCGCTCATGGATTTTTACAGGCGCTGGTATACACCGAAGAACATGTCATTCGTTGCAGTTGGAGATTTTGATACAAAGAAAATGCTGCAGCTCATCCAAAAATATTTTAAAGGTTTTAAAGGCAAGGCTCCACCAGATAGGGCTATCAAGTCCGAACCGAAACAAAAATCATCGAAACTCATTATAAAGGAGATGAACGTCCAAAGTTCATACCTGGCTCTGGGTTTTCATATTCCTGAGATCACTGATCCAGATGTGCCGACGCTGGATCTACTGGCACACATCCTAGGAGGAACCGATTCATCAAGACTGGAACAGGAGGTTAAGGAGAATAAACATCTAGCACACAACATATTCAGCTGTGCCTACACTCCAAAGCATCCAGGACTCCTCTACGTTGGAGCGATGTTATCTGAAAATGCTGCACATAAAACAATCTCTGCAATAAAGGAGGAGATCGAAAAACTACATCATGATCCAGTAACAGCGGAGGAACTCTCCAGAGCAAAGATCAACCTCAAATCGAATGAAATTTACGAGAAGGAAACAGTGGGTGGCCAGGGTGGAAAGATCGCATCCTTCATCGGTGCTGCGGGCAGCCATGAATTCGAAAAGCGCTACTACCAGATGATGACTAGTGTTGTTAGCGAAGATATCAAGAGGGTTGCAGCAAAATATATCAATTTCGATAACTGCACTGCGATCATGATCATACCGAAGGGTTCAAAGTGGAGCAAAAATAAATCACCCCTCAAGAATGAGCTAAAACCATCGAAGAGAAAAACCCAGATGAAGGAGATCACTGCCATCTCAAAACCCAAACGGGTTCGACTTAAAAATGGCACCACGCTGATTATAAGAGAGAACCACAACCTTCCGATCGTATCTATTTGCACAGCAGCTGTAGGTGGCATTCGAAGGGAGACTAAGAGAAACAACGGCATATCGAATATGATGTCTAAGATGATGCTCAAAGGCACCAAGGATCGCAATGCCATTCAAATAGCCACCGACATCGAAAAGATCGCGGGCAACATAGATGGCTTCAGCGGCAGAAATACGTGTGGCGTCAAAACTGAATTTCTCAGCGAGTACCTCAGGGAGGGCTTTTCACTCTTCTCAGATGTTCTGTGCAACCCTTCCTTCGAAAGCGGTGAACTGAAAAAGGAGAAGCACCTGACACTTAAAGCCATAAAGGATCAGGAAGATGCTCTCTCCTCGCTGGCGTTTGCAAATTTTCTAGAGGAGCTCTTTCCAACCCACCCCTACGGACTGCGCTCGATGGGCACAGTAAACAGCGTTAAGGGAATAAGTGTCGGTGCCTTAAAAAAACATCATCGAGAAGCCTTTAGATCGAGCAACCTAGTCATCTCCGTTGTTGGCGATGTAAACCCAAAGGAGATCGAGGATATAGCGAATGAAATGCTCTGCGATCTTCCGAAGGGAAAGGGTGCAGCGGTAAAAAGAAAGATCGACAAGAAGCCGAGCAAGTCCCGTAAACGAATCGTCACAAAGAAAGATAAGCAACAGGCTCACATTGTTATCGGATACCAGGGAGTTCACTTTAAGAGCAAGGACAGGTATGCGATGACGGTCCTCAACAACATATTTTCCGGTCAGGGCGGAAGATTGTTCAGAACGCTCCGCGATGAGATGAGCCTCGCCTATTCGGTAAGCTCACTCAATCAGGAGGGAATCGATCCGGGTTACTTCGCAGTGTATATCGGCACCGATCCTTCAAAGTCACAAATAGCAATAGATGCCATGATTGAGGAACTAAAAAAGATCTGTTTCGAAAAGGTCAGCAAAGACGAACTTGACCGAGCAAAACAATACCTCGTCGGAACATATGAGCTAGAGCTTCAAAGGAATGGATCACTCTCAAACCTCTACACGTTCCATCAGCTCTACGACATCCGTTTCGAAGAAATAGATGAATATCCGAAAAGAATCTTGGCGGTTACAAGAGATGATATCTTGAGGGTCGCAAGGAAATATATCGATCCCGATGTATACACGTTATCGATAATTAAACCGAAATAGAACAGTCCTAGAAATTGCAAAAAAGAAAAGGCGTCTCAACAGGAGACGCCTTTTTAGATTTTATTTTATAAATACTTATTCTTTACGCAATTTATTCATCAGCTGCGTCGCAACCTCTTTGCACGAACCGTATTTACTATCTGAACGTTTTGGACCTGCCCACTGCCTAAATCTTTCAAACACCTCATCTATCGTACGAGCATATCCACTTTCATCCCTCTCAGTAGCAATAGTTACCAACCACTCATCCACAGCACTCCGGCACATACGCCTGCTCAGATCAAGTGGCGGGCCGTCATCAGTGCCACAGCATACATCCTTTACCTCAGCTACGGTTACATCTCTAGGCTTGCTAACATCTCCACCCATACAAGTCCCCTTTCTCCAGTAGTTAGGTTCAAGGTTATTATCGGCTGAAAAGCAACAATAGTTGCCTATAACCTATAGAAATTGGAGATAAAAAATAGAAATATAATATCAATAATAACAATATATTAGCTGTCATTCCATCCATTTAACGGACATTCATCGCATTTGGGGTTCTTCTTACAGAACTCCTTGGCCACCTCCACAATCAGAGCATGATATTCGTTGTAGAGTCGCCAGTCCTCCGAGAGGGAGTCCGTAAAGAGCTCTTGAAGTTCTACGTACTCCGCCTCCTCGCTACACAATGAATGGCGAAGGAGAATGCGTTTCGTGTATGCATCAATAACGAAGATCGGCTTATTCAATGCATAGAGAAGAATGGAATCTGCAGTCTCCCTGCCCACTCCATTTATGGCAAGGAGTTCCAGACGCAGCGTATCAAGAGATTGCCCAGCCATCCTCTCATCCGAGCCATCGTAATTATCGATATAATACTTCAAGAAATTACGAAGCCTCTTAGTCTTCAGACGAAAGAAACCGGCTGGACGAATTAAATCAGCCAACATCGAGGGCTGGAGATCCAGGAGTTTTTTTGGATCTAAAAGTTTCTTGCGCTTGATATTCTCAATGGCCTTTTCAACATTTTTCCAGTTCGTGTTCTGGGTAAGGATGGCGCCCACCATCACCTCGAAAGGCGTATCGCCAGGCCACCAGTTCCTTGGACCGTAGTGATTTAGCAGCCTATCGAACGCACTCTTTAATAATTTTTCAGTCTTTGCCATATTAATTCAAATAAGAGTTAAGAACTAAAAAGCTCGCCTGCTATCTCTAACAGGCGAGCTGACAAACTTCAATTCTGCAATTTTATTCAGCTGGCTTTTCTTCCACAGGAGCTGCCTCAGCTGG
>JABGOS010000119.1:11113-14452 GCA_018645265.1 Deltaproteobacteria bacterium
TTTCTCTTCAACCTTAGCCTCTTCCTTAGGAGCTTCCACAGGAGCAGGAGCTGCCTCAGCTGGTTTCTCTTCAACCTTAGCCTCTTCCTTAGGAGCTTCCACAGGAGCAGGAGCTGCCGCTTCCACCGGTGCCTCGGCAGGAGCTGTTTCTGCCGCAGGAACTGCCGCTACTTCTTTTGGTTCCTCTGGTTTCTTCGATGCGGACCAGGCTGTATAATGCTGTTCACAATATCCCTTTTTGAACATCGGCTTTTTACAATTCTCCTCACCGCAGGTCTTGTAGCGAGCTTTCACTTCCAACTCCCCACGTCTCCACTTGCGATAGTGAACGTTGCAATATCCTTTCGCCCTATAGGGCCTCTTGCATCCTTCGATCTTACATCCCTTATCTACATTCGCTTCCATCTCTAACTCTCCTCTTCTGATCATTTCCGACATCACATGTGCCGATAGTTTATAAAATTACTGCGTTCCCTCATTAGCACCACCATCGATGGGCTTTATAGTCTTGTCGGTCGGCTTCAAAGTTTTAAAAGCTGGTGGAAGAGCTTCCTGCCCATCCGCACCTTCAATCGGCTGACCTTTTTTCAACTCCTGATTTATGAGCCCTTCAAACTGCTTTCTCTCCGAGTCGGTAACATCCTCTGAGATAGCTTCACCTGCAGCCTTTAAGCCCTCACCCACTATGGATCTGATGTCCTTTACGCCCTCTTTAACCATCTTATGTTGCAGGACAGGAGCCAGATGTTCCTGAATTGTCTTTTCTTTAATCTTATAACCCGTAACCGCTAATACTATACCCGCTATGATAGCTAGGAATATAAGCCATTTTATAAGGCGCCACATATCAACCTCCCCAAATATTGATTCTGCCGAGGATATTGGTCATACCCCTATCTGTCAATAGGCTTAGAGCGAGATTGATGCCGAGATTAAGAATAAAACTAAGAATCGGAGTAGGATTATGTCAAAAAAACAGAATATTCAGGAAATAATAGAAACCAAATATCAATCTTGGCATTTCCTTAGGGCTAAAATCTAGACATAACCTATTGAGTTTGTTATATATTTCGCATGCCTAAAAGACAGTCAATCTTGATAGTGGATGATAATACGACAATAATAGAGCTTCTCAGGGCTCAGCTTAAACCGTACAATTACGATCTGGACTTTGCACTGGATGGTGATGAAGCGCTCGAAAAGATTCAACAGAAGCTTCCCGACCTCCTTCTGTTAGACCTCATGATGCCGAAGATTTCCGGTTATGAAATTCTAAAGAGGTTGAAGCAGGACAAGGAGACACAATTCATCCCCATAATCGTTATCACAGCCCTTCAAGAACAGCATGATAAGCTGAAAGCGATTGAGCTCGGCGCGGATGATTTCCTCATTAAACCCATCAACAAGATAGAACTTTTAACTAGAATTAAATCCCTGCTTCGCATGAAGAACCTCCATGACGATGTGGACACCAGCGAGAACATCCTATTCTCACTAGTACAAGCACTTGAAGCGAAGGATTTTTATACCAAGGGTCACTCCGAGAGAGTGGCCGAACTCGCAATACAAATTGCGATGCGAATTGGACTTCCAGCATCCGATGTCGAAGCTATAAGAAGGGGAAGCCTTATTCACGACATCGGCAAAATAGGAGTTAAGGAATCTATTCTGTTAAAGGAAGGCAAGCTCAGCGACGAAGAGATGGCTCATGTAAAGACCCACCCAGCATTGGGCTTCGATATCTGCCAACCCCTAAAATCGCTTGGACCATGTCTTCCAATCATCCGATCCCACCATGAGAGAATCGATGGTACTGGCTATCCCGATAGTCTGAAGGGGGATGAGATCCCGATGATTGCAAGACTGACAGCTGTAGCCGATTCATACGACGCCATGACAACGGATAGACCCTATAGACAGGGAATGTCAGAGGAGACAGCGCTCGCTATCTTTACAAATGAAATCGATAGCGGCCAGTGGGATCGCAAATGCGTCGAAGTCTTCCTCGAACTCATGAATGCCCAATAGAGCATACCCGATGAAATTTCAAAAAATATTGGTCACTGGAGCTGGAGGATTAATAGGCTCGCACATTTGCCGAATGCTGCAGCGTTCTGATTGTTCCATCAGGGCTTTACTCTGGGATACAGAGTCCGACGAAAATATTAGAGAGCTGGATAATATCGAGGTCATCAGGGGAGATATCCGCGACCCATCATTGACGAAGAGCTCCCTATCAGGATGTGATGCCTGCATTCACACCGCCGCCTTAAACAAATTATGGCACAAACCCTCAAAGGAATTCTACGAAACCAACGTCCTGGGTACAAAGAACATCTGTGAAGCGGCCTTCTCAAATAAAATTAAAAAATTGGTGTATACGAGTAGCTGCGAGGTAATGGGACCATCCCCCAACGAGAGACAGAGAGATGAAAATACTCGGCTCATTGAAGAGAGCGTCAGGGGACATTACGAGAGAAGCAAATTTAAGGCCGAAGAAATTATAAGGGGCTTTATTAAATCCGGATTACCTGCGGTCATCCTAAGGCCTACCGCCGTCATCGGTTCACACGACATCAACCTCACACCACCGGGCAGACTTATCAGATCCTTCCTATCCGGTGAAGTCGTCGTGTATTATGATTCTGGAGTAAATGTGGTAGATGCCAGCGATGTCGCAAAGGCCCATATATCGGCACTCAATGGCAGCAAGACAGGCAGCACCTATATAGTAGGTGGTCACAACATAATGTTTGAGGATCTCTTTAAAATAATGTCCTCGCTTTCAGGGATAAAGTCTCCTCACACAAAGCTAAAGTTCTCTACAGCTTTGATTTCAGTAGGGCTACTAGGTATCAGGGCTTTTATCACGAGGAAGGATCCCGGCGTCACGATAAGCGGCATTAAAACGATACGACACCCATGGTTCTTCGACTCCTCAAAAGCCCAAAGGGAGCTCGGCTTGACACCGAAGCCCCTGAAAGATATTTTGAAGTGCGCCATCGATTGGCATAAAACGAGAATCAACTCATGAGCGGCTTAATAACATCTATAATTAATCGACCCTATGTATTCATCTTCCTTGCGGCATATCTCTTTCTGGCTTGGCGAAGGTGGGGGTGGTCCAAAACCGTCATCTGGCTGGTCGCCGGTTACGCCATAGCCTGGCTTTCGGAGTTTTCATCTATACATAACGGTTTCCCTTACGGGGAGTATCATTACATCTATGAAAACATGCCTGGCGAACTGATGATCGCTGGCGTCCCATTCTTCGACTCACTATCCTATCCTTTTCTGATATTTGCAGGATACACGACTGCGGAGTTCATGCTTCCAAAA
>JABGOS010000005.1 GCA_018645265.1 Deltaproteobacteria bacterium
AAAATGGATTTGGAACGTGAACGCGGTATCACTATTAAAGCTCAGACAGTTCGCATTCCGTATAAGGCTAAGGATGGAAAGCTATATGAGCTTAACCTTATAGACACACCTGGGCATGTTGATTTCAACTATGAGGTCAGTAGATCGCTTACAGCATGTGAAGGAGCTCTTTTGGTTATAGACGCAACACAGGGAGTTCAAGCTCAGACGATGGCGAATGCTCTGCTGGCGATGCATAACAATCTGGATATGATCCCTGTAATCAACAAAATAGATTTAGCTAGTGCTGATGTAGAGGGGACTAAAGAGCAGTGCGAAGAGATGCTAGCCGTTCCTACCGATGCAGCTGTGGCAGTTTCTGCAAAGACCGGCGAAGGCATAGCTGACATTCTGGAAGCCATAGTGAAACACCTGCCACCACCAAGCGGAGATGTGGATAAGCCTCTAAGGGCACTAATCTTTGATAGTTGGTTTGATAGTTATCAGGGTGCTGTGGCTTTAGTTAGAATTTTCGATGGCTCTATCAAGGTTGGGCAGAATATACGGCTTATGAATGTGCAGAAGAATTTTGAAGTTCAGAAGCTCGCTATCTTCAACCCACATCCTCTAAATGTTGAAAAACTCATGAGCGGTGAAGTTGGAGTTGTAATCGCAGGGATAAAAGAGGTTGCGGATACAAAGGTCGGAGACACGATTACTGATGCAGGTGCGCCTGCAGAGGAAGCGCTCGCAGGATTCCAGGAAGTCAAACCGATGGTCTTCGCAGGTCTGTACCCAACCGATCCCGGACAATATGATGAGCTGCGCGATGCGATGGAAAAACTGAAGTTGAATGATGCATCCTTCAATTATGAACCTGAAAGTTCCACAGCTCTTGGTTTCGGCTTCCGTGCAGGTTTTTTGGGTTCTCTGCATCTTGAGATTACTCAGGAGAGGCTCGAGAGGGAATACAACCTCGAACTGGTTTCGACTGCGCCGACTGTAGTGTATGAAGTTATGACAACAAAGGGAGAGCTGGTTACTGTAGATAATCCAGCGAAACTACCGGAGCCGCAGCTAATAGCTGAGATCAAAGAACCATATGCAAAGGCTTCAATACTCTGTCCAAACGAATCACTGGGTGGAGTTATGAAGCTCTGTCAGGAGAGAAGGGGTGAGCAGCAGCACATGGAGTATTTTGGCCATGACAGGGTGATGATAGACTATCTGATGCCATTTTCTGAAATGATGTTCGATTTTTTCGATAGGCTGAAGGCAGCTTCAAAGGGATATGCTTCACTGGATTACGAAATTACAGGTTATAGGGCTGCTAAACTGGTTAAATTAGCCGTACTCATAAATGGCGATCCGGTGGATGCACTTTCAATAATTTGTCACAGGGAAGATGCTGCGCATAAAGGTAGAGACCTTGCATTAAAGCTGAAAAGGCTAATTCCCAGGCAGATGTATGATGTTGCAATTCAAGCTGCTATTGGAGGAAAGATAGTTGCCAGAGAAACTGTGAAGGCACTTAGAAAGGATGTTACTGCAAAATGCTATGGCGGTGATGTCACTAGAAAGAGAAAGCTGCTTGAGCGTCAGAAGGAGGGTAAGAAGAGAATGAAGAAGGTTGGAAGTGTGGATATCCCTCAGGAAGCATTCTTAAGTGTATTGAAGGCTAAGTGATCTAATTGATTAGAATATAAGAGGATATAGTGTTAAAGTAATGCTTTAAAAGTATTACATTAGTAGGAAAATACATTGATAGGGGGGCGAGATGGCCGACGAAACTAATACAAAACTTAAGAAGAAAAAAAGTACTATTAGGGAATATGTCGAAGCGCTAGGTGTGGCAGTTATAGTCGCCCTGATTATAAGAATGTTCGTCTTCGAGGCTTTCAAAATACCTTCTGGATCAATGATCCCTACGCTCTCCATAGGTGATCATATCTTCGTCAACAAGTTCGTCTATGGGCTGAGAATTCCATTTACTAAACACAGATTTTTTAGATTTACAGATCCGAAGAGGGGAGATGTTGTAGTTTTTATCTATCCTGAGGATGAGAGCAAGGACTTCATAAAGAGGGTGATAGGACTTCCAGGCGACAGGATCCATATCGATAATGACAGTATTTCGATTAATGATGAAGTGGTGAGGAAACATCCCCTTACGATCAGGGAATATCCTGGAGATAAGCGTCGCTTGATTGCAAAGAACTCTACCGAACAACCAATTCCATTTGTGCGTGGTTGGCGAGATTTTGACTTCTA
>JABGOS010000121.1 GCA_018645265.1 Deltaproteobacteria bacterium
GCATATATGTCAGACACTCCATATACAGTTCAATATTGTGACTCATCTCCTCAGAACCAAGATGGTCTGCAAGCGTAAACAATCCATCCAACCTCTCCATCGCAGCTTCGGGATCCTCCTTTGCTAGACCCTCTACTAGACTAAATAATGATCTCAAATCATCATGGGTCGAACCGCCACCCGTGGCGATCCTTTCCTCAATGATATCCATTTCAGATTGTATCTGCTTACTGACTGAAGGTTCGGGTATTTCAGCTCCCCTTACATCCCCGGTTCTTTCCCCTTTAGGCCGATCACCCACCGACTTTATGTCCTTAGCTCTTTCCCCCTCAGGCTTATCACCCACTGATCTTGCATATAGAGGTCCATCCGGTTCATCTTCACAGCGATACATAATGACACCGCCAAAACGCGACACATCGACAGGTTTACATTCACCAGCCATGGTTAACCTCCATTTAGAATTTCTATTTTATTAATTATCGGCTGGCCAACATGGCGAAGTTGCTTGAAAGTAAAAAATTGTGATACTGAACCTGCGGTGTAATTGCAATGATATCATATAGTTATAGGGGTGTTAAAGGGGCTATCTTCTTTCGGTTGCCTCTTCAGATGGAACCTCTTCGGGTAGGCCCAAATCCTCACCAACACTCTTGATAACCTCCGCCTCAAGGGGCAGTTCAGCTTTTCTGATAAAACCTTCGAAAAGGGAGTTGTCACAGATGACGTTCACAAGCCTCGGGTTGCCGTTGGAGAGTTTATATATCTCTTCGTATGCATCGGCAGAAAATATCTGCTGTTCAGCACCTGCATGTTTTAGACGGAAATTTATGTAGTCGAAGAGAATTTCACTGGAAAAGTTCTTCAATCTATATCTAACCGCAATCCTCTGTTTTAAAGCCGAATCATGACTGAGACATGTATCAAGCTCTGGCATACCGAACATAACGAAGGATAAGAGCTTTGCCTCTGGGAGTTCTAAATTGAGAAGTCCCCTGATCTCCTCAAGGGTCTCCTTCTGGCGAAGCATGTGCGCTTCATCTATTAGAATGATGGCCCTTCTGCCCTCCTCCGATATTTGAACCAGCCTTTCGTAAAGCTTCCCTATCAGATCAACCTTCTCAGCACCCTCCGTATTGATGCCGAACTGCGATGCTATCCGTTTGACGAGCCACTCACTCGTTACATCTGCATGCAATACGACCAGAAGGGAGACCTCATACTTTTCATCCGGCAAGCTTTCCAGGAGCCTTCTTGCAAGAAGCGTCTTTCCGGTTCCAATATCCCCAACGAGCACTGCAAGCCCCATCATCCCATCGACTGCCCTGACAAGACGAAGCATCGCCTGATCGTGCTGCTCGTTGTGATAGTAAAAATTGGTGAGCGGCATTATCGAAAAAGGCTCATCCTTTAAATTGTAATATGCGAGATGATCCATAATCAACTGCTCCAGCGGCAAAAAATTTTGGCGCCTGAATTCTTAAACGATTAGACGAAAGATATTTTTTTCTTTTTAGGTTTTTGCTGAACCTCAGAAGTTTTTTTTGTATCAGTCGAGGGTAAATCATATTTCAAATCATCCCTCTTGGATGTCGGTTCCCGTTTCAAAGGAGGGGCGTTCATCTCCTTCTTCGTAGGTTTTACCCCGAGCTCGTTATATATAAGCTTAAGCCTTCCCTCGACCACGTCGTTATCGCCAACGGAATCCAGAAGAGACTCATACATATCTTTGGCCTTGATAAACTCAGCCTTTGATTCATCGGACAGCCCCATCTTCTTATAGGCGCTTCCTAAATCAAAGGACGCTTCTGCGCTCTTTAAATTTCTCGAAATTGTATCCTCATCCACAGGCAACTCATCCTCGGAAATTTCCGTTAGACTCTCCTCCTCTATAACTTTCTCGATCTGTGCTGCTGCAGCCTTAGGAAGATTCTCCTGAATATCTTTGTCTTCCGGAATTTCCTTCTCCTGCCTATCCTCAGCCAGCACGCCCTCATCAGCCTCCTTCTCCAACTCCTGGCGCCTGAGATGAGCTTTCCTGGCGATATCTTTTAACGCACCGGCTCTCAACTCCTCCACCGGACCTTCAACTCTATCCTCCTCATCAGGAAGAATCACGAGTATCTGCTGATAAGCATCTAGGGCATCGTCAATTTCATCCCGCTCCTTATGGAGCTCAGCTAAGGCAATATACTTTGAACGCGCGGTTTCATTTTGATTCTGGAAAACATAGATTTCCGCCATAAGACGAAGCATCTTAGGATCGGTATCTACAACATCCCCTCCCGCCTCCAGCCATCGAATCACCTTTTTCCTATCATTCAGTTCGGAGTATATCTCTATCAGCTTTTTCAAGAGGTCACTGCGCTCCGGTCTATGTGACATGATCTTCTCAAGGAGATCGGCAAGCCTCGCCTTGTCACCACCCTTCTTTTCGAGCTGCCTCGCATACTCCTCATACTGATCTATCGCCTCATCAGCCCTGCCCTCACGCTGATAGAGTTCTGCCAACCTTATCCTAGCGGTTCCATCCTCTGGAACGAGACCTACGATCTTAGCCCTGATTTCCAGTGCCCTCTCCGCCATTCCCTTAGAATCCAAAGCACTTGCCAAAATCCCGTACTGCCTCACAGCATCAGCAATGAGCCCCATCCTCTCATACAGGCTCGCAAGATGTTCATTTATTTCAATTAGTGATGGATTGAGTCGAAGTATGTTCTTATTGACCGTAACCGCTTTCAGGAAAAAGCCCTCATCCTCATATGCCGAAGAGACCTCTTTATAGAGTTTGATAGCCTCCACCACGTTTTTCCTCTTCGTGTGAAGTTCAGCAACCCTTAACTTCACGCGAAGGTCGGACGGATCGGCAAGAAGGATCTTTTCATATTCCCTTATAGCCTTATCGAGCCTTCCCTCATCTATGAAGGCCTTCGCAAGCTCGAGTATCTTTTCTTTGTTTAGGATATTCATATTATTAAGATTGCTCATGACCGAACAGCTGAAGGTTTAAGAAAGCGATATAGGGTTTCACCGCCAACTGAGTTGAGATTAAACCAGCCGCGTCATGGGTGATCGACCTTCGCTAAATATTCAAGCCCCCTTTTTGCGTCAATATTTTCAGGCTCCCTGCTCAAAATCGCCTCATAGATTTCACGTGCACGTGCGTGATGCCCTTGCGCGGAATAGATATTGGCCATCGTGACGGTCTCCCAAGAAGGCTGCCTAGGTCTTTTGGTTTCAACCTCCTGCACAGAACCTGTTTTAACCTTCAACTCTACTTCTGATTCACTTATGGGATCCGCTTCAACGCTCAACTTTGTATCCACTTCCGATTGCAAATCGATCTCAGGCATGGATTCCAATTCCAGATTGGTTTCAAGCTCGGGTTCCGGTTCAACACTCACTTCCGTCTCAGGTTTAACGTCCACCTCAACCGTGGAAATCGGTGCAGATAAGGGAGCAGGGGTAGAGATAACTGTAGGATCAGGTACAGATTCGGAAGAAGTAGAAATTACGGCTTTTATATTTTCAAAATCGCTTCTTTTTACACCCCTATTCGTATCGACGATATTCATCAGATCCATCGCAACGCCATGTCCTGGAACTATCGCAAGAACTCTTCTTACAGAATCGACCGCCTTCGCCCATTCCTTTTTTTCGATACAAATCTTAGCCATCATAATATGACCGCTAATTAAACTAGGATGCTTTTCCACACCCTGCTTACAAATATTAGTAGCATCCTCTATCAAACCATAACGCATAAAATAATCAGCAATTGGAACGAAGACTACAGACGTGGGATCCTTCTGCCACTGGCTGTAATAACGAAGAAAAAGGGAATTGTTGAGAAGTTCCGGATGCATACGACGTCGGAATACATTAAATCGCCCGCAGAATCAAGATAATACGTGTTTGCACACAGATGTGCATATTTCGATATCTACATACTCAGGGGTTCTTTGTAGAAGTTAATCCGGAAATACTTTATTTTTATCGGTGAGTTTAAGACCAAGGGCGAGCAGAATTTTACGTTTCGTATCCATTCTGCAGGGCATTCCATGTTCCACACGATCGATCGTCAAAGCGGAAAGGCCGGCCTTACGAGCTAGCTCAGCCTTGCTCATCAAAAGTTCTTCGCGACATTTTCTAACGTTGTTAGGTATGTTATTCTTATTTTCAGCCATAATTGATCAACTCCATGTATCAAAGCCTTCTATAGCACCAATTATGACCATCGACCCCTAAAGGGTCAAGTATTTTGAAAAATTTTTTAAATTTTATGTTAAATTAGCTATAAGTTATATTAAACAATAGCTATAACCATATGATATATAAGGATATACGTTTTTAGGGTATTATACGAACAGGGAGAGATACCAGCGGATGAACTCCTCTCCAAAGAACAGATATACAATTCCTGCAAGCGCTATGAATGGACCGTATGGAATCGCATACTTTGAATCCTTACGCAGAATTATCATCATGATTATACCGATTATGGATCCTAAAATAGAGGAAAGGAGCAGGACAAACAACACCGCCTTAAAACCCAAAAAAGCCCCCAACATGGCAATTAATTTAACATCTCCCCCGCCAAGCCCTTCTCGTTTTTTGAGTTTTTCATATGTGTAGGCGACAATGAATAGAATCCCCCCACCCAAGAGGGCTCCTCCGATGGAGTTAAGCGCTGAAATAAAATACGTGCCATCGATTAGAAAAAGCGTATGCACTACAATTCCGATAATTATTCCAGGTATGGAGATAATATCCGGTATAATCATATGACGAAGGTCGATGAAGGAGATAATAACGAGGGGCATTATAAATAAGAGGAAATAAACAAAATATTCGAGAGGATTTCGAAAATACCACCAGGTTATGACGGATAGTATAATGCAGATCATCTCAACGAATGGGTATATAGCCGAAATTTTAGAAGAACAGAACGAGCATCTCCCCTTTAACATCAAAAAGCTTAATATAGGTATGTTATGCCAAGATCTGAGGCGTTTTTTACATTGAGGGCAATGTGATGGAGGCCAAATAACAGATTCGCCCTTGGGCATCCTAACTATACAAACATTTGCAAAACTTCCCAAAATCGCACCAAAAATTCCAGCGATCACGAATAAAGACCAGCTTGGTAGGCAACACGGCATAGACGCATGGTAGCATATTGGGAAGATTGAAAACAATACAATAGAGGGAAGAGTAGAACCTTGCTTATACCTAGACCCTATGCTAATGCCGCTTTAGCTAATTGAGGGGGAAAATATGCCAAAGCCACCGCGCCCTGAAAAAGGTTACTTCGGTAAAATAGACGCTACAAAAAAGAAAAAGATCGCCGAAGAGAAGCGGGATAAGATGGCCTATGAAGAACGTAAAAAACTTCGCGAGCTTCACTGGCGGAAATGTCCTGAATGCGGAATGGATATGGAATCTGCAGTTTTCAAAGGGGCTACGATATTCAAGTGTTTCAACTGTGGAGGTGCTTTCTTACATGCTGAAACATTGAAAAAGCTGTGTGGAGAGGATAAGAAAGTTATAGAATCGTTATTAGATCTGTTTAAGTTCAAATAGGTTGATTGAAACTTGTCTTTTATATTTTTTGAACGGAGTGAGTTAATGGATATCATCAAGACCATCGAATGGAAGGACAATAAGGTCATAATGCTCGACCAGAGAAGATTACCCCATGAGGAGCTCTATAATACCTATGAGGACTATCTGGGCGTAGCGAAGGCGATAAAGAACATGGTTATCAGAGGCGCACCTGCTATAGGTGTTGCTGCAGCAATGGGAACAGCGCTTGGCGCGATGGGGATCGGCGTTGAGAACTTTGATGAGTTTTTTCAGAAACTATCGGCAATATGTGATCGCTTAGGTGAGACGAGACCTACTGCCGTAAATCTATTCTGGGCACTGGCGCGTATGAAGGCATGTGCACAGCTGAATAAAGAGTTACCCATTCCTGAAATTGCTGAAAAACTTAAGGAAGAAGCCCTTAAAATCTATACGGAAGATCTGGAATCAAACCACATGATCGGAAGGAACGGCGAAAAACTTCTCCAGGATGGAATGACTGTTCTCACTCACTGTAATGCTGGAGCGTTAGCAACCGCTGGATTCGGTACCGCGCTAGGTGTCATTTATTCAGCAACAAATGCGGGAAAGAGGATCCATGTTATCGCTGACGAAACGAGACCACGCCTACAGGGTGCAATGCTAACTGCGTGGGAATTGCAAAAACACGGTATCGAAGTAACAGTCATCTCCGATACTATGATGGGAAGTTTGATGAAGCAGAGGGAGATCGACGCATGTATAGTTGGAGCAGATCGCATCGCGGCAAATGGCGATGTAGCTAATAAAATCGGCACCTATCAGGTTGCTGTTTTGGCCAACAGACATGGGGTTCCATTTTACGTAGCAGCTCCGCTCTCCACGATCGACCTGGACATCAAGTCTGGAAACGACATCCCAATTGAAGAGCGTGATCCAAAAGAGGTAACCCATATAGGCCCCATACACATCACTCCTGACTACGTGAAGATTCAAAATCCTGCATTCGATGTGACTCCTGCTGAGCTGATAACCGCCATCATAACTGAAAAGGGCGTCGTCGAAGGACCATACGAAAACTCGATATCGAAGCTCTTCAATTAATAGAGATGCCGTTTTTTTGACGTATTTCATCAAACTGACGCAAATAGACCTTCTACTCTCCCATCTGGAAATCCATATTTTCAGCAATTCAACCACTTATAGGCGAATATTATAAGACCTATGTTGGCACAACCCTTGCTTATTCTTATGTACAAAGGAGCAAGGGATATGGCAACTCGCGAACCAATTGGAGAAATGATCTTTAAAAGGGCGCTCTCGAACTACCCGGACGAAGAGAGCTATCAGGATTCAACCGTACTCTCCTGTGGCGGAATATACATCCCTCACAAGGGGGATTCGAAGCGAAGACTTCATCAGATTCTAAATACGGCACGAAAGGATGAGCCGGTAAAGTTAGTCAGCCAAAACAGAAACAGAAATGTTCTGAGAGAAATTCTCATGAAAGAAAATATGAACTAATTTACTCCGAGCTATTGATATAGCTCTCCTTTTCCAAGAAAGGGCCGGTCATGACGGCCCTTTTTTATTTTTCAATTCAAATTTATGAAATAGCCAGTTTAATTTTTTTCACCAGAGCGCCTGACACCCCTTTGACCTCAGAGATATCCTCAAATGACGCATTTTTTATACCATCCAAATCCTTAAATTGATCGAACAACCTCTTCTTCAGCTTTGGACCTAACCCTGCAACATTATCGAGCGGTGATGAGAGCGTCTTTTTACTGCGCAGCCTTCTATGAGCGCTCACTCCGAATCTATGTGCTTCGTCACGAATTCTCATAAGGAGAAGAAGCTCCTTGGAACCCTTCTTGAGGCTTAGCGGATTCTTTCTGCCAGGAATGAAAATCCTATCGATATCCTTCTTATCCTTGGGCTTCGCTATAGAAGCTATGGAGATAGGAATCGACAAATCACTCAAAACCCTTTCGGCAACAGCGAGCTGTCCCTTTCCGCCATCAACCATCATAAGGTCAGGCAGGGCTCTATCGACATGCTCATCAAAGCGCCTCTTTAAAACCTCATGCATCATTCCGTAATCATCAGGAGTGGAGAGCGATCGTATGTTATAGATTCTATAATAGTTCTTGTTCGGCTTACCGTTGAAAAAAGATACTACAGAACCTACAGCATCCCTCCCACCTAAGTTTGATATATCGACGCATTCTACACTCTCTATTCGATCTACAAGCCCAATTCTCTTCGAAAACTTTGACAGTATCTCTTCATCACCCTTGCTAGATGCACGAACCAGAAGCGCTTCAGCGGCATTTGTTTCTGCTAATTGCACTAAGCGATACATGGCCCCTTTCTTTGGATTCGATATCAATACAGCACTGCCCCTTCTATCTTTCAGAATCTCTGATAACGATTTAACGCCATCCGGTTTAGTAGGGACCAATATCTTGGGTGGAATCTCCTCTCCATCCTTATATCTAACTAACAGGAGTTCCTCCACAAGATGCGATCTCTCATCGATCGATGAGTGAGAATGAAATATCCGTTTATCAATCAACAATCCCCTTCTGACTTTCAGGATGCATATGGATATATCGCCATCGTCAGATGCTATGCCTATAGCATCATGATCTCCACCGCCATGCTTTACCACCTTCTGTTTCTCGATGAGGGACTTAAGCATAGTCACTGCATCCCTATACCTACTCGCATCCTCATAATCCAACCGGCCTGAAGACTCCTTCATCCTGAGCTTCAGCCTCCTTATCAGGTCGCTGCTTCTGCCGGAAAGGAACATGAGGACCTCTTCAACCTGAAGATCGTAATCATCCTTAACAACCTTACCCACACATGGAGCTGAACATCTGCCAATATCATATTTCAAACAAGGTCTGATGCGGTTGGCAAACTCCCTGTCCTTGCAGGTTCTGATCTTGAAGAATCTTGTGATCTGATCTACAGCCTCCCTTGCGGCTAGAGAGGAATCATATGGTCCAAAATATGATGCATCATCACCCTTGACCTTGCGCGTAATGGAGATCCCGGGGTACTCATGATCATCGCTCAAGCGAATGGAAACGTAACTCTTGTCATCCCTCAGGTGAAGGTTATACCTCGGCCTATGCTTTTTAATTAGAGTGTTCTCAAGGAGCAACGCCTCCTTCTCAGAATCGGTGACGATGAACTCCACATCCCTTGTGCGTTTAACGAGAAATTCTATCTGCGGTCTTTCATCCCTGCCCTTCTGAAAGTAACTTCTAACACGGTCTCGTAATCGAATCGCCTTTCCAACGTACAGCACCTCGCCCTTGGCGTTCTTGAAGAGATAGACGCCGGGCTTCCTGGGAAATGTTTTAACCTTCTCAGAGAGGGACATATCACGTAGTTTATCATATTATTGATGGAGGTAAAGTTTACGAATTCCCAATCTCGAGGATTTAAAACCCGTAAATAGGACACAAAAAAACCGCGATTCCCTTTAGGAAACCGCGGTTTTTATATTCATATCTAACAGAGCTTAGAAGATAGCCGATAGCATGAGCGTAATATTATGCTCTGCATTCTGCCTTGAGTAAGCGTTTGTGCCAGCTACCCAATCGAAGTATCTCGACATCTTATATGCGAGCTGAAGCTTTAAGTTATTATCAAAGATGTAATAGTTGAATCCACCGCCCATTTCCCATGAATCGTTTGCTGGACCCTGACGAATAGTCTGACTCGCCTGAGCTGCAATCTCAAACTTTTTAGGAATGATGTAATAAGCGGCATTCGCATAGTAACCGATATCGGTAAGCTTCGGACGTGCCCAAAGCACCGTAGCAGGAATCGCGGTTATATTCGTTCTGCGATAGAAACCCTCTGACGTGAAGGAAAATCCAGCCCAACGAAGTGCAATACCAGCGGATGATGTCCATAGATACTTAATAACAGCACCATTAGGATCGGTACGGCCACTCTGATAATCCGTTCCAATGCTCAAAGAAAGCTTAGGTTTGTCGGAGCACTCAAAGTCAGTCAGCTTTCCAGGAACTGGATCCAAAATATTCCATCCGGTACGAAAACCATATGACATCGCCTTTGTATTCGTCTGGACCGCATAGTTACTCTCAGCTGAGTTAATAACGGATAGAGAGTAAAACCACTTCCAGTAACTACCTGATAAATTGATACCCAAACCATCAGGTGTACCGAAACTCGACCGAAGAGGGGTGATCGCTGAAAGCGTATCATCCCTCGTCACGACATTCGGAAACTCAGGCAGCGTAATCCAAGCTGAGCTGACCTCATTAATGAAGGAGAGAGGTAAGCCGACCATACCCACTGTTACTACAAAAGCTGGAATAATTTCGATACCTGCAACAGCCCCTGTAACGTTAACGTTTTGGAATGTCGTATTTTCAACTGAAGAAGCTGCATGCATGAGCCACATTCCCAAAAAAGCCTTCTCAGCTATCTTGGAATGAAAGCCCATCATGGCACGACGCAGCTTAAATGAAATCGTATTGGTCGTATCCTTACGATCCTGCCAATATAGCTGGTTTTGAACGCGACCGTTGAAAGTCAGTCTGAAGCTATCGTCGTCATTGTTGACGTAGAAACCGCCCTCATAGCCTGAACCGGCCATGGCTGTAGCGGGTAGCATCAGGAAAAGCATGAGCGCTATCAACATTTTTTTCTTCATTCTCGAGCTCCTTTCTCAATTTCCCTTTTTTTAAATCTGTAAACGACGAAAACGTCGTATAAATTACCAAGTAATTCCAATAACTTACAAACCGCTTCTTACATCTAGCGATGTATAAAGCAAACAATTTATGAGATAGCAAGCTTAATTGTTATCCGAAGTTGGGGCCTCTATCGATAGCGTGCCAGCACCGTTCAAAAAGTCGATAGTACCCGCCAATAGGTCACTTCCCGAGAGGGAGCCTGACTGGGCAAGCGTGGTTGGATCACCTTCAAGTGGTTTCGGACAACTGTAGCCATCCGTCCTATCCACTAGCTTCACAATTACATCATCCCATCCAAATAGTTCGCGCTGTCCAGTTGCTGCAACGAATGTCGCTGAAAGGTCATCGTATTCACCCGGCGCATCTACACCGGTAAGCCCCTGATCCTCGCCTGCACACGCGATGATATAGTCACCGGAGCCATTCATAATGTGAAGCTCAATCGTTGGGTTGAAGGATGGGGTAAGTTCATAACTCATAGATGTCACTTCAACACTTGCAAGCTCACCGAGTCTCAACGCCGATGACGCGAATGGAGTCGTAATGATATTTCTAAAAGTTACATATCCCTTTCCATTCGTGAACGGCACGTTCTCACCTATCATGTCCCCAATTGCCGTCGCTTCAGTTTCACCGACAAGCACTGGACCCTGACTTTTTTGAATGTAGAGCCCCAACCTAACTTTTATAAAATCAAAATCGGGATCATTGGCAGAGAAACAGGAGATTGGAAAACCCAAGGCAGAGTACACGATATCGCCAAAACGTACATCAGCCATCAAATCATCATCGACCTGACATTGATAAGTGGAACTTCCGCTTTCGATCTGATCCACGAAGATGTAGTATCGCGATGAACTTTGACCGTCAGACCCGTTGTTGAAATAGATCTCATCTATTATCAAACCCTCTTCCAATGCAGGCGCCATAGGGCTTACAGTGGTCACATCAGAACTTTGATTTCTAAGTACAGCAACCGCCTGACCATTCGTCGCCCATATTTTTTTGTCGATTAGACTATCGAACATAAACTCAGTAGATATGCCTGCTATGTCATCATCGTCATCTATTGGACCAGGACAACCCTCTCCATCCTGTTCAACAAATACGAGTTGAAAACGGGCCATTTCATCTGGATGTTCCTCATCAACCTCGGTTAAAGGAATGGATAGTCCGCCGTAATAGATTCCTGCGGTCGAAAGTTCTTCCATCCCATCTTCGGCTTTGGTGCACGCCACGTCCTGTCCAGTAGCAGCGTCCCTCAAATACACTGAAAATTCCCCCCTTGAACCATATTCATCATCCAAACCAGAGTTGATGTAGAATTGATCAACAATTATCGAAAGTGCCTCTCCCAAAGAAAGGGTAGGACCCTCTATTTTTGAACCACCTCCACCGCCTCCGCAGCTCGTGAAAATGGATATCAGACATGCGATTGTAATGATTTTAAACATTTGCTTCATGACGCATCTCCCCTTAGTGGTTTCGCCGGATCATATCACAAATTTAGGGAAAATACAGGGAAAGAATATACTTATACGCACCTACAATCAGACATTTCTCAAACCTAAATCCCTTCTTTCAATCTCGAGAACCCTATCACGAAGTTCAGCTGCGGTTTCGAAATCGAGCTGTTTTGCAGCCTTTAACATCTGGCGTCTTAACTTGGAGACCATCTTTTGCGCCTTAGCTTGAGGCAACCGCTCCTCATCGATATCAGGTGTAACATAATCCTGTTCATAAATTGAGTGAAGGACATCGCTTATTTCCTTTTTTATGGTAGTCGGCGTTATTCCGTGCTTCACGTTGTATGCCTTCTGAAGTTTTCTTCGGCGAAGGGTCTCATCGATGGCCGTTCTCATAGATCTTGTCATTTTATCGGCATAGAGGATGACGCTGCCATTTACATTGCGCGATGCCCTGCCGAATGTCTGTATGAGCGATCTCGTCGAACGTAAGAAACCCTCCCGATCAGCATCGAGGATAGCGACGAGTGAGACTTCGGGAAGATCCAAGCCCTCGCGAAGCAGATTGATCCCCACCAATACATCAAATTCACCCTTCCTTAGGGATCTTAGAATCTCCATCCTTTCCAAGGATTCTATGTCGGAATGAAGATACCTAACTTTGACTTTTCGCTCTCTGAGAAAGTCTGCAAGTTGTTCAGACATCCGTTTCGTAAGTGTGGTTACTAAAACCCTCTCACCAACCTCTACCCTCTTGTTGATTTCAATGAGAAGATCCTCCACCTGTCCCTCCGTCTTTCTAACCTCGGGCTTAGGATCTATGAGTCCGGTCGGACGAACGATCTGCTCTACAAATTCCCCATTCGTCTTTTGCAGTTCGTAATCGGCAGGCGTCGCCGATACGTATATAAGTTGGTTTACCAATTTTTCAAATTCATCGAATCGAAGAGGTCTATTATCCAAAGCAGATGGCAGGCGGAAACCGTATTCAACTAACGTAGTCTTTCTGGATCTGTCACCGTTATACATTCCACCGATCTGAGACACTGTAATGTGGCATTCATCCAAGACCAACAGAAAATCCTTTGGAAAATATTCTATCAATGTCGGCGGAGGCTCGCCAGTGCTCCTGCCAGTGAGATATCTGGAATAATTTTCTATACCCTTACAAAATCCAATCTCATCCATCATCTCAAGATCGAACTTCGTACGCTGCTCAATTCTTGCCCTCTCAAGAGGTTTATTCTCTCTGTGAAAGTGTTTCATTCTAGCGGTCAGCTCTTTGCGAATCCCGTCGACTGCCAGTTTCAGCTTATCCTCAGGCGTTACGAAGTGACTACCTGGAAAGATTGCTACCTCCGGTATCTCCTTCAACTGATCACCTGTAAGAGAATCTATCTCAACTATCTTTGACAGTTCATCACCGAAGAATTCCAGCCTAACAGCTCTTGCATCCTCATACGCCGGTATAATTTCCACGACCTCACCGCGCACGCGAAACGTTCCTCTATGAAAATCGTAATCGTTCCTCTGATATTGGATCTCGATCAATCTGTTTAAGAGATCCTGACGGTCAAGGGTTTCACCCCTCTTCGTCTGAATGAGCATACCCTGATATGCCTCCGGGCTTCCAAGGCCATATATGCAAGAGACACTTGCCACTATTATAACATCCCTCCTCGTCAGAAGGGAATGCGTCGCCGAATGTCGCAAGCGATCGATCTGTTCATTTATACTTGAATCTTTCTCTATATAGAGATCCTTTGCAGGGAGATATGCCTCAGGTTGATAGTAGTCGTAGTAACTGACGAAATATTCAACTGCATTCTCAGGAAAGAGTTCCCGAAACTCCGAAAAGAGTTGGGCCGCGAGCGTCTTGTTAGGAGCCATAACGAGCGTAGGCTTACCTACGTTAGCAATGACATTTGCAATGGTGAAGGTTTTCCCAGAACCGGTAACACCCAGGAGAACCTGATCGCGCTTCCCACCCAGGACTCCCTTTGTAAGCGCATCTATAGCCGCAGGCTGATCGCCCTTTGGTTCATATTTTGAATTCAGTTTGAAGGTGTTCATGAATTATTGGAAAAGATTAGAATAACCTTATTTAATTTTCCACTCAGTACTTCCGTCAGGACGATCTTTTATTTCTATGCCCTTGGCTGCAAGTTCATCGCGGACTGCATCAGCCTTTGAGAAATCCTTAGCATGACGCGCTGTCTTCCTATCCGCAATCAGTTTTTCAATTTCTATGGGATCGATCCCTTTGGATGCACTGGCCCTCTCAGTGGTTCTGGATTTATACTCCTCAGCACATGAACCGAAAATGCCGAGCACATCACCCACAATATGCTGAACGTGGGTAAACTGCAGTACTACCCATCCAGCAAATGGAGTGGCTCTATCACCATTCCTATCCAGATATTTATTCGTGGCGCGCACAGCTTCAAAGATGAGCCCAACAACCCTTGCTGTATTAAAATCATCATTCATCGCCAGCTCAAACTCACTATCGAACTTC
>JABGOS010000085.1 GCA_018645265.1 Deltaproteobacteria bacterium
TAAATCGATCCGTACCTATGTTTAAAGTTAATTTATTACAAAATTGTGTAGTAGGCGCACGCGTCGCAACTGCACAGATGTCAGTTGCTGGAGTATCTCCACCAATTGTTCCAACGGTGTGTCCGTCATCGCTATATACCTCAACCATAGGTTCAGTGGGTGTTTCGCCTACATCCGCTACGCTGGCAAATACCGCTATGGTGATGAGGAAAATATTTTACACAGGAGCAGATCCGAAGAGACTATTTATATCTGATCAGTTCATGGATGCCGCAGAACGACCCGACCAAGTAAGGGTTCATATTAATGGATTTGGGAATCATCTGAATGCACTGATAGTTGATGGCTCAACAATGCCGGTTCAAGCACTTGATAGAAAATTCAGTCATTTTGGATCACAAGATGTATCGGTTTTATTTCCTGAAACTTTAGTTGGGGATGCTGGGTGTTTAAAACCCCTCATGTACGTTGCTCTCAGAAAATTGAGCGATGATATACTGTTTATCGATCTTATCGAAAGAGACCTGGATTTGCCGGGAAGAGCATTCCTAAAACCCTTCATCGATAGATTGGCTGATGAAGCAATTAAATCAGGCTATAGATGTATTATGCAGATGAATTTTAATGAAGGGCTTGCGCGGCATTACAGTGAGGCACATGGTTTTAATCCCCTAGAAATAATGACTCCGGCATCTCTTCGCGCAATTGAACCACTATGGGCCTTTATGGGTGAGCCTCCAAGTCATGTATATTATAATCTGAAAATTCTCCGGGTTGTTGATTCGCAGGCTCTAACAATAGACATCGATGATATAGACGGACATTGTGATGTCTATGACTACCGTGATTCCTTGTATATGGAGCTCAGTGTGTTGTTTTATATTTCAACTTTATTGAGAAATTATGGGTTCAGTCCAAATAGTAGGAACTCTGCTAGAGATCTCTTAGAGAGTCCGGAAGAAATAGATATCACAGATTGTGAGCCTCTTGGGCCATGGAGTCAGATCATGAGGATTGCTGAGACTGTGGGTGTTATTGGAGGTGAAGAGGGTCGGGAGAGAACGTTCAAGGTTTTGCGTGAAGGAGCTAGTTTGTATAGAATAATGAAGGGACTTGGTGATATGTTTTGGCAGTATTTGTGACATAAGAAAGGATAAGAGATCTAAGTATCATATCTATAAGTTGTTATGCCCATGAGTTCTGTTACTAAAATCTAGCAACATAATCAGTGACATTGCGATAATCTCTAAGGAGGCTAGATGTCTTTGGCGATTCATAGCGCATTATCCAATGCAGCAGCAATTTCCGGATTCCCAGCGGCGATTCCATCTCCAAATCCAATGAGAACTAGAATGACATTGGGTTCTCATTACGCGTTGGGATTCCCAAAAATTCGATTACGTGCTGAACTCGTATCTGATAATATTTCAATGATGAGAACTTTCAGGCGAATTCATAGATATGGATGCTCTCCTGCACAGGCGGGATCAAGGGATGCATTTAGGGCATCGTTTATAAAATCATTAATCTATGGACTGCGGCATGATGGTGTATCTCATGATCTTAGATCGGTGGAGGTTGGATTTGGAGATGTGCATGAGATAACTCGGCAGCTTGTTAGGTTTGGTATAGATACTGTAGCGGTTGAGAAAAATCCTGATAAATTGCGGGATATGGAAGCTGACTCAACAGGGTGGAGAGGTAGGGGGGAACTTAGTGTGCTGAGTGACAGTTCCTATAATGAGATGCTGGATCAAAATTCACATCAATTTCACATGATGTTTTTAAATATGTCTGATCCTTTCCATGGTGCTGACGAGATAATGAGGATGATTGATAAAGTGTAATTGCGGGTGGCTATCTCGTTATGATCAGCGAGGAGAGGGAGATATTTATAGATCCATTTGATAAAAGTGCTACATGGTCAAGAATCTATCTCAGCTTTCCGTATCGAGCTCCATTGTTTAGTTCAGAATACTTCTACTATCATCCACTCTTTGGAACCAGGATCGCGGTATTTAAGCGAAATGGGATTCTCAAAAGTGGTTGATTCGTTCATTCCAGTAAATCCATAAATAGCGCCATATGCTTTCCACCCATAATTGGACCATATCATTATATAGGGGATCCCTGATGAGTTTCAGATACCTATATGCAGCCGTAGAGCCCACAGCTTTAAAAAGCGGTATATGTGTACATACTATAAAGTGTAACTGTCTAGTATATTAATATAATATTATATAACATATAGTTGAGTGCGGATATGTGTACTGATACTACTCCTATCATGAAAATAGGCTTGTTTCTAATCTTCTGAGTTGCTATAATTAAGGCGAATTGAGGGGGATAAAATGGGAAGGGTAGGAAAAAATAAAATCAGCGTTTTTGCCTTCGATGATTACAGAAAGTTTTTGAAGGCGTGGTATGAAAGTGCCAAGAAGGTCCATTCTTCATTTTCATACCGTGCCTTTTCCAAGAACGCCGGCTTCAACTCCAGTAACTTTTTCATGTTGGTGATGCAAGGAAAACGTAATCTTACTGAAGAGAGCATAGGCAAGATGATAAAGGGGCTCGAGCTGAACAAACAGGAAAAGGAATTTTTCCGGAATCTCGTGCTGTTCAATCAGGCGAAAAGACATGAAGATAAGGATGTCCACTATCAGCGACTCTTAAAATCAAAAAAGTTCAGGCAGCTGAAGCCGATTGAGAAGGTGCAATACGAATATTATTCTAACTGGTATCATCCTGTAGTACGCGAATTGGTAGTTGCAAAGGATTTCGATGGAACTTCAAGTTGGATAGCTGACCACATCTCACCCCCCATTACTGATGTGCAAGCTGAGAAGTCCATAGAGCTTCTCGAGAGACTGGGATTCATCGAGAAGGACGAGAATGGCAAGTGGAAGCAGACGAGCACGATTTTATCGACGGGCCCAGTGGTGCAATCGATAGTGGTACACAATTATCATAAGAGCATTCTGGATCTCTCGAGACTGCTTATGGATGACCTTGGTGGTATGGGGGATCGTGATGTAAGTTCACTTACTTTGGGTGTGACGAAGGATCAGGTGGATGAGATCAATAATAGAATAAGAGCGTTTAGAAAGGATATAATGGAGATGGTGTCTAATGTGAAGGAACCAGAAGAGGTGCTTCAGCTGAACATACAACTATACCCAGTCACTAAAGGTGATGAGGGGAGGGATCATGAATAAGAGGAGTTTAATAATGAGCATACGATTTCTCGGTCTCTGTTTAGTGCTGTTTCTCTCAATAGCGGGTTGCGGAAATAAAGGTGGAACGGAAACCGGATCTACAACGCCGACCCCGATAGATGCCGATACATACAGCGCGAATATTGAAAGTGTAGCATCGACTTTGATCCCGGATATGAATCCAGATGGCGGTTCTGAAAGCGTCTCTGTTGCAGAGTCCATCAACTACGCCAGTAGCGAGGACTGGGATTACTATGCACTTACGAGCAAGGCGGATACACTATACTATATATTTGGCGATCCCGATAAGGAACCTAATTCTGAAACAAAGATAAGGTATGCAGTTAGGCAGGTTGCAAATTGGGTTGATGAGGTTCTGACAAATGACCCTTCTGTTCAATGTGAAGGTGCATCAAATCTTAATGAAGGTGATACTTTGAATATTCCATTCTTTGGTGAAATCGAAAATGGATCATCGACGGAGAATAGATATTTCGACTGTATATATGAATCAGAGTGGATTTCTGATGGTGGAATCATTAAGATTCTTTATGGCGTGGATGAATCTGCAGTTCTTCATTTCGTAGTGATGACGCAGAACGAAGGCGAGGTCGACGCTGATGAGAGCGTGTCCGTTCATGGTACCGCAAACAGTGGCAGCGAAATTTATCTGACATCATATTCTGAGAATAGCGATGATGATGGGGGTAGTGCCTATCTCGATATTCAATATGCCAAACTGCTAGTCTACACAGGGGATGATGAAGAACTATTCACTGATGATGATTTTGTCTTCAAGATGCGAAGCCGTGTGACAGGTACTGCTGAGCTAAACGCAGATGGTGATCCAGTGATCGGCTCAGGAGACTTCACTGTTACAAAGTATGATGAGAATCTATCTTCGGATCAGCTTGAATATACGATGGCTCTAGGTAGAGGGAGCTACGATGATGGTGATTTCTCAATCTTCAAAATGGATACTTCCAGTAATCCTGATTATGATGGATCACAGGTTTTCTGTTTAGAGACCGACACAGATGAGATACCTGCGTATGCAGATCCCACAAATTGTACAGGATATGAAGATACCTATGCATGGAGCGACTCTGAATTTCCATTTAATGTCGTTCCTTCACTTGAAGAGATATTCGAAGATAAGCCGTATTATGAGCTTGGAGATACGGATCTGATAGCCAATGATGGAAGCAATTTTATCATACCAGAATATGAAACTCTGTAGAGGGGAGGTGGTTCCTAACATGAGGTGGTTAACGTGCAAAAAATCAACGGGAAACGAGGAGGTAGCTATGAAACGGTTAGTCAACACAGTTAGGGCGCTGATGGTGTTTATGGTTATGGTGGGAATGGTTGGGTGTGGTTCGAGTTCGGGAACGACAGCGAGTGGCACGGACGGCAGTACACCTAGTGAAATAATGAATTCCGATACCATGTTCTATGATGCTGTTCAGCAGGTTGCACCATCCTTTTCGAAGGCAGCATCAGCTTCCGTATCTCTATCCACGTCAAAAGCAGTTGTTGAAGGTTGGGAATCTGGCAATCCAGTATATGAAATATTTTATCTCCTTCAGGACTTCGATCCTGACACAGATCAGGGAGTTATAGATACATCAAACCTCTATAAGACAATGTGGGAAGGCAGGGGGATGATGGCGAACGCTATTTCTGGATGTGAACCAATAGAGGAGCAGATTATATATTCCCCATTTGATTATGGTAAGGAAGTGGTCGCTTATAACTGTGCTGTGAATGATGAACCGGAAAGTGGCTATGATAGAGGCTCAGCAGTAAAGATGTTGGATTCAGATGGAACCATCATCGAAATGACTGATGAATCTATTCGTGAAAGCGATGTTGCTGAGAAACACGGTCTCTTTGGATTCGTATGGGTAGATAGTGGTGAAAGTGCTCATCAGGAGTATGGCGTAATTCAGGGTGGCTATAATGAAATTATTGATGAACTTGAAATGGATATAGCTGTATGGGTCGACTATGATGGTGATAGGGACTATTGCTATCGCAACGAGTTGGTTGGAAGCATTGAAAGTCATGAATTTACATTCAGGTCAGTAAAGGGAAGTCTTGCTGAGGATACGACGATGCTTTCTATTGTAGGGCAAGGTGTGTCACGTGGAGAGGGTAATCATTTCTTGCTCAAGGCCAGCACTGAATCGATTGAAGGTAAATACTACTGCATTTCGGCAACCGATGGTGAGGATGAACTCATGCTTATGGATGCGGAAGGTTCCGACACGGTCGATGAGGATTGTACGGAGTTCGCGGATGCAGTTGATGCCTTGGAACCGATGACAAGGGATGATCTTCTATGTGACGAGAGTCAATTGAGTGGTGGTTCAGTACTGCTAGATTTCGTTGAATAATATGAAATAAGACTCCGTTTGGAGAAAGGGGCAGGTGCCCTATGGCACCTGCCTTTTTTCATTTAAGCGTCGGACGCTTATTTGTGTAAGCTGGTTGGCAATTCATGAGTGCTAAAACAATCGAAAATACAGATAGTTAAGAGGTGTAATCGATTCGAAAGTGGATAATGCTGCATCAGATTCCTGTTCAGAGGAACAGTGCGGGATTGTTGAACTTATGACTGGACTTTCGCTCTTTTGGTATGATTATATGTCGTATAATATGCTGGAGTCGCTAAAATGACGTCAGCAGCATCAGTCTCGGGGAATAAGGTTTCCATCGAGCTCTTCTTGCTGCCACAGGGTCCTGCAACTTTCAGCGAAATAGATATTCAGATTCTTCATGAAGTCGCAAAGAAGTGTCGTGACCTTTTGGTTCAGCACCTGTAGTAGTTTTGAGGAATATTCTATGATGCAAACTCAACACATAGCTTCGATGCCACTAGGCCTGCAGATGAATGCTGCGTTCAATGCCTTTTCGGCAAGCACGGTAGAAGCTGTGCAGAGTGCAATTCCCGTCGTTCAGCAATTTGAATCACATTTCGGCATTAACGTTCCATTGCAACCTCATCTTACAGGAGCGATTGATCTATCCAGATGGCAGGGGGCAACTGCTATCCTTTTTGCCGATGCCATGCGTCCGTGTTTCGATCAGGGGCTGGAGGTATTGAGCTGCGATGATCCTTACAAAGCTTACCTAGGTGCAGGTTTAGATAAGGTGAATATACCGGATCTTATTTCGGCCGGTCTTATATCGCAATCCAAAGTTCAATGGCCTTTTGCCAGAATGTTTCGTGGGTTGAATGCTGCCGTGAAGGCTCAACCTGAAGAGAGCAAAATTGCTCATCCATATTATACAGGCGAGGCTATAGGTGGCCGTTTATTTTTATATGGATTAACCCTGGTTGGAAAAGTCAATTTTCTACCTGCTGCCTGGGCATGGTTTGCATATGGAGGCATGGTTCTCCTAAATGAAGGCAGGTGCTTCCTTAGCAATAGGGGTGCTCATAGTCGCTATTTACAGGCGAATGAGGAGTGGCAGGTACATTTGGGACGGGCAACAACAGCATTGGAATCTATTGCTCCTGTACAAAATGCCTTAGATGGAATGAGGGGGCAAAAGAGGGTTAGAGCAGCTGACCTCGCCATCCAATACCCTGAGATGCGTTTGCATGCTATTAGAACTTTCAATGAAGGTTACTCGGTTCGTATAGCAAAATCGGTAGATGATATGGGACCCTATAGGGATACCTATTCAAAATATGTAGTGATCCAGTTGCCGAGCGGTGAATACGAAATTCGCATTGGAGACTCAGGTACGATCCATCCTAGATTTATTGTCTATGACTCAGGTGAGAAGGTTGTAGGTGCAGGTTATTTTGAATACACGCCTTCAAAAAATCGTATTTTGATCGACAATAAAAGCACAATGCTTCCAACCACAGATATTGATGTAAAATTTCACGGGCTGCCCGGCGGAGTTGAGAAAGCAGAGCGGAGGGGAATGAATGCTGTTTTAGAGATCTTCATGCAAGCCTTTGGTCCCAGTATATCAGTAATTCGAACCGGTACTGCAAATGCAGATTACTATGATAGAGATAGGTCTTAGACGAAGGCTCAATTATACGAAACTGATTTAATACCCTGCATCCGATGCGAATGTAGGGTTTCTTTTTGTCTGGAATTTGATAGGGTTGCAGGCAATCTCAGGGAGGTATTATGAATCCAAAATACTCTATGAAACTATTACTGTTAATTACAGTCTTTTTCTTTCTCTGTTGCTCAAATAATACATCTGCAAAATTGCCAGAATACAAAACAATGTTTGCGAAAGGTTCGAACTACGAAGGTGCGATTTTCAATCCCACGGGGGAGAGGGCAAAGGCTAGTGGTGCATGTGATGCGACTACAAAGGATGTTGCAAAGTTCGAATCGGCTTTAGTGGCCTATCTGAAAAGCACGACACAAATTAAAGGTCGCTCTCTGCAGAAAGCTACAAAGAACATGATGGATAATTTGAGCAAGTATAAGCGTCAATACTATTGCGGAGTGCGGGGAAGCCAGAAATATATCCATGCTGATTTTTTCTGTGATACGATGGGATTTGATTGGAAGAAGGATAAGATTGAAGTTATGGATGGTGGTGATTGCTTTTTTGGAGTAGAATATGATCTCAAAACCGGTAAGTTCTTCAATTTTTATGTAAACGGCGAAGCCTGATAAGGGGTTTATGATGAGAAAAACAGTTCTAGCCATCATATTGTTTGTTTTGGCATCATTCAATCTTCTGGCTTTTGCCGCCGGTCCATTTCAGATGGGATACAGGTCCTGGTCTGGCGACGACTGCAGGGCTTTTCTTAGAAATAGCGATGTTTATTGTAAGTCAGATGATTGCAAGGCTATCCTCAGAAATAGCGATGTTTATTGTAAGTCAGATGATTGCAGGGCTATCCTCAGAAATAGCGACGTCTATTGCAAGACTGACGATTGCAGGGCGATTCTTAGGCGAAGTGACGTCTATTGCAAGACAGATGATTGTCGTGCGTACCTTCGGAATAGCGATGTCTATTGTAAGACGGATACATGTAGGGCAATCCTTCGGAATAGCGATGTATACTGTAAATAATTTAGGGGACGTTTCCTATATACTTAACTTATTGAATTCACGCAAAATTCTGATGCACATGAGTTGAAATAGTGGCGTATTGATCAGGGTGCGTCATAATAATGCTAAAAAAAATGAATGTGGGTCTAGATCATTAATGATATTAGTAAGATAAATAGGGGGGGAACGTCCCCTAGAAGTATCTAATTGGGGAAATACGTAGGTGATCAGATAATTAAAAAAAGGGGGAGGTGTTATGATGTTCAAAGCAAATGCTTCGATGGCATTGGAGTTGATTTCATTGGTGGCAGGAACATGGCTAGCCATCAAGGCCTGGAGTGGGGAGTTCTGCTGTAAGAAGTTTGCGAAGGTAGTTAGCGTATTCGTGATCGTCCTTTCCATCCTTCTCATTATCTGCTCCGCATCCTTCAAGATCGGATACATGATCAAGGGAGGCCACTATAAGCATGGTAAGGGTCACATGGGCAAGATGATGCACAAGATGGACCCGGAGATGCGCGACAAGATGATGACAGAGTGCCCTATGATGAAGAAGATGCAGGAGAAGGGGGAGAAGTAGGCTTTTTTGCTTTATCCGTATCTACAGGAGCTAATATGAAGTTACGTCCGGTATATCTCTTCTCCGTACTGTCGTGTTTTGTCCTGATATTGTTTTCTAGCACCCTCTCTTTTGCCTATCCAATCAAGAAGCTTGCCAGGCACTACTGCTATGGGGAGGAGGTCGTATGGAAAGAGTTTAGCGATCCTGAACTCTTGAAATACGTCGATCATATTGAGTCGGTATTTGCACAGTTAGCATATTTGGGAGATTGTAAATCCTACAAGTATACCGGAAAGAAAATTACGCTTAAATATGAAGATGCCGATGTAATTGTAAAAGTGAACGCAGGGGGTAAGGGTGTAGAAGGAATCTTCTTTTCAGGGGCACAGTACAGGAATGATTCATTCGATAAGGTAGCCAAGTCACTACGAAAGTTACCAGGTCAGGTCGCCGTATCAGTGAAAAGGGGTGATGGTAAAATCCTTTTCTCACAGAATCCCGATCTCAGATTAGCCACCGGCTCATCATTTAAGCTCTATATATTGAAAGCGCTTCTTGAAGATATCGATATGGGTAAGCGTTCATGGTCTGACTTAATAGAACTCGATGAGAGGAAGTACAGCCTGCCATCAGGTGTCTTGCATGAGTGGCCATCCGGTTCACCGGTGACACTGCACACTCTCGCTACACTGATGATCTCAATAAGTGATAATACAGCCACAGATATCTTAATAGATGAGGTAGGGCGAGAGCGTCTGGAAGGAATGATGCCTGGATCCGTTCCCTTCCTGAAAACCAAGGAAATGTTTATTATAAAATGGGCAGATAGGGGTTTATATCGAAAGCGATACTTGAAGTCGTATTTAAGTGGTAAGCGGCGTATCCTCATGCAGATTGCGTCATATAATCTTTCCAAGCTTAAGCCTCCACCGCTTGAACCTATCGATCCGGATAAAATCGAATGGTTTGCATCGACCGATGAGCTTGCCGACCTGATTCTAAAGATGAAGGATGAACCTATATTGGCTGTGAACCCAGGTCTGATCGATGATTCAAAAAAATGGTCTTACGTCGGCTATAAGGGTGGTTCCGAACCTGGCGTAATACAGTATACGCAGCTTTTGAAGTCTAAATCGGGAAAATGGTACGCGATCTCTGCATCCTGGAATAATTCGGAGTTGAATGTCGATCATGATCTCTTGGGGAGCGTAGTCCTTCGTTTAGCAGATCTTTTATAAGTTTATTTTTATAGAAGCCATCCTGCTCTTATTAAAACAGTTAACAAATTGTCTGATTTCAGCTATCTTTGCCTAATTGTAGGGGGAAGCGTGATCAAAGGTAAGGCTGTCTACTATTATATGGGCTTGGGGATTGCTGTTACTGCTGTGCTTTTTTTGAATGTGGCGCATTTCTTTGTCTTTTGGCAGGACTGCTTCTGGATCAACGAAACTGTACGCACAGCGGCCGAGACCGCAGGAGCTTTGATCGCCATTGCGGTGGCTTTTTTACTCCTCCAACGCTCCTTCGAGAATAAAAAACCTTCCTATTTCATTCTCGCGAATGGTTTTATTGTGATGGGTATACTTGATGGCTTTCATACCCTAGCTACATTAGGAAATAGATTCGTCTGGCTTCACAGTATTGCAACTCTATCCGGTGGTCTGATCTTCATTGTTGTTTGGTCAGAGAAGCTGTCCAAACTGCTCTCAAGGAGGAGATGGATATTCTGGTTCTCTGCTCTTTTCTCTTTCACTTTAGGTGCTCAGGCATACCTCTTTCCAGAGTATTTACCTGGAATGATCGAGAATGCCAGGTTTACCCCTCTTGCTACTGTGATTAACGTCAGTGCGGGAATTCTTTTTCTGCTCTCTGCGATTTATTTTCTCAGGATATTTTATCGATTTAAAAAAACTGAAGCATATTGGTTTGCGTTTTTATTCACCCTCTTCGGTATGGCTGGAATATCATTTCAGTACTCGGAAGTGTGGTGTTTGGAATGGTGGGTATGGCATCTGATTCGTCTTATAGCTTTTCTACTGCTCCTGAGGATGATGATTTTGGAGTATCGTTTGAAGAGTATTCGTGTTCGGAAAAGGAACAGAAAGTTGCAGGAACTTGATGAACGTAAAACGATGTTCGTATCGCATGTTTCGCACGAGTTTAGGAATCCCCTGATGATTGCACGGGAATCTATTAATATGATTCTTGAGGGCGTGCATGGTGAGCTTAATTCAGATCAAAAAAAGTTGTTGGGATATACGCAGAACAGCATAGAACGCCTCACAAGGATGGTTGTTAATATTCTTGATATATCCAAGATCGAAGCTGGTAATATGGAAATAAACAGAACGAAGTTTAAGGTGGAGTCGCTTCTGAATGAAGTAATTGCAATAAATCGGAGGGAAATAACCAAGAAGCTGATTGTCTATGAACAGGATGTTCGAGAGGATGTAGGGTTTATTCTGGCCGATCGTGATAAGCTATCGGAGATAATAATCAATGTGTTAAACAATGCTGTCAGATATACGCCGGATGAGGGTAAAATAAATATAAGTGTTACCGGAACCGATGGGGATGTGCGATTTGAAGTCTCTGACTCGAACCCTCAGATTGCGGATGAGGATCAGGATAGTGTATTTGATAAATATGAGAGGGTATCTTCAGGTAGTAAGGAGGGGGCCGGGCTTGACCTCCCCATAGCAAGGGAGCTTGTTATTTTACATGGAGGGACTATCTGGATTGAGAATATAGAGGGCGTGGGGAATAAAATCATTTTCATTCTACCTAGGCGGTAGGTGTTGGGAGATAGGGATGTCATATAGAAATTATATGGAGGATGCAGTCCTCAATGAATATGATAATGTCGTAAAAGAAATTGAGGGCATCTGTAGATGTGAACGGTGTAAGGAGGATATGATAGCCTATACCCTGAATAGGATGTCAGCAAAGTACGTTGTTACAGATCTTGGTCATGCATATACAAAGCTGAACCAGCTGAAAGTGCAGAATAGAATGGATATCGTAGTGCAGCTTATTGAAGCTTCGGATATTGTGAGAAATAACCCGCGCCACTAAAGGTGTTTGATTGAGACTGGCATCGGGTTGGGGATAGATAGGAATGATCATTCCGGAAGATCTAAATAAAGCATTTAAAGTATATATAACCGAGCGTAGTGGTTTGTATTTTAAGGATCACAATCTCGCTGATCTTCAGACTGCAATACAGGAACGTATGAAGTCTAAGAGGGTCGACTCCGTGCCGGCATATTATACTCTGCTGACCATCTCCGATAATCGGGAAGATGAAACGAGGGAGTTGATTAATCTTCTGACGATAAAGCATACCTACTTTTTTAGAAATGAACCTCATTTCAAAGCGCTTAAGGAAAACATTCTTCCTGGGATAGTGGAGAGAAGGGCAGTTCCTGGCGAGGAATCAGATCTGGGAAAGCCGGCTATTCGGATTTGGAGTGCAGGGTGTTCAACAGGTGCTGAGCCATATTCCATAGCAATGCTGTTAAGAGAAATTATACCAAACATGGATGATTGGGATATTCAGATAATAGCGACGGATGCTTCCACAAATGCGCTGGATACAGCCAGGAGAGGACGATATCGTGATACCTATCTTAAAAACGTCGATAGCGAATATTTGAAAAAATATTTCACACTGAAGAGTGAGAGGGGTGGACACAGGGAATATGAGGTGAATGATGATATTAAAGGTCTGGTAAGTTTTGCGAATCATAATTTGATGGAAGATCAATACCCCATGAATTTCGATATCATTCTCTGTAGAAATGTTGTGATTTATTTTGAGCTTAAAACGACTATCAGTGTGATGGATAAAATATGTACGTCACTTAATGATGATGGGTATTTATTTGTTGGATATTCCGAAAGTCTTAACTATTTATCCGATAAATTTAAGATGGAGAGCATAGGCGATGCCATAGTCTATCGTAAATCAATGGTGACGGCCGCGCCTAATATCTCTTCTGTTCAGTCCACTGAAACCAATCTCCAAATGATACTAGAAGATGTGTCCAAAAAAGAGGTTGAGGCCAAGATGGAGGTCGAGTTTCAAAAAATATCTACATTCGAAAAGAGTTATGAGGAGCTCTTGGTGCAGGCGACTACGTGTTTTCATCTTAAGGAATATGATAAGGCTCTGGTATTTATTGAAGAGGCTTTGAGCATCGATAGAACTGCAGCTGACCCGCATTATCTCGCTGCCGAGGTCTATATGAATCAGGGTGAGTTTGATGAGGATGAGATTGGGGAAGGCGTAAGTATAAATGCTTTTGAAAAGAAGACGTTGGCACGTGTAAAGAAGGATGGTTATTCCTGTTTTCACGTCAAAGTGAATCTTGATGAAGAATGTGTGTTGAAGAGCGTTCGTGCTTTTATGGTGTTTAGAAAACTTCACGAGATTGGTGAAGTAATAAAATCATATCCAAACAGCGAGATGATCGAAAATGAAAAGTTTGACCTGCAATTCAGCTGTATATTTATTACAAGGGAGGGGTCACTCTTAGTAAAAAAGAAAGCTATGGAGGTGTTGGAGGTATCTGATGTAACCATAGACGATATTCCTGTTGATGAGTTGTGGGATAAGGAGGGTGAACAAAAGGCAATTGCGCCCATTCAGGAAATTGAGGGTGCTGCGCCTGCGCATATTGAGCAGTTGCGAAAGATTAGAAGTGTTCGTGTAGATATAGAACAGTTGGATAAGATGATGAACCTGGTTGAGGAACTGGCTATTAATAAACTGCGTTTGATGGATGTGGGCTCAAGGTTCCCAGATGCTGACTTAAAAATTATAATAGAGGGCTTGAGCCGTATTACTGATAATCTTCAGACCGAGGTGATGGAGGCGAGGTTGGTTCCAGTTGCTCAGATATTTGATAGATTTCCTAGGTTGGTTCGTGATTTAGCAAGAAAACAGGATAAACAAATTAGAATAGATATTATCGGTGGTGATATCGAGCTGGATAGAACAGTTCTTGATGAGATAGGTGATCCACTAATTCATCTAATTCGAAATGCTGTAGATCATGGTGTCGGAACTGTAGAGAAGAGGAAGGCGCTTGGTAAGTCTGTTGAGGGAAGGATAATGCTTTCTGCTGTGAGGGAGAAGGGACATATCCTGATATCCGTTGCAGACGATGGTGATGGAATGGATATAGAAAGAATTAAGAATGTAGCACTCAAACGTGGTGTTGTATCCAATGATGAACTGGCTTCAATGAATGATGAAGATATCAAGATGCTGGTTACTAGGCCTGGTTTTA
>JABGOS010000086.1 GCA_018645265.1 Deltaproteobacteria bacterium
CCAACGAGATCGGGGAGGGCGATGCCTGCCTGTAAGTCACCACGAGTTGCGAGATCTAAATCACTTATTACGTGCCTGGCCGGAGCGCCTTTTGTTGGAACGACGAAGATGTTGTCGGGCTTTAAATCCCTGTGAATGAGTTGTGTTTCCTCAAGGGCTGCAAGTATCTCCCTGATAATTTTTAAGACTTTTCTGGGTGTCGTCATCTGTCTTTCGGATCTCATCCTGAGAAGTGTATGCTCCAGCGTAATGCCGTCCAGATATTCCGTGATGAGATAGTATGGTCCGTCATTTGGAAGGGCGCCGTAGTTCAAAACTCTCATTACGCCCGGATGACTCCTGTCCCTTTGCATTGCAAACTGTTCAAGTATTTTTCGAGTGAGAACCTCCATATTTAGCGTTCCGTCTGCGAGGAGTTTATCAAATCTCAAAATTCTGATTGCTACCGTATCTCCAACCGATTTTAGCCCTTCAGCTCTGTGGGCGCGATAGACGACCGACATGCCGCCGCTGCCGAGCTTTGCGGCATATGGTACGGGACTATCGAAGTCTTCATTTCCTTCCGCTGCAAGATCGAAGACGTATTCGACCTTATCGAAGGCTTTGATTCTTACGCCTATCTGCCATTCGAGGTTGATAATTCTGCGCTCAAGCTTGTTCGCCAGATGATCGAGTTTCTCTTTGATGATACCGCTTGGGAGTAGTGGATACGATCTTATTTCACTTAGCAATTCCCAGTGGTCGTAAAGTATCTTCAGGTTTGCCCTTGTATTTGGCATCCTGAGGTCGGACGCGGCTCTTCCGATCTCAGCGATCTGGCGGTGTATTCGATCCATTCTACTGACTTCCTCCAACTCGAACATGAGGGGTTCATGGCCTATAGCCCTTATGGCCCCTTCGATATTTGCAAGGATGGCTCCACCCTCTATGCCTGCATCCTTAATCTCTCTTTCCTGTTCCCTTAAGAATGCGTTTGCCCGCGCGGTTCCACCAAGGCTTTCATATGGATGGCTCATCAGGGTGGGTGTGATCGCGAGGGCCATATATCCCCGTGCCAGATTTTTAAGTTGCAGGAGGGTTTGTTGATCAAATCTGCGAGCTACGTAGTCAGGTAGATTCAAATCTGGAAATCCTTCTGCGATTGCCATAGCCAGCGCTTCTTTCACGGTGAGCATTGATGGGTCGGGATCGGGGTTCTTTTTTGCCTGGGTCGCTTCAAGCTCGTGTGTATTTCCGATGAATTCTGCCCAAATTCGATTTCTCAGAAAGGTAAATGCCGAGAGTGGAATTAATAAATCCAGGGTCATTCCTCCAAGACCTATCAAGTAGGTTATCTTGGATGCGATCATCTGCGGATAGGTCAGATCGACTGCACCTAAGGCGCCAAGGCCGAGGGCTGCGAGCCCTCCCCATGCGATGGTTGAGCATGCGGCCATTACCTTTCCCGCCCCTTTCGGTATCGGTTCTAATGGTACGTATCTTGCCCATGCTTCCTCAAAATCTCTTTTCAGTATTTTCCTCGTCCTTAGGTTTCCCATGACGATTGCATCTTTCCTGAGGAAGGGAGAAAGGGGGCCTGTCACCCATTGGCAGGAAGGCCTCTTTGGAAGTATCTCCTGTGAGGCAGGATCGCCGGGTCTTAAGTATGCTGTGAAGAGATCTACAATGTTCACTGCATGAATTGCGGCTGGACCGCCTGAGAAAAGTGCTGGCGAACTTATGGTTAATTGAGAGGGTATTAATGCGGACCCGGTGGTTGTTGTAGCAACTGCCATTTGACCAGTGCTCATAAAACTTCTCCTTATCATAGTAGAGTTTGCTCTCAGGGCTTTTCGTATTTTAGGCGAAAAAGTTGCTAAGAATATCTAAAAAAAACATTAAGATATTCTTATCCTTATAAATGGGGGTTTATTTACGCGAATAGCGTTATATATCAATTAATACAGCAATTTAGCACTCTAGTACGTGATGGCGGATTTTTTCACTTTATTCTATAATGCACAAATTTATCGAGTGAATAGCTTATGTGAAGGTTTTTTGGAAAAGGTGTCCGACACTTTTTTGGGAAAATGCGTAAAAGGTGTCCGACACCTTTCTAGCCAGTCATAATAATCAGGCAACTAATTCATCCTAGGTGCGATAAGGGGTTGGTATAGGGAAGGGGATAGGATGAATCGCATTTCGGGTATGGGT
>JABGOS010000099.1 GCA_018645265.1 Deltaproteobacteria bacterium
TGTATTTCTTGTGACGTGCTCCTTCGTATAATATGCTTCAACCATCTGTTTTCCCGTATTTCCCAGTCGTTTCGCAAGCCCAGGATCTCCAAGTAATCTACAGGAAACGCCAGCAAGCTCATCGAAATCCTTCAACGGGATAACAAAGCCGTTGATACCATCGCTTATTATTTCAGGCATTCCCCCAGCCTTTGTTACCACAATAGGTTTCGATGTGGCCATCGCTTCGAGCATAGTCAACCCGAAGGGTTCCATCGCAGTTGATGGATATATAATCATATTCGAGGCTGCATAGAGTCCAGGCATCTGGTCGATGCTGAAGGAGTCCACGAGAACATTGTTCTCCAGTTTAAAGTGTTTGATGAGATTGACAAAGTAGGCGATATCTTTCTGTTGAGTTGTACCCCAATCGATAATGTTCTTCGTACCTGCAAGGACCATGAGGACATCGGGGAAGCTCTTTTTGATGATGTTCAAGGCCTTAATGGAAACATCACAGCCTTTTGCCATACCCATCCTCGCTGGATGAAAGATGATCTGCCTTCCTTTAAGCTTAGGATATTTTTTGTAAGTTTCTCGCGTATCAGCCTTAGCCTTGAAGGCCTTTGTGTCAACGCCGTGATGCAATGTCGTTACCTGAGTATCGTCGCATCCCGCTCCAATAAGTTCTCTACGTATATAATGTGATACTGCTATTATATGGTCCCAAACAATGCTCCTAGTTAGTTCAAGATATAAAACGTCGTCCCATACGTTGTGAGCTGTAAGAATTACTGGAATTCCATGTTTCTTGCACACTTTCTGCAATGCTTCAGCGTGAGGTTTACTGAAATAGTGCATGTTGTGGACATGCATGATATCCGGTTTCGATTTTTTGATGAAAGCCTCATAAATGGAAGTTACCTCGTCAGTTATGCCGACCAGCCCTCTCTTAAATAGCCAGTTGAGATCCATGAGTGGGGTTCGTGTTATTTTTACTCCTCTATCCACATAGTTTGTTTTTTGTCCGTCCATGGATCCAGTTAAAAGGTGCACAGAATGACCCATCTTTGCCATTACAGGGAGCATCATCGCCAAATGTGTTTCCACACCTCCAATTATGGGAGGATAGCCCCAGTGCATTTGGGCGATACTCAATTTGTGCCTATGTTTTAACGCTGTCTTTGGCTGCTTCTTTGAGATCTTGGGTTTACTTTTAGGAGGCTTGGTTTTTTTTGTTTTACTGGTGAGTTTTTTCTTCTTGCTGACTTTTTTTGCCTTCTTCATGGCGATCCTTTCATTCATCCTCCAGCTGTTTAATGCAACCTGGGGCGATGGTGGTTATATAATGACCGCTATTGTACCCTAGTGAAGGGTGCTTAGAAGCCTTTCAATTACAGCTCTTCTAGTTATCAGCCCTACTACTTTTCCGCCTTTAATCACTGGTAGAATTCTCAGGTCGAGTTCAGAAAATATTTTGGATGCATGGGTCAGTGGGTCATCCGGGCCAACAGTCTTAACCTTTTTTATCATGATAGTCTTTGCTGTCAGCTCCATGAACTTAGGTTTCGCCACTGCTTTGATGATATCCCTTTCGGATACAAAGCCTACCAAATTACGACCTTTACCGATTACGGGCAGACCGCTCAGCCTGCTCTTTGCTAGGGTTTTGCAGAGTTTTCTAATGTCGGCGTCCTCCGAGATGGTTATCGGTTTTTTAGACATTATATTTCTGACCTTGCTCATTTTGACCTCCTTCTAGACCCCTTCTTTTTTAATGAGGGGTGTAGAAAACAATTGCAGATATTGGGTTTTAACTGCTTAGTTTCCCCATATACTTCTGCGAGTATTTTCCCTTTCTTCGGACGATGTCTGATATGAATTTCGGTCTTGGAATGATTAATAGAAACATCCAGAAGTGCGCCTCGCCACCATATTTTAAATTTTATACCCTTCCAGTGGGAAGGTATGTGAGGATTAAATGAGATAGCCTTCTCCAGAGGGCGCATGCCCGCAAAACCCATTACTGCAGCTTGCCAGGTTCCACCCGCGGAAGCTGCATGTATTCCATCTGCCGTATTCCCATGGATGTCTGAAAGATCGGTCGAAAGAGCATGTGAGAAGTAATGAAGGGCCTTGTCCTCATCACCAACCTCTAGCCCTACTATGGAGTGTATTGCAGGAGACAGGGATGATTTGTGCAGGGTTCTTCTTTCGTAATAGTAATAGTTCTTCTTCTTTTCTGCGTATGTGAACTTGTCGCTCATGAGGTAGAGCAGCATAACCACATCTGCCTGTTTTATGAATTGTGTTTTACCTACCTCAGACCAATCCACGGATGTTGGTATTTCTGGCATGAAGTGTTGGTTCAGCGCGGTTATTCTGTGATCTTTGAGCTTTAGAAATCCTTTGAACTGTTCTATCAAGTTCTTCTTTTTTGAAACAGGTATTAACATGCCATCAGCGATTTTCTTCCAAGCTGCAGTTTCACCCTTCTTAATGTTCAAACGTTTTGATAGGGCAGAGAACCGGGTTGGGCTGGTGCGCCTGAAGCGACGCACCCATTCGCAGGCGGTTTTAAGATTCCATTGAGCTAAAATGTTGGTATAGGCGTTGTTATTGACGTTTTCGTGAAATTCGTCTGGTCCCATTACCTTATGGATCTCATATTTTTTACTTTTTGAATTGTAAACAGCTCGGGTAGCCCAAAATCTGGCGGTTTCTATAATGACCTCTATGGCATATCTCCTTAGAAAATGATCATCGCCGGTTGCTTTGCAATAATGGGCGAAGGCATAGGCTATATCGCTGACTATGTGATGTTCCTCGTCCATAGTTACGATCTTTATTATCTTCCCATCGAAGTCTTTGGCCCAGGAAGGGGTGCATTCCTCACCGGTATCGGCGGATTCCCAAGGAAAGAGCGCACCCTCAAATCCTTTTGAAGAGGCGTTGTTTCTCGCAGCATTTAGACGGTGATATCTATACATCAAAATATTTCTGGCCACCGAGGGGTTGGAGTATATGAAATATGGTAGGATGAATAGCTCGGTATCCCAGAATACGTGCCCTCTGTAGCCCTCACCGGAGAGCGTTTTAGCACCTATCGAAACATCATCATTATCCTCATTGCCGCATATCATCAGGTGGTACATGTTGAACCTGAGGGCTCGCATCGCGTCGTGATCGCCATTCATTTCAATGTCTGAGATATTCCATTTCTTTTCCCAGGCCTTGTTGTGGTCGGATGTAAGTTTTTCAAAGCCCCTCTTTCTTGCGGTCTTCAGATGCTTCATGGTTTCACGCCGCATCTTCGGTATGCTGAGAGTCTTTGATGATTTTATGGTTATGTACTTTCTAAATTTTATTGTCTGATTCTTTTTGACGCGAAGGTTAACAGCTCTGTCACTAACGAGCTTGCAACTCTCCTCCAGGTAGACCTCTAGTGCGCTCGCATAGGCCACGAGCGTTTTCTTTTCAAAAGTCTCAACGCAGCGATAGACGTAGTCCGATCCCGATGAAATATCGCATGATTGAAAATGACGTTTTCTACCCTCGGTTACAGTACCTTTATTCGTTACGCCGGAATCAATGGTGGTCTGCATGCTGATCGTCATGTCGGCGTCGAGGGGGGTTAGAGCAACTTCCATGACTACAAGATTCTTGTCATGCATGCTGATAAAACGTCTCGAACAATAGTCGAGGCGTTTCTTGTGAGTTGTTTTGTATACGGTATGGCGAAAAAGCGTGCCGTGTTTGATATCGAGGGTTCGTTTGTGATGCAGGATATCCATAGCTACTGGATCCAGCTTTTCACCGTAGACGTCCATTCTAAATTGCAGTGGATTCGGAAGATTGACGAGTTCGGTTATTTGGGCCCCTGTCCTGTCGAAGAGCCCCCCGATATATGTTCCAGGATATGAATCGTAAGGGATCTCCTCAAGAACTCCCCGCATACATATAGCGCCATTCCCGAGCGTAAACTGGGTTTCCCTAACTGTCTGCTGCTTCGAATCCCATCTATCTTCCTTTACAAGCCAATTTTTGTCGGGAAATTCATTTTTGTAACGACAGATGTATTTGCTCTTTGTCATAGTTTATATCACTTAAAATAGAGATTTTATTTTATCGATATCTATTTCACCGAGGTCGGTGACGATTATGTTCGCCTTACTGAGTCTTTCAGGATGCTCATATCTATCGATGCCGATACATCTCATGTTGCCGTTCTTGGCTGCCTCTACACCTAAGACGGCATCCTCAAAGACTACGCATTCATCTGGAGTTGCACCCACTTTTTCAGCGGCCATCAGAAATATCTGTGGATCCGGTTTACCTATGGTGATATCAGCACCGCTGATCACCGCGTCAAGGCTATCGAATATTCCAATTCTCTTTAGAATGTGTGGACAGTTTCTGGAAGAGGATATTACAGCCACTTTTTTACCATCCTTCTGCAGGTCGGATATCAGCTTGGTAGTTGTGTCGAATCTGGGGATCTCTTCCGTCTCAAGGTACTCCATGAAATAACCCTGTTTTTTTGTTGCCGCCTTATCGAGTTCCTCCTCGGAAAGGTCGGTGAGTATTGCTCTGGCACCATCCATTCTAGGTATGCCATCAACCTTCTGTTTATAGTCTTCAAATGTGAAGCTCTTTCCATACTCCTCGAACATTCGTTTCCACGATTTGAAGTGAATTGGAACCGTGTTTACGACTACTCCATCTAGATCGAATATAGCTGCTTTGAATGACATTTCTACCTCCCTTTCAGTTCACTGAATCTAAATTGAAAGAGGGGGGAAATCAAGGAATTAGAAGATCAGCTTGAATAGGCCTTGGCCTGTAACTGTGAGCGCTGTGACTGCAATTCCAGCGAGCGTTACGCCTATGATGTTCGCTAGGATAAAGCGTTTATAGCTGACCCCAAGCAGGTATGCTCCTAAGGCCCCTGAGTAGCTGCCACTGCCTGGTAATGGAACCGCAATGAATAGTGCTACACCTATCGTGCCCCACCGATCGATGTAGGGATGAACCTTCTTCTGTGCTCTCAGTACGAATTTGTTCCAGAGTTTTCCTATTAAGGGGATTCTTTCAAGTATTCTCATGATGTGGTCTATCAATGGGAATAGGATCGTACCGAGGATGATATTTGATATTACGCAGATTATAAAAGCGATTGGCCAGGAGAGCCCCATCCCCTGAACTGTTATTCCAAAGGGAAGGTGTACGCTGCCGGATAGAATTCCGTATGGAATCGATGCCCTAAGCTCGAAAGCGGGGATGAGTGTTATGCCAAAGAGGATTAGAATGTTGAGCAGCATGGCTTACTTTCCCTTGCGGAACTTTCCAATTCCCAGATAGCGACCTATGTTTGCGTGAGTGTTGAGTTTCGTCGAGATGGCGCCTTTGGCACTCGTCAATATTGTGCTGATGCCTGGTCCATGACCGGAGATATAGGAGTCACCGTGTATTAGTACTCCGATGGTTATGGCACCTTTTTTGTAACACCAGCCGTAATTTGCATCACAATCGGCAATAGCCACGATATCGCCGAGTTTTAGACCTAGGAGACCGTGTTTCTTTAAAATTCCTTCATCGGATGTTATTAAATCCATATCCCCAGTTTTTGAGCATACGGCACCGACGCCTGAGCCTGTAAGTTCGGGGGGCACTGTTGCTGCTACATCTATTTCGACCTTATTGCCCTTTGCGGTTATCTTTATTTTTTTCAGAAGTGCTGGGTCGAGCGAGCTGACGACTACGTCCGGATGATCCAGAAGCTTGAGTCCCTGTCCGAAACTTCTTATCTGAAATTTGTCGTCACAGGTCAGTTTGTCGATTACGGATTTTGGAAAATCCATAATTACATGCTCTACGCCACCGTGGTGGCCGGTTACCACGCCTTTCTTTCCCTTAGCCCTTCCAGAAGTTACGATTGCCTCGTTTCCGATACATGCGAGAAAGTTATAAGCTACATTTGGTCTGTCATTTCTCTTGTCGGGATTTAAAATTGTGGATACTGCCGGTTCAACGTGATCAGCCTCCCAGCCGAAAGCAGGATCGCCTACAAGGACGTTGTAGGTGATGCCACCCAGTGCAGGTACGTTATGGACTGTTCCGTCATGTCCTATTTCATTCGGATAGGCTAGCGCAGGAGCGACCTTTCCCTCGACAGCGATTTTGACCAGGTTCTTTTCATTAGTTTTTATCATATTCAATCCTCATTTAAACATTTTTGAGTTCGTAATCCCTGCTGCCCATTCCCAACTTCTCGGCGTATTCTAACTGAATTCTGCCGTCTATGCCAGGGTGAGCTTTCAAAAAAACATCACCAGCCTTTTTGACGACCAAGTCATAGCAGGCCTGATCGATTGCCACAGGATCTACGGATGCCAGTATGCCGATGTCGTCCAGCATAGGCTTCTCCTTCATACCCATGCAGTCGCAGTTTGGGGATATATGGTTTAAAAAATTGATGTAGAAGCAGGGAGTATCCTTAACGGCGCCTTTGGCGTATTCAACGAATCTTTCCTGTACGCTCTTAGTGCCTTCGCTCCAGGTGATTGATAATGCATTTGTATGACAAGCGATTACACATTCGCCGCATCCTACACATTTGTTCTTATCGAGCTGGATCTTCTTGCTGACGACTGTGAGAGCTGATTGGGCACATTTTGGAACGCATAGCTCGCAGCCTACGCAATTTCTTACCTCTACAGTGGGTGCCACCGAACAATGCATTTCAAATTTTCCGGCTTTAGCTCCACAACCCATACCGAGGTTCTTGATAGCGCCACCGAAGCCAGCTAAAAGATGACCCTTGAAATGGGAAGCCGCGATGATCCGATTGGCTTTCCGGATCGTAGTCGCAATTTTAACGCTCTTGAAGTGATTCCCGTCAATATCAACATTGGTGTAGTCATCACCTAAAAGCCCATCTGCTATGATGATTGGGACCTGCATCCTATTCTGTGAATAACCGTGTTCGGCTGCTACCTCCAGGTGTCCGATCGCATTGTTCCTGGGCCCGTGGTAGATGGTGTTCGTATCGGTCAAAAAGGGTTTAGCCTTCTTGTTTTTTATCGATTTGAGTATAGGCCGCATGAACTCAGGCTTGATGTGGCCATCTCCACCCCTCTCGCCGAAGTGTAATTTTACAGCGACGTAGTCATTTTTTTGGATACCACTTACAGCGGAGGAATCTTGGATCAGCTTCTCCAACTCCTTGTGTCTATCCCATGGAAGAAAGAAGACCTTCGGTTTGTTTTTTGTATTCATACATGTCAATTCATCGATTTGTGATCGGATTGTCAACCGGAAGGTCGTCTAAGCCTCCTATTTTACTTGGAAATATGCGATCCAAAAAGGCTTGCTACGGCGGATAAAAATGGCTATTAATACGCCGCGGGGGTGAGGAGAGAAGGATGCGCTATAAACTATTGTTATTATTGATTAATTTGGGTTTGGTTGTAGGCTCTGTATTTTACAGCCAACCAGCCGATGCCTGCGGCCATGAGGGCCCTTATGCGGGAATAGGTTATACGCAGCTCCTGATGTACACGCCTGAACATCAGCTAAATCCACTTTCATCGCGCAGAATTACCTTCGGACCAGGCTATGGCGGCCACGCCCTCTTTGGTTATGACTTTAAGGGGGCCCGTTGGGGTATACAGATGCCCTTCGAAATAGCACGGTTGAAGCTTAATAAAAGCGAGTGGGTCACATACCTTGGCTCCACGATAGAGGGTGTTTTTCATATCAAGGAATGGTCGAATGGATTTGATTTTCACGTTCAGGGTGGAATCGGTTGGTCCTACCTGACTGAAGGGCGCGATGCTGATCAGACTAAGAGTTGGGGTATTACTGCCAGCGCAGGCCCTGGCTTTTCCTACTATTTTGCAAGAACTGAGAAGGTGAGCGGTGCCTTAGCAGTAGAACTGCCATTTCGTTACATCTATTATCTGGGTAACCATCTTTCTCGCAATGGAACATCGGTCATAGCTCTTCCGATAAGAATTTCGATGCAGATAGGTTTCTAAGGCATTCACTTTCGTTCAATCGTTTGACACCCCTACATCGAACAGCTAATCTGACTCACTATGAAGAAAAACTTTTTTTGCGTTGCAGCCCTTCTTGTAATCATCCTTCTTTCAATGAAGTCATTTGCATTTACAACTACAGGTTTTCAAGATCCCTATGGCATCGCGGTAGATGAAAAAACAGGTTATATCTATGTTTCCAACATCAACGGTGGATACGATCAGCGTGATGGCAATGGTTTTATCTCCAGGCTGAATAAGGATGGTAAGGTCGATACGATGAGATACATCGGAGGTACCTCTAAGGGGGTTGCGCTCAATTCTCCGAAGGGAATGGAAATAGTAGAGGGTAAAATCTATATAGCTGATTTAAACCAGCTTAGGGTGTATGATCTAAAACTCGCTCGCTTTCTTTATAATATCAATTTTGGTGATTACCTGATTCGTCATTTGATAGATGTGACGACCGGACCGGATGGTGCAATATATGTGACTGATGGTCCAGCGAATACAATATATCGCGTTGATGTGAAGATGCAGCATGAGGTTACCGTCTTTGCGTCCGGTGATTTTCTGGGTCAGCCTCATGGAATCTGTTGGTACCCAGCGCGTGAGCTCTTTGTAGTTGCGGGATGGAATTCGGGGCAGCTCATCGAGTTCGATAAAAGTGGAAAACAGCAGGTGCTTCCCGCCGTCTCGGCTAATACCATCGAGGGCTGTGCCGTCGATACATTTGGAAATACCTACATATCGAGCGAGTCGTTAGACGTTGTCTTTAAGGTGGCCCACAATTTTGCGATGTATGGATTCGCCCTCGGTCAACAGAGTCCAGTTGGACTAGCTTACCGCAAGGATGATCAGCAGCTCATGGTCGTCTCATTGGATGCCAACTCCGTCCAGTCGTTCAAGGTGGAATCTGAATAAATAAGTATTTTGAATTCGATGTTTGCCATAGCGTCTGGTGCCGGCGGACGCACTTCTTCGGTCAGCAATTCAGTAACAAATAGCAATTGTATGTAATTAGAAAATTGTTGGCTTGGCCTGATAATCGAAGTTGATGCTCTCGGTATTGCAGAGTCTCTTCTCAATGCATGAATTGCCTTTGACCGTAGGATCAACCTTTTCCCATACAGCGGGTGTCTCCATGCATAGATAGATCTTATGTGGTGGAAGCTTCGATTTCAGATGTTCCCAGAGTGGTCTGTAAGCCTCTTCACGAATAAACCTTAAGTAACGCATCTTATTGCCTGATGGAACCATCTCGCCTGTGAACAAGCTTGTATCAGGAAAACGCTGTGTCGCCAGGTTCGGCAGATCCTTAGGATAGCGAAGTAGACCTAAGCTGATCCAGGAGATCTGTTTTGGTTCCAATTCATCGAATATCCTGTCGATGACTTTTATATATCTATCCATCTCCCCGACGTCCTTCTTGATTATGATCGGATCAAAGTGAAAGCCTACACCCATTCCTGCTGCTGCAACCTTCTTAGCAGCCTCCAACCTCTCATCGAGGCTCGCTGTATCCCTTTCATCCGATTCGATGATCTCCGGGGTATTCATAGACCATGAGATGACCGTCCTGTTTCTGTGATTTAGATCGAGGAGATGGTCGACGAAAGTGGATTTAGTCTTTAGTTCAAGTATTGCATTCCTCTTTGATGCGAAGAATGGAATCATGACGCTTGCAAATTCTACTATCGGATCGAGCGCTAAGCTATCGCCCAGCTCCCCCGTACCGATTCTGAAAAATTTTTGGCTGTTCTTCGAAAGGAAGGTAGCTACCTGAGATAGAATCTCCTCGATATTTACATAAACTGTCGTCCTCGGATTATTGTAGAGGTAGGACTGAAGTATGCAGTAGCTGCAATCCATGGGGCAGCCGGATATGAGATCGATTACACGATAGTTACAACAGAGGTGTTCATTGCCTATTCCCTGGCACGGCTTGAAGGCATCACCCTTATGGTATGTGAGCACCATCTGTTTCTTAGCGGCGCTCAAGTCGGAAGGGCGTTTGAGTTTTTTGACGTTATCGACGACGTCATAGTCGCAATTTTTCAGTTTGTTGAGGATTCTGATTGTCTGGGGATGATCTGCGACCTTCTTATCTATCCATACCTTCTCAGGCGCAAATGGGAGAGAAGCCTTTTTGCTTTTCCTGGTGTGTAATCGCCTGATTTTTGTGTCGTGAGCAGCGCTAGACATATGTTAGCTCCTATATATACACGACTTTTTGAGAATGTCATGAATATTTCAAGCGATAGATGTGAGTCGTGCCGCTGTATGAAAAATTATGTGCGATACCACTCGAAGATCTCTTGCCACTTCTGTTTTTCGAATGCGGCCTGGATCTTCTTTATAACTGAATCCAACTCTTCAGGATGTGAGAACTGGCATTCCAGCTTCATGTTCTTATTCTCGAAGTATGGATCAGCAACGACCTTCGCCTGCGTAGGTAGCTCGAGGCCCTGTATGAGGTGAGCTAGCTGTTTCTGACGCTCTGTGAGCTGAGGCAGCCTTATTCCGCGAAGTGCCTGTCTGAGTGCGCTAACTTTATCAGCGGAGGTTGCCGTTGGATTTACAACGACCTGTAACAGCTGATAGCGGCTGAGAATGTCCTCGACCGTCAGACCATCGCGAGCTGAAATTTCTCTTAAAAGAGCTAATAGCTCATTGAGCTTATTAGTTGATGGATTGATATGTGAGAGTACGCCGAGGAGCGCCTGCTGCGTCGACGGTGTAAACTCCGACATTCTGCTAGCAGATGATAGTGCTACCTTCGACTTGACCACGTGTGTTTTTACAGGCTCGGTCAAAGAATCAAGAGACATGAGCTGGTGTAGAATTTTGAAGCTCGGCTCTTCACCTATGAGTGGAAGGAACTGCTTGGCCAACTCATCTTCGGACATCTGATAGAACTGATTGAGCTTTGTAAGCGCGACACTCTTTTCAATTAGATTGAGGGATCTCGCTACTGCGTTATCGTGGAGGCTCCACAGAAAGGCCTGTGTGGGCGAAAGGTCGTTCGGCTCGTGTATCAACGCCGGAATCGATTGTCTCTCTAGCTCCTGCATGACCAGTACGCGTTTATAACCGGTGACGATTTGATACGTCCCCTCAGGCGTGTGCCGGACATTGATCGGCTGGATGATGCCTGCGACCTTGACTGAGCGTTTGAGCTCCTCAAGTTCTGGGGCAAATGTTATGCGGTAGCTGTCATCCGCAATGTTTAGACTGGAAACGTTTAGATATTGTAGTAACATAGCGGCGGATAATGGAGAAAAGTTCCCATAATTGCAACAACAATATTTTATCCGAAGCAACTTTTTTTGTTTTTTTATTGCACAATATTTTTTTTGCGGGCGATCATTCTGAATTAACGATAGCAAAAGTCGTTGGGGGTAAATTATGAACGATGAAAAATTTATGCATCTTGCAATTGAAGAGGCGAAACTCGCGGCAGATGAAAACGAGGTTCCAATAGGAGCTGTGGCTGTTATAGATGACGTGGTCGTTGGCAGGTCACACAATGTTCGCGAGAGAACCAATAATCCATTGGGTCATGCGGAACTTCTGTTGATCGAAAGCTTGGCCAAGGATGTGAAGAGTTGGCGGCTAGAGGATGTGACGATATATGTGACCTGTGAACCATGCATAATGTGCACTGGCAGCATGCTTCAGGCACGGGTAAAGCGTGTCGTGTATGGATGCAAGGATCCTAAAGCTGGTGCGATGGGTTCGCTATACGATCTTGCCGGAGATGATCGTCTCAATCATAAGATTGAAGTAACCTCGGGTGTGCTTGGAGATGAATGTGCCAAACTTCTCATCGATTTTTTCAGGAGGCTTCGTGGTGAAAAGCAGGGTGAGTAAGAAGATCTTTCCTTTGATTGTCCTTGTTTTGGCTGTGACGCTCTTTGGTTTGCAGCTGAACCGTCATATCGACGATCCAATCAGGGCGGATGAGGCGGCCTGGATATTCTCCTCGGTCTATTTAGATCATTACATGGCTGGTGAGTGGAATCATCCGGATTGGAATCATATGGATGCTATCGATCATCCGCCGGTGGTGAAGTACTATTACGGATTGGCAGTGAAATCAGCTGGCGAACTATGGAAAACGACGGATGATAAGGACTGGTGGTTTCGAAGCTCACAGAAGATATCTCCTATGACATTTCAGTCGGGTATGGAGGAGAGGATCTCCTGGCCGGTGCTGCGTTCATGTAGGATAGCGGTGGCCCTTGCCGCCGTTTTGGCTTCTTTAGCACTCTACTTCCTCGGAAGCGCTGTCTGGAAGCCATCATTTGGCTTGGCATCATCCATTTTCTTTCTATCATCGCAGCTCGTTCTCTATTTCGTACCCATAGTCGAGCCGGATTTTCTGCTGATAGCCGTCACTCTTCTTCAAGCTGTTTTTCTTGTCAGATGGATGAAGGGTTTCGGGTGGTGGGATGCTTTGATGGCAGCCATCCTTGTGGGGATAGCTATTGATACGAAGCTATCCGGCCTGATTCAGGTGCCGGTTTCAGTTCTGGCGATCAGTGTCGTTATCTTTCAAAGACGTTTCGACAGGAGGTCTATCCTTCAATCATCTGTGATTGTTGTCATAGGGTTTGTAGTGATGATTCTCTTGAATCCCACTCTACATTCACCTGTTGATGGCTTGGTGAAGATGGTCGAACATAGATACATGCAGGCGGTTGCCGTATCTCAACTGAGTGGGCTTGCCAATATTCCTATAGTCGATAGCATTATAGTAGCTGCGAAATATCTCTTTGTGGATTTCGGACTGATCGTTGATCGAGTTTGGCTGCCATTCGGCTTTATTCTATCTCTGATTGGCGGCGTATATCTTGTTTATAATCTTATAAGTGCGAAAGGACGCAGTGGATCTGTTCTGTGTGTGATCTTTATGGCCCTTTTGTGGGGTCTCCTGTCATTTTATTCATTTTCGAAGACGCTGTGGCTGAGATATCTGTTACCAACGAGTCCATATTTAGCGATGGTAATGGGGTGCGCGGTTTTGAAACTGCTTTCACGCGATAAGCGGCCGCCAATTTCAGTTTAGCAGGATCTTTCATATCTAGTGTGTGGAAACCCGGCATATATATCAAAAGAAAGCCCCGATTGATCTTTCAACCGGGGCTTTATCATAGGGTTAATTTTCTCCAGTTATAACTACTTTGGAGGACAGCGGGCATCGAGTATCATATCGCATGTAGTTGCACCGGTTGAAATCCACACGCCGTAGACATAGCCTTCATCTCCATGTCCGCTCTTATCCACTACGACGTAGATTGGGTTGTCATAGGTGCCGTCGACGCACGCATAATACCACATTCCGTCGGTGCAGCTGTTTGAGTCACTGCCCAATAAGGTAGTCATGTCCGAATCGTAAACCTTCAAAACATCGCCAGCGGCAGATTCGGTTTTTAGAACCTGCGCATAACTGCCGGTAGTACCGTCGAAGTAATAATAGTCGACCTGATCATTAACATGTATGTTTGAGTAGTGAACGATTCCATCCCCTAATAAAGCTGCAGAAACAAAATCAGTTCCAGCTGCACATTTTTCTGTATGAGCACAATCTTCATCGGCGCAATCAATATCTCCATCCATATCGTTGTCGATACCATCTTCACATTCGGTTTCCCCAGCACTATACATACAGTCCATCGAATACTCACAAGCTGCATCATCACAGTCTGTGTACCCATTAAGGTCATTGTCAATTTCATCATTACAGTTCTTCGATTCCATGCAATTTGGTGCCATCATTTTGCAATCTGGATCCTCGCAGTCGATGAGACCATCTCCCTCATCATCAAGACCATTATCACACGTCATTTCCATAGGTCCCTGACATTCTTGTTGGGCGCCACAAGCTGCATCATCACAGTCTGTGTACCCATTAAGGTCATTGTCAATTTCATC
>JABGOS010000004.1 GCA_018645265.1 Deltaproteobacteria bacterium
GATGTGCCAGGTGACGATCCGTGCGCTAAGGGGATTTGGACTTGTAAATCAGGAGATTCTTCCGGGATGGAGTGTACTCTGGAGCCGAAGCGTACGGATGGTAACGCATGTCTTCCGGATGAAAATCCATGTACGCTCGATATATGTCAACATGGAAAGTGTTCTCATCCTTCAACGAAGGATGGATTAAGTTGTAATGATGGGGATCTATGTACAGTTCAGGATTCATGTTTCAATGGTACCTGTCAGGGCGGAGCGCAGAGAGCATGCGACGATGGAAATAGCTGTACCATTGATGCGTGTAGTATAAAGAGGGGCTGCTATCATGAGGCTATAGGCGGTGGTATCGTCAATGCTTGTGGCGGGTGTGAAACATTAAAAATGTTTCCAGGTGAACACTGTCAGGTTGCAGGTGAAAAAGGTATTTGTCAAAGCGGTAGCTATGTCTGTCAGCCGGATGGTACAATCAGTTGTGTACAAAATGCCTTCTCTTCAAAGGAGGAGTGCAACGGCTTCGATGATAACTGTAACGGCGAGATCGACGAAGGCTTTGGTGCGAGTACGTGTGGAATCGGGGAGTGCGAAGTTGCGGTAGATAATTGTTCCGAGGGGGTACTTAAAACTTGCATACCCAGAGATCCGCTGCCGGAAACTTGCGTTAATCATAAAAAGGACGATGATTGCAATGGTGTTGTAGATGATATTGCGGGGTTGGGCCAAGATTGTCCTGTGGCATTTGGCACCTGTATTATTCCAGGGAAGAAGAGATGTATAGGTGATGCTGAATTTCCCATATGTGTTCCGTTTAATCCTAAGGATGCTGAGGATGGGGATGGAGATGGTATCGTCAATTACTGTGACCATGGCGATTCAATAGCGAGTGATGTCGAAATTGAGGTTAGCGATACGATAGCTCATGGAAATGGTACCTCCACGAGTGCAAGGCTACTCGATACGATTCAAACTCGGGCAATGATGCTTCCCTGGCAAGACGTGTATGACTCCATAGTTATAGCTCCTAATTCTCCTGATCAGGCTATGCTGTTGATAAGTGGAATGGGTGCTGAGTCCGGTGGTATTGCTGCGATGCGTGCGAAGGATGTAGGAGGTGGAGGCACTATCACCTTTAGAAGCTGCACTGCGCCCCAGGGTCTTGTTCCAAGCAAACTCATCTCTGCAGGTGACATCGCTGATATTATCGCTATATCCGATAAGAACTATGTGATCTATCCGAAGATAGCTTCGCAGATTCCATCTGCAATAGTCAGCAATATGAACTGTGAACTGAAAGGGGAAAAGGTCGTCAATGATGTAAAACGGTTTTGGAAAGAGGGTGGTAAGGAGAACACGTGTATAGTGGATGCAGTTGCGGATCTGCAAAAAATATCGGATTCACCTCTTGTGTTTGCAGGTGCCGTTACATGTACAAGTAAGAGTCAGTCGGTTTGGAAAAAAAATAGGGTTCTTTTGGGTGTTGATCTTCTTACACAACAATCCAATGGATCATTTTTACATCGTTTTGCCCCCGCTAAGATTGATACCGCAGAGATCACTGATGTTCGTATAGCACATGATCGTAGAGGTGGTATCCTATTAAGTGCTCTCTTCTCCGGTGAACGATTCGTCGGTAGATGTGTTACGGCTGGCGATGGAATTGACTGTTGGAATCAGAAAGTTGATAAGCCTGTAGATAAGACTATCTATTTTGACACCCTGACAGCTTCCAATGAGCGGATCTATCCAACTATTGTGTCGGAGGATGGACGGGCTTTTGTAGTAAATTTTGATTTAAAAGAGAGAAGCGCTTCAGTGATAGAGGCGGGCAGGGTTCGTGCGAAGGATGCTGAAAATGTTTATTCGTTAATTGAATTTCCCTCCCAGAAGGATAGGACGCCCATCATGATAGTGGCTGAGGACGCTCACCTGGCAGCTGCATCGTTGAGTTATAATAAACAGGGTGGACTGATGCTCAGGTCGATTCGTGGTGTGAAGTTTATACCCGAATCAGTTGCCGATGATATTTACGTTGGCGAGAAGATGGAGCTTGTTAGACCTCACGCGATGTCGATCGTTCCATTAAAAAACTATGGTGGTCACGATCTGTACGTGTCCTATGATATCAAGAAGGGGTTTAAGAAGCTTGGGGAGATGGGCTTTTTCTATTGGAATGCCAATGAGACCCCAGTTG
>JABGOS010000134.1:0-11105 GCA_018645265.1 Deltaproteobacteria bacterium
GTGATATCAGAAAAAAACATGATGGGGCGCTCGCGTCCTTTCACGATATAGAGATTAGACTTACTGAGCATAACGGCAAGGTGCAGTATATGATCGATGGGATTAGGGAGCGCTATCATCTTGATCTCGCATCGATAGTTGATGAATATGCGAAGGATGATATGGATGTCGATGCTGAAGAGGCTGAGGTAGTAAGTCTCAAGGATCGCCTTGAGAAAATCGGATCAGTCAACGTCGATGCCATTGATGAATATAAAGAACTTTCCGAACGTGAGGAGTTTATCTCAAGGCAGCATGCAGATTTAACCGCGTCGCTGGATAATCTTTCTAAGGCGATAGCGAAAATCAACCGTACGAGCCGTCAGCGTTTCCGTAGGGCTTTCGAATCGGTGGATGCCCAGTTCCAGGAGCTCTTCCCGAAACTCTTCAAGGGTGGTAAGGCGAAGCTCATGCTTACAGATGAGGAGAATATCCTCGAGACCGGTATTGAAATCATAGCGCAGCCTCCAGGAAAGAAGCTTCAGTCGATCACGCTTCTCTCCGGCGGTGAGAAGGCGCTTACAGCGGTTGCGCTCATATTCTCAATCTTCCTTATCAAGCCATCTCCGTTCTGTCTCCTAGATGAGGTGGATGCGCCGCTTGATGATGCGAACATTGATCGCTTCAACGATTTGATTCGTTCGATGACGCCGCATTCACAGTTTATCCTCATTACGCACAACAAGCGTACTATGGAGCTGGCGGATCTTCTCTATGGTGTAACGATGGAGGAGGCTGGTGTTTCTAAAATGGTCTCCGTACGTCTGGGCAAGGATCAGACTGAGGAATCAAGAGTGGCATAATGAGTAATCTTGCTATTCTTTCAGTTGCAGTTCCATCCATCCTAATCATTGTAGTAGCTGTATTCGTTCTCTTTCGTAGAAAGGGAAAATCATCTCAATCTCCAAAACCGCTTACCGTGGGGCTTGCCTCTACCAGGGAACGCCTGGTTGGCAGATTAACGGCCCTCTTTGGACGGGAGGAGCTCGGTGATGATTTTTGGAACGAACTCGAAGCAACTCTCATTGAAGCCGATGTGGGTATAGATGTTACGTCGCAGCTTCTTGAAGGGATAAGGCAGGAGAAAAACTCAGAAGAGGTGCGGGAGAAACTTTCTAAGAGTATGCTCGATGTTTTGTGTAAGGCTGAAGACACACAATGCGCTGCAACTGAAACTCCTCACGTAATTCTCGTAGTGGGTGTCAATGGTGTAGGTAAGACGACGACGATAGCGAAGCTTGCGAGGCAGTATGTCAAAGATGGAAAAAGGGTTTTGCTTGTTGCCGGTGATACCTTTCGCGCAGCGGCGGTCGATCAGATTAAGATTTGGGGCGAGAGGCTAGGGTGCGAGGTAGTTGCCCAGGCGGATGGAGCGGATTCGGCAGCGGTAGCTTTCGATGGTGTAGAGAAGGCTAGAGCTAAGGGTTACGATGTTGTAATAATAGATACGGCTGGAAGGCTGCATACGAAACACAATCTTATGGAGGAGTTGGGTAAGGTTAGTCGTGTCATCGATAAGGCTATGACAGGAGCTCCTCATGAGCGCTTGCTCATTTTGGATGCTACTATCGGTTCCAATGGCCTGTCGCAGGCGAAGCAGTTTAATGAGATCGTAAACCTAAATTCGGCGATCGTTACGAAACTTGATGGCACGGCGAAAGGCGGTATAGTCTTCGCAGTTGCGGGTGAGCTTGGTATCCCCATCACGCATATCGGAATAGGGGAGGGTATGGATGACCTTCGTCCCTTCAACCCCCAGGAATTCGTCAGCACAATCCTCAATTGATAAAAAAGTGTCCGACACCTTTTTGATAAATAGATGCCGGACACTCAATCGTTTTTAATATCTATTTAGTACATCTTGTTATGCGCAACGAACCAGTCGATTCCATCATTGGATACGGCATAGTTATGAAGTTTATCGTCTCCAAATGCCAAATTATAAACAGGGAGATGCGTGCTTCCTTCATCCTTCATAATATCAGACTTGGCGAAGGAGACACCGATAGTTTTCTTCCATTGTTTTTCACCGGCCTCATCCTTCCCCAAAAGAAGCTCATCACCAGGAACGATGTTTATGGCTTGTGCCCAGAACTCCTTACCCCCACGGCGTATCCAGATGTAGTGATTGCCTGTAACTTCAAGAGGTTTTTCATCCAAATCGGTTGAGATTTTGAAGATGTTGGTGTTATGGGTCAGGGCATGCCTCATGACTTTTGCAGGTACCTGGTAGGTCCACTCTGATTTATCAGGGTCCCATACCTTTACCGCCGGGAGGTCCTCCCCGCTTTCCTGTATCGCGTACAGGCTTTCCAACGATGAAAACTCGTCGCCCTCAAGGTCAATTTTCATATCACCTGTAAAACAGAATCCGCCCCCACTGTATCTTCGGCTGTCGGAACTATAGTCATAGTCAAATGCATAGTTGCCCCTCAGGTGGTAGCTTTTCGGATGGGACTTAGGGGTGTCGACGTAGATCCTTTGCTCCTCACCCTTGTAAGGTGCTTTATAAAAGAACCGTCCTGCTGAATCCAGATACAGCATGGTTTTTCCTAGGCCCACAATGTCGATTTCACCTGCAATATAGGTATCACTTTCGCTAGATTCCGGTTGTACTAAAAATTCTTCAAAGGAGGCATCCATTCCCGAGTGATATGCCTTCATAAATGGTAAATGGGCAAGGCCACTTGTTTCAACATGGGCACCGGACATTCGCTGTAATATATTTTCCATCTCCTGCAGCGAAAAGTTCACAATTTTTCCAAAGCCTTCAAGAAGAGCAGCATCCGGTGATGCGAGCGTTACCTTTACTTTAGCGTGATCGCCTATCCCGATGGTTAGAATTTGTGCACCGGTCTTTACCTCTTCACCGATCTTATCAACTATCAGCCCCTTTGCCAGAAAGGGAGGTTCCGAAACCTTAACATCGGTGAAACCTTCGTAGAGGTCATGCATAGCATTATTGTACGGCCATACTTCTTGGCCCCATCTGCTACACTTATCATCCACCTGGGGATCGAGTTTGGTTTTCATCATCAGTTGTGCGAATTTTTGAATGCCTCCGAACCTATTAAAGATGAAGTCAGCCCATGCGTTTTGCCCCTCCCATGGTTCCAAGCGTTCAAAATCCCCACCTTCTTCAGCATATGAACACATAAGCTGAGCCGGATAGTTGATAAGTGCTGGCAGCTCTCCGAATGATTCAGCGTCTGGAAAACGTCCACAAAACGGCGCTACATAAACTCCATCATCAATTCCTGCTACCATTATAACCCTCCCTGGTATTGTACGAGATTGGCTAGATCCGCGATATTCTTAGTTAATCTAACTGCTCGTAATCTATAAGTAATATTCTAATAATTCCAACGTACGACGTATAATGTATCTACCACTAGATTTGCTGGGTTGGCAATGAAAAATTTGTAAAGTTGGATCGCATCTTTCGCTTAGGAATTAAAGTGTCCGACACCTTTTGGCCTAAAATTGAAAAAAGTGTCGGACACTTTTTTGATAAAAAGACTTTAGCTGAAGCAACATCAAGCTTTTTCGGCCGATAATTAAGTTAGGAGCAAACAAGAAGAGAAAAGGAGGATGGATATGGCAAACAGGGTCACTGGTATCAAGATGGATCTTACAAAGAGGGAAGCACATCAGGTCCTCGATAAGGTGGAGGATATTGAAATTTCTAAAGATGGGAAGAGAGGCTTTAATGTTGCTGAACTAAAAGAGGCAAAGGAATTTCTGGTCAAAAAGGGCTTTATGTTTAAATCGATGCCCTTGGATGCCAGTACTCTTACCAGGTTTTTAGTAAAATTCCGTCAGAAGGTCAGGAAGATTCCTGCTGACTATGAAACTAATTGCAGAACCGTCGATTGCAACGGTGATCCCGCCAAATCTGCTATGTTGGGAACGGTTCATTGTCCTAGCACAGCTAGAAAGGTGTGCGACAAGGTGAGCTATTCTATGAGGATCCTAATAGGTGATCAGCTTTCAATTAAGGATGTTCAGTATGAGAGCAGCAAGGATTCACCAGCAGTAATTGATGGTATCACAATTATTCCTATACATTTTTTCCAAGATCTTTCAGCAAAGCTTCCAACAGGAATAAAGAAATAAACTCATGTCATTTTTTATGACATTATTCCCCCAAAGAAAAAGCCGGCCCATGTGGGTCGGCTTTTTTCTTAATGGATTGCTATGAAAGGTTACTTGAAGTTTTTCTGCACGGTCTTGTTTTTCTCCTTAAATCTCTCATGACGAGCGATTGCGGCATCGACCCTGCCGATCTTCTTGTTGGTGATATTGAGCTTCTTTGTGCTCTTCGCCTCTTTGAGTGCCTTGGACTTAGTTATAAGGCCAGTGCGCTTCACCTTGGCTTTTTCGACCAATTTATCTGCTTTTACAGTTCTTTCAGAGAGATAGGTTTTGATATACGCCTTGTAGGCGGATTCAAAAGCCTTCTTACCCTCAGAGCTCGTGCGCTTCGTACCCTTCTCCTTATGCTCCGGGTATTCCTTCAAAAAGTCCTGCCATGTGTACTGCTGATTGAGAGCCATGCTGTTACCTTCCTTTCAAGCGTAATGACGAACGGGGCTACTATCCGATTTCCCTTTTATAGTCAAGGGGTTAGTTTAGATATCGCTCGGTGAATGAGCTATAGTAAAGAATATCAATGAAATGAAGAGGTTACAAAGGTGTCCGACACTTTTTGGTGGTTTTACTATTAAGCGTCCGTTGGCGGAATGAGTGTTATGTAGGAAAATGCATTTTCATTGGCCCTCGGTACAAACTTCCCATCGATGGTTTCCATGGGTAACTCGCCCATAGAACCGCTTCCCGAAGGGTCTCCGAATACCACCTTCCATCCCTCAGGCAGGAACTGCTGGATCTGCTGGATTAATTCCTCAAGGTACTCACTGTCTTGCTCAATGCTCCCCCACATTTCTTCGAGAGAAATTTCACCACCTAGTGCCATTGCAACCATGTCGCCCGTTTGCGGAGAAATATATCCAAGCTTTAATCCCGCTGAGCCATCGGCGTTCATTTCAACGATATCCATTTCAGTTAGAAAACCCTCGTCATCCATCTCCATCAGATCCTCGAACATGGTGGCAGATACCTCCTTCATATATTCTGGAACGTCTGGTGCGGAGGGTCCCCCATCCTCCTCCCACACGGATGGAGTATCTTCTGCGATCTTAGGTGCAATTGCTTTATCAGTAGTTTTTGAAGGGCTAGGTTGGGCTTTACGAGTAAGGAGTGGATGTCCTGAAGGAGGAGGTGAAAGTTTTTTCGCTTTGGGCCGACACGATGGTGTCGACTGGCAGCTATCCAATAGGTGATAGTAGTCTGCTGGAAAAACAGTCTTGTGAAAATCGATGCTTATGCCTTTCTCACCATCCTCCACACCTTCCAGGAATGGACCATGCTCATCGCATCCGCAGAATGGTTTGATCGTGGAATCACCGCTCCTCTGTGCAGGGTTCGTGTCCTTATTGGGTTTTATCGATTCAGTCATCTGATCTCCTGTGCATTCCTATTTCTTAGACATTAAGGTTTTGCTTTGGGTAAGCCTCAGCTTGACAAGCTTCAAACCGAGCTCCAAGGATTTGGTATCCTGTTTCTGAGTCCTGAGAGTTTTAATTCTTGTCTTGAGGTGCTTTTTAACGGTTTTTAAATCCTTCGAGGTTGCAGTACCTTTTTCAAGTTTTTCTAAAATTTCATAGTCACTCCGAGATGCATCTTCCATGCTACTTATTGCTTCGGCGTATGCTCTCATGAGGTGGTCGGCGAGCGGATCCTTATAGCATTGTTTTGCAGGTGTAGATTTTTGAAGCGATTCGAGTGTGCCCAGTTCATGCGGAAAATACTTTGAGATGAATTCAGTTTCCCAACCGAAGCCCTTTGTGGCATCAACTGTGGGACGAAACGCCGTGCAACTCGAGTCACACTTCCCCTTCATTTTAAACTTATCACTGCGAACGATAGTATCGAATGGTTTTCCGGTTACGATCTTGTCGCCCTTCTTAAATCCTAACTCAACAAGTCCCGGATACTCGTCGAGCAATTTTTGCGTTACATTCAGATGAGTTACACCTTCACATTTTACAGGTACTTTCGGTTTGGCCGTAATCCCTTTTGGAGGACCACCCATAATTGACTCCTTTGATTATATTGGAGGTGTACTGCTGCCTCACCCCGTATTCCCTATGATTATCGGCAGGTAGGGGGGGATAAGTTGCGTTGTTAGTATGATTCAACGTGGAGGCGTAAGATCTTGTAATTATTTATTTAAATGGGAAATGTCTGTGTGAAGAAAAGGTGTCCGACACCAATTTCAATTACATGCTTCTAAGAGGAGGTTGCTGTCCGGCAATATGCTGATGATCCTGTTATCCGTGCTTCCAACATAAATCCTTGCGCCGGCGACTGATGCTTTGCTGCCAGGCACAGGCATCTGATAATAGCCGAGGATCTCTCCTGACATCGTGCTCTTGGTTATGTTCAGGAAGACGATCCTGCCTCCGGCTATAAGGTAAACATTGAATGAGGGTTGCCCCGGACTTGTTTCCGCATTCGTATCAATCGCGACATCCGTGATGTGAGTGCCATCTTCGATGCAGTTGCTAAACAGCGTCTCATTCTGTGTATGTGTAGAGAGGTTGATTGCCTTGATTCCCTTTTCAGGAAGCCTCATTGGAACGATCGCCCAAAATCCTCCTTGAACGATATTGAGTTCTGATAGTGGATAGGCCTCAGTATTACCTACAGGTCCTGACAATGGAATCCATTCCCTGGAGAGCATTTCAACTTCAAGTGTGTTATGAAGCGAAATCCCAGAATCATTGCCGCCGCTTCCTGCACTCATCGCTGCTAACAGATTGCACAGGTCGCCTTCGCAGATAGAGTGTGGAATCTGCGTAGTAGTAAGGGCTGTGAGTTTTCTGCTGTCGATCACTGGTGCGAATGGTGAGAGCTGTGAGCCTATTCCATCCCATGAGGTTGAATTATTAAAACCGAGTATGAGGCCTGGCTTATCACATGGGTCTAAGGGGGAGGGGATGCAGTTCGCTTCCGATATCAAAAGTTTTGCGCCGCTTGCTGCGATGCCAGTGGGGTATGTCGGTTCAAACTCCGCGGTTCCTATATCGACAACTTCAAAGCTGTAATCCTGAACGAGTTGATCCGGTTCCCTATCGAATCTTCTTATCCCATTTGGTGTTCCGTCGACGGGGTCGGTAGCGATTGCGAGCCCACCGTATGATTGTGGAAGGTACGCTACAGGCAAAAGGCCGTCATTCGGAAATGGAATTGCAGCCCCGCAGAAGAGGTTTGCGCCCATCACAGTGCACTCCAAGAGTATTGGGCTGCCAGATGGGTTTTGCCCATAGATGATGATTTCGTCATCGCTATCAGCACCTATGTCGAATGCATCAATGTCCGCTGCATTCACACCGGAATAAACTTCCTTAACATTGGGATCGCATGCATCACCGATTCCGTTGCTATCTATATCCTTTTGGGATGGGTTATGATCGTTCGGGCAGTTGTCGTTGCATCCTATAACTCCATCGATATCCACATCATCGTCGGGTACGTCGCAGCCACAAACTCCCGGTTGAACCTTACCAGAATCCTCGGGACACGCGTCATTGCAGTTTGGGGTGCCGTCTTCATCGCTGTCGGTATCCGGCGTACCACATCCACAAACTCCCGGTTCGATTTTATTTGGATCCTCATGACAACCATCCAAGCAATCGGGTACGGTATCATTATCCGTGTCGAGAGGATTACAACCGCACGGTCCTGGAGAGGTTAAATTTGGATCCGTGGGACATCCGTCGAGGCAATCCAGAACGGAATCTTGATCCGTATCGATATCCGGTTCTCCACAGCCGCAGATTCCAGGCGATGTCTTGTCAGGATCATTTATACATTCTTCCTCGCAGTCGAGAAATGCGTCGTTATCTGTGTCGATGTCCGGTGTGCCACAGCCGCAGACTCCGGGATCTACCTTGTTGGGATCGGCATCACAGTCATCTATACAATCCGGAGTCATGTCGAAGTCGCTATCTATAGGATCGCATCCGCAAGGACCTGGTGTGGTTAAGTTGGGATCATCTGGACAGTCGTCGATGCAGTTTGGTGTTCCGTCATAATCGGTATCGACATCCGATACGTTACAACCGCATGTTCCGGGATCTAGCTTTTCAGGATCTGTCGGACATTCTTCACAATCATTGCCGTAACCATCTTCATCCGTATCGGTTTGATTCTGATTTATGACATCCGGGCAGTTGTCGCATTCGTTACCAACTAGATCCTCATCTGTATCGACCTGTTCCGGATTGTAATCGTCTATGCAGTTATCGCATTCATTGCCAACGTTGTCGGTGTCTGAATCTATCTGGTTGGGATTATAATTGGTAGGACAGTTGTCGATTTTATTTGGTATGCCGTCCGAATCATCGTCGTTGAGCATCTCAACATCATCTTCACTATCCAGTGGGGTGTCCGTATCAGCATCTTCATCATAGATCTCGATATCGGCTTCGACTATATCCGTTGGAGGAGGTTCAACTATGTCTGGAATTTCTGCTTGAACTACATCTGGAATTTCAGGACCGGAATCACCCACGACAATATCGGTGTTACCAGTGTCGGTTGATCCTGCATCCCTGCAAAACCATTTAGCCGCACTGGGTGAGCTGCAGCAGCCACTTCCTATGCAGCAGTAGCCATCTCCACATTCATAAGTGCTTGTATTAAAGCCATCGAAGATAGTGTCGCCACCCTTGGTGTCTCCGCTATCAAATGGATCGACATCCTGAGAGTCATCATCCCCCGAACATCCAGCCAGGATAAGACCAGCCCCAATCGCAATAAGAATACCAAGCATCTTAAATTCACCTGTCGAGGTTCATCCAGCTTGCCAGCGTCCCAAATGTTAAATTCTTCTATCATTATTTATACGTCGTTTCAATCTAAATAGTTGGTTTTCCTTGATATCTCAGTTTGGTGGGCATAGATATTCTCATCGGAGGTGTTTTTATGCTCTTGGCCGTGGATATTGGAAATACGAAGGTTGCGCTGGCCCTATTTCGTGGGAAGAGAATAGTTGCCAGGTGGTCCTGTGAGATAGGCCTCCTTTCAACTCCTTCAAGGATCGGCCGCTTTATACGCGAGGGTTTCGATGCGTCACTGAAGAGAGCGATCGAAGGTGTGTGTATATCGAGCGTCGTCCCGAAGATGGATTCTCCATTTAAACGTGCGTGTATGAATTATCTGAGTGTGGATCCTGTTTTAGTTACTCCGAATAACGTTGGTCTAAAAATATCTGGGTATGACAAAAAACAGATCGGCGTCGATCGTTTGGTAAACTCCGTTGCAGCATATGAAAGATATAAGGGGGCGACTATCGTAATAGACGCAGGTAGTTGTATTACATTTGATGCTGTTTCATCAGATGGTAGATATCTGGGCGGGGCGATCGTTCCCGGAATTCCGCTTGCCAGTCGATCGTTAAATGAAATGACGGCAAAACTACCTCTCATCGATATTCAAAAACCGAAGAGAGCGATAGGTAGAAATACCGAGGAGTCTATTCGGTCTGGAATCTATAACGGATACTCCGGTTTGATAGACAGGTTGGTCGATTCAATCTCCCGCGATATGGATAGTAAGCCTGTCGTTATCGCCACTGGTGGTGATTCAAAATTAATTTCAAAAATATCTTCATCTATAGAAGAAATACACCCCGACCTTATCTTTGAAGGAATTCATCTCATCTGGCAGCGAAATTAAAAAAGTGTCGGACACTTTTTTAACGAGGGATTTTTGACGCGTGTCAGTTTTTTATACCCACCCCAGTTTTGATAACTACCTAATAACATTAGCAAAAACCCCTTTTGGAGTGGTATTTGATTAAAATTATCTAATTCTAGGTAGACCGAATAACTTAAGAATAACAGGAGGTTATGCACGATACTCTGGCACCTTTCATGCAAGACTATTGTCTGAATGAAGTTCTGCAGGGAGAAGATATGCAGAGGGCGTCGTTCAAAAAGCTAGCTATCCTTGTTTTCTCGATCGTGTATTCTACGATGGGTTGTGGCTATGTAGCGCCAACTGTTCCCGATGATGTCCCAGAAAATGTTTCGATGATAGATGGGTCGACTGATGTCGCAATAGATAGCTCGTTTGTTTACATATTTTCACAGGAGATCGATCCTACGACAGTAACTGATTCAACCTTTTACATCGTTCAGAACATACAAGCTAACATTTCAACCCTTTCCAAGGGGCAGCCATTTAGTTCTATTTGTAATCCTGATGATGCACTCGAAGCGATTATAAGCTGTGAGTTTTTTCAACAATGTATTTTAGATCCGGTTGAAGGATTGGAACCAGAGATGGGTTATAGTATCTGTCTGTCATCGGATATTATGTATCTCAATGGTATGTCCTTTGAAGGTGCTGAAGTAACTTTTTTAGCTTCCCCTGATGTTGAAGAAATACCAGAATCAACCGAGCCTACGGAACCTGAAGATAGCGATGATCCAAATGAAACCACAGAGGAAGCAAATACTTTAGCCACACCAATCATCGCTGATATCCGTGCTGCACTCGGTGCAAACAACGCCAACGGAATGGTTCCAGGTTATGTTCTTGGAAATATTACGTTACCCGAATGCACCGATGGTAATGGTGATGAAGCGGCTTTTGAAATTGAATACTCCATCAGCAATCTACCAGCCTACTTGGTTTTTGATTCTTCCGCGCGTACTCTTTCATTAGATAATACGTATAGTTCCATCCCTGATGATGCTTATGCTTCCTCTTCCGTTACTTATACATGTATCGATTCAAATGATGATTCGGTATCTGCATCGATAGCATTTACAATCAACGATTTGGATGGAGGGGGAGTAGTAGATGGTTATGAGTATAAATATAGAAACGTTCCTCTCCTAAACAAAAGTGGTTGGGCTTGGATTAATCAGGACAACTATAGAACTTATGTTGGACCTTCTGAATTAGCATATTCTATTCCTACGGGAGTGATG
>JABGOS010000134.1:11115-13634 GCA_018645265.1 Deltaproteobacteria bacterium
ATGATATGATGGATCCAGCCGATCCAAACGATGATACGGAGGATTTTGATGGTGACGATGGTGTTTTGGGGGGTGGCAATAACGCTGAGGAGATAGTGAACGGTACTAACCCTTATGTTTATCCGAGCAGTGCGAATTTTTCCAATAGCATCCAATATTTCAGTGATTATTATTATTTTAGCACAGCCGATCTCGATAGAGATGGTTTTTTGGACATTGCGCTTTCAAGCGAAAATAAATTATCGATTGAAATCATGTTGAATAATGGGAACGGAACCCTTGAGGAGGCGAGTTATACTCTTCTCGCTAACGAAAGGGCGGGAGAATTGGTCATAGCTTCTTTTCAAATTGAGGGGCATTATGATTTAGCAGTTCAGGATTATGTGAACTCAAATATTTCCATCTACTGGAGTAGGGGAGCCGGTAATTTCTATCCTCAGAACGACTATTATAAGGATGATCATGGTCCTTTCGGAATGATTGCAGGTGATTTTAATCGTGATGGGGGCATCGATCTAGCTTCAATCATTGCTAACATTTGGGTCAGTCCGAACCTCTTTGATGTTAACATCAACAGCGGCGAACCCGGGAATATATTTCCCAATATTAATTCATATGGCACTTCTGCTACAGCAAACTGTATGGCAACGGCTGATTTTAACAATGATGGGTATATTGATATAGCCATATCTACAGCAGAGGCGCCTCCGTCAGTTGAAGTATATTTAAACAATGGTGATGGAAGTTTTACGTGGGCGGATTCAAATCAATCCGGAAATAATGAGCTCGGCGAAATTGTATTTGCGGATTTTGATGAGGATGGGAATTTGGATATGGCTGTTACCGTGTGGGATGGTGGAATGGGATCGACGGTTAGTATATTCTTTGGAGAGGGTGACGGAACGTTTGATAATAAAACGGACTATCAGATGCAGTCGATCTTTGCAACGGACCTTAGCACATACGACATTGCAGCTGCTGACTTTGATGGTGATGGTGATATAGACTTGGCGGTTACATTGAATGATTCATGGGGGAATTTTCAATCGGCTATAGGTATTATGGGAAATAATGGGAGCGGTGTGTTTACTAGGACGGATACCATAACTGTTGAAGTTCCTCAGGGGATTGAGGCTGGTGATTTTAATAATGATGGGAAGATAGATATTGCAACTTATGTAGGCGGAATGATGACGATATATTTTAATAATTGAGCCCGATATTATATAACATAAAAAACCGCCTATTTTGTAGGCGGTTTTTTTGCATAGATCGTCGAATAAGCGTCGGACGCTTATTCAAAATTCTGAAACATTTTCGTACTGAGTTAGGCTGATTTACTGATTCTGGTTCATATTCTCATAGATCTTTTTTTGCAGATCCTTCGCCATCTCCTGCTGTGTTTTATCGGATACGCCCTTCGTCATCTCTTTCGCCATCTTGTGCATCTGCTCGGCATACTCACAGCTTTTCACACACTGTGCTTTCATATCCGATGTTGCCGCCTCAGTGCAATTTTTACGACAATCCTTCAAAGATGCTCCAGCTTCATCCAATTGTTGTCCGATGGTCTTGTCGTCATCTGAGATAATATTTTGAGCGGCATTTTTTATCGAACTGCAGCTAATAGCTGTGAGTAATGCAACAACGCTTAAAACTGCTAATAAGTTTTTCATGATAATCCTTTCCCTGTTTGAATATTGTTAAATAAATAATATCAGCATAAAAAAACCGCCGATGGTGTCGGCGGTTTTTTATCTATCGAATCAAGATATATTTATCAACAGTTACCTGTCATTTATTTCTTATTACCAGGTTGGCATCTCCCTGACTGCAATCTGACCTGTTACCGCATTGACATAGAATTCAGCACGGCCACCAAGTTCAAATCTATAGTGCAAATCCTGCGTATCGGAACCGTTGTACCCTTGAGGCATAACGACAACCTCTACTCGGACCTGTATTGTTTCACCTTCAGCTTTTTCAGCCTCCTCGACGGCGCTTGCAAAAGCACTGCTTGAGATGGATGCCTGCCAAGCCTCATGAGTGCCAGCCTTACCCTCTCTCTCGAGATCCTCCTCTTTTTTCCTCTTCTCTTCGGCAATCTGTTTGGCTTTGGCAACAACAGCTTGCAACGCCTGTTGAGGTGTTACCGTTATAGTTGGATTGACCTTTGCATCCTTCCAAAAATCACTCTTCGAATAAGCGGTCACTGCGTTACCGGTATCGGTAAAGACGATGAGTCCGGATCCGAGCATTCTGATGTTGGTATCTCCAATGCTTGCGAACTGTTGAAAAAACTGGCGTCCAGCGAATGTTCCCATTGAGGCGTCAGCGGCCATGAAACCAAACTTCCCAGCATTTGCTTGAATTAATTTTTGAAGATCACTTATGCGAACATGACGCCTTCCAGATCTTGCTATATTGGAAGCTAGCATGCCACGTTCCGCTGCAGCTGCTTTCATGATTTCCTGAATTTTGGCGACTTCAAGACCCTGATATCCGTCGCTACCCTCGAT
>JABGOS010000045.1 GCA_018645265.1 Deltaproteobacteria bacterium
GCCATCTGTAGGCCGTGGCGCGCTGAATCCAATCCAAAAAAGAAGAGGGCTAAACCACCGATCATCGAAGCCCAGTTAAATCCACCCATTTGCAATACCTCAAAATATTAGAATTATAATATTAAGACCTAAATAAAGTTGCGTATTGTTATAAGATTAATTTTTCCGGTGCAAGGAAAAATATATATATTCTTTATAGTTAGAGGGTTACCCGGGTTTTAGTTGGGTTCTATATCCCCTACGCCAGGCACTAGGAAGAGGTGCTCGCGGGCCAGACCCTGTAAACCAGGCTGGTCCTGATGCATTCCAATAGCATGAATCAGCTCCCCACGAAATGCCATCCCGGTCTTATCCCAGCCATATTTGGAGTGAGCCGTTTCTTGAGCACTGGTACCTATTTGCAATTTGGTGCCTTGGACTAACATTCTAATGATACCATCCGCCAGTGCCCTAGGATTTTGAGGTGGTACGGTGGAGCCCATCTCCTCAGTTACTATCATCTTTAATCCACCGATGTTTGTAGCTAGGACCGGTGTTCCAACACCGGCAGCCTCTAATACCGTGATGCCGAATAGTTCACTCCTCGAAGGCACCGTGACTAAATCGGATATTCTGAAGAGAGAAGCGAGGTCGGATTGTGATCTATGTCCGATAAATCTTAATGATCCTGCAATGCCCAGCTTTTCGGCGAGCGTTTTGTATGCGTCCAGCTTTCCCCCTCCCCCTGCGAGAACAAATAATACCTCGCCAGGCATGGCGTCGACTACCATCTGTGCAGCTCTGATCAGATCCGGCACTCCTTTAATATCTCCCATGCGACCAGCGAAGCTGACGAGATGTTGCCAATCATTGACCTCAAAACCAAGCGTTCTTGCAGCGGTATTTCTATCCAAATCGCAGGTGGGGCAGAAGATCCTCTTGTTGAAACCGTGTGGTATGACCCCTATTTTATCAGGGTTTACACCGTATGCTGCAGCGAGCACATCTCCTACTTCATCCGTAGCGGTTACGACCTTATTGGCACCCCTGACAGCATCAAAGACAATATCCCCTAAATTTGACGGGTATGGCTCATGCGCATCTCCGGAGGGGCCATCGGGATAGGCGCGTATGACATGGTTGCTGCAGGATCCATGACATACAACTACATAGGGAAGTCCGGTTCTCTGTGCAGCAAGTGCACCTACCCATGCGTGATTGACTACTATAATGTTAGGCTGCATGTCCCTGACTGCGACTGCGGTAGCATCTGCAAAACCTTCAGCGTATGCACGCAACTCCTCAGGAAGAAGATCCATAAATCTTCTGCCGTTTGGACTTGCCGAGTTCGAATCGAAAACCGGGATGTTGCTTCTAGCTGCACCCCGCAGCGGTGAAGCTCTCTCTGGGGTAAAGGGGAGCAGGTACTGTCTGAACATTCCCTCAGGGGGGTCCTCTATGAATTCATGGCCGGCGAATAGAATTCCCACTTCACCACCAACTTTGGCTATCTGTTCCGTAATTGCCTTTGTGTAGAATCCGCTGCCGTTCGTATGAATTGGAAAATGGGAGAGAAATAGGGCTCTTATTGGCTTGTTGTCAGCAAGTGCTGTTTCGAGGCTGACTCCAGGCTGGATCGATAGCTCTCTCGTTCCACTGTTAGTTCTAGAATGTAAGACTTGAGGTCTATACTCGAGATCGGCCCAGAGTCTTCTTCCCTGAAGCAATGTCGCTGATACATGGTCAGTTACTGCATCGGGAACCAGAAAGCGCATCGCCGATTTCGTTAGCCCCTGATTGGGTAATGCCAACAGGGCATTTCTAACTGGTGCGGGTATAGCCGAAGATCTGTTTGCGATATCCTGCATCATCCTCGTCGCGAGGTGAAATGATGATGCGTACAGGCTCGATGCATCTCCCGATTGCATTACGCTAGGCGGAATAAATCTTCCCAGAAGATTGCCGAGTGCTCCTGAAGCCTGAGCTGGTGAGAAGTTGATCATGAGCCTTAATCGCCTATCTTAATGTTAAGAGTTGAGTACGTATTTCCGTTTGGATCGCCCATGCGATTTCTTCCCCCAGGAGCTGTCCAGCTGAGAGGTAAAAATTTAGAATCCTTCATCAAGCCGATCTTGGCGCCTGACCCGCCGTCTAAGCCTACCAGTGCTTTGATGCTTTCGCTGGGATCCATCTTTGATAGAATCAGTTTTGTCAGCGGTGGTATCTCTGACATCGATGCGCCAATTGAATATTCGTATCTACCGCTGAATATAAATACACCGAGTTTATTTTCGGTTTTTACGAATACCGCCCTGGGCTCCCGTATGAGTGCGTTTGGAAGAAAGGACTCTTGAGTCAGTATGGCATTCGGGTGTCTGCTGAATTCTGGGATGGTCGTCCCCTCAAGGGGTAGGGGTACCAATCCCTCATAAAATGATGTGATGTCGTTCCATTGATCTTCGTCAAACCATGGCTCGAACTCAAATCCTATTTTCTGTGCTTCAATTGAATTGAGCGATGTGAAGTTCTTCAAGAAAAAAGTTTTATCGAATGAGAGTGTGATGCCGCATGCTGGTTGTTGGATGGCTCCCTCTTTTATGTAAGCTACTCTGGGTGTGGGGTGAATACCAGTTCCCACGTTTATTACGACGACATTTACACTGTTTTCGCCAATCATGGGGTGGTAATCCAACCACAGTGTATTATCCATATATCCATCGGTGGTCGGAGTTTTGAAAGCTGGGGTATAGAGGTTGAGAACGGAATTATTGTTACTGGATGGGTTTACATTATTCTCTGACCATGGCACGGCCACGCCATTTAGTGTGAGGGTGCCACCTCTTAGTTTTATATCATCTATGATCTTTATCTTGCCATCGTGTGTGGTGCCGATACCGATAGTACCGAATAATGGTGGGTATCCTATGAAAGCATCTTCGTTACGAACGAAGAAACCGCCGAGGTAAGCCATTGCATCTGAAGGCAACTTTTCATCTACGGAGTGTCTTGAATTGTGTGAATAGGGGAGGCCGCCATCATCTCTGTCGACGATTAGTTTTCTTGTCAGAAAGAAACCCAAGTTTGACATCAACCACGTTCCTTTAAAACTATTCAGCGTCTTATCCAGGCGGGGAATCGTTCCATCGATAGGGTAGAAGTTGAGTCTGCAATCGTTTATCGCGTCCTCGGGTATGAGGAAACCAGAGACAAAGGTGCTTTCCAGGCGCAATGGTTTTTTTTCGCAATGTAGTTGCTCAACTTTTCTGTCGGAATTTAAACGGATATGGGAAGAGAAAAAAGCGCCACCCATCTTCTTCAATATCTCTTTAGCGATTTCGATGTTTCCATCAATTGCTGTCGGTGAAAATCTTTCATCGTAAGGCCATATGGGATTTCCAGCTATCGAGTTATCCTGTTCTACAAAACATTGGCGAATAGGGTCTTCCAAAAAATACTGTTTGGGAACGGTTATCCAATCATTGATGTTGTGGGGCTTAGCCATATGATTTTGTAATGTCGTACTGTTTAGTTTTAAATACGAAAGCGCGAGGGAATCTTAAATGTGGTTTGAAGTCAAATATAAAGACTGTAAACGCCACATCCTCACAAGTTATTTTTCAAAGCAAATTACATGCTCCAACCGATCATATGTCATCGCAAACATAGGAGTTTAATTTTAATCCTGATGCCTTCTTTTCGCTGAAATTGTAAATATGTTGCTAACTTTTGATGGGGATAATTAATTGATAGTATTGATTATTTACGGTAGACGGCAAGGCCGTTCGTGACCTTAGCAAAACCTGTTTGGGAATACTCAAACTTGCCATTTTTAACAAAGATTTGAGATGAACTTCCTCCATCCAAAGCCATAGCATTTTTACAATACAAGCCGCCCTGGAAGAGAGAATTCTTCATGCGCTTTGCCAATTCATTCATGGAAATTCCATGACCAGATGTAATTACAATTATAATCTTGTTGTCACGGGTGATTCCTACCGCAGATCTGATAGCAAAACTCTCCTTGAGCTTGGGGATTTGACCATCGACGACCAGACGTGGGCCTACCTGCAGCGCCATATCGACATTTGATGACATTTTAAACTGGTTCGGCCTGATGATGGAAGGCTTGCCATTCTTCATCATGAAGATGCTCCACCAGCTTGTATTGTGGATCGGATTGACCCGTTTCCCGCCTTTAATCAGGAGACCGATTGACTTGTGTTCTGGAGTGAAGAAACCACCATTTATAACAAGAAGAGCCCTGTTTTTCTTTGCCATCTCGCGTGCGTTGCTTCCCGAAATTTCATTTTCTGCTGTGACAACGTCGAGACGGAATTTTTTGGGATCTATCTGAAAAGCGTGGATCGTCGAACGTTCGCTGTCGGTTATCTTGAACGAAAATTTTGCGTAGTTAAAACCATCTTCAATCTCATTCCAAATGTACGCAGCTTTTGGTGTAGCGTTCAGCGAAAGCGGAGCTAGTATTAGTGTGACTGCTATAATTCTAATTAGTTTTTTCATATCGCATTCAAGTTGTAATCAGTTTTAACGTCCCCAAATATCCACTACCGTTCCCTCTGTAAGTTCGTCATGACCCTTTACAACTACAAGGTCATCTTCGCGCAGGCCCTTTGCAATTTCCACCCGCTTGCCGCGCTTCTCCTTTGGCACAACTTCAACCCTATGTGCAACTCCATTTATGACTGTGAAGACATAATACCTTCTTCTATCCCTGATTAGTGCCTCTGAGGGAATTAGAAAAAAACGCTGTTTCTGTGATGTGGTAAACTGTACTTCTGCGCTCATGCCGGCCTTCAGAAAACCCTTGGGGTTTGGAACGGAAGCCCATACTTTAAAAGACTGATCATCCGGGTTGATGGAGGAATCCACCTTAACAATCTTCCCCTTAAAATTGTCAGCACTGAGGTCGGGCAGTCTTACATCAATGTTTGTGCCGGAATTTACAGTAGCTGACTCATATGATGCGAGCTCGAACTCGGCCAACATCGGATTAAACTGGGTAATGGAGACGAGAGGCTTACCAGCGGCAGCGGTAACGCCAACGGCCACCGAAACATCCTCGACGATTCCGCTGATGGGGCTAGGGATGCTGCTATTTCTAGGCCTCTCCCTGAGAGCCGCCATCTCACCTTGGAGGCGTGTAACGAGTGTCTCGCTGGTGTCGATATCAATTTCGAGGTTATCGTATTGCACTTGGTCGATTCTCTCCTCCTCTAGGAGTCTGTCCCTGTTGTTGTATAGGTAGCTGTTTTTATCGAACTCCGCTCTGGCATCACGGAGATTGTCATTCAATCTGGCGAGCTGGGATTTGATTTCACCCTCAGAAATTTGAAAGAGCGGATCACCTTCAGCTACGCTATCGCCCTTCGCTACGTAGACCCTTTCGATTGTGGCATCCGCCGGCAAGGTTACTTCCCTCCTCTCCGAAGGTCTAAGAACTGCTGGCACCTCAACCGTATATGATCGATCCTTGATAATTACATTCTCAACGGTCACAGGTACAGTGCTACCCCCCCCTTTGAAGAGCTTCGCAAAAAGGCTATCTTTATCACTGCTGCAGCCCTCTACCGTTATGACCAGGGGGAGAAAAAGAATCATGAGAATTGTCTTTTTCACAAAAACCTCCATATTTCCGCGAGATTATAATACATGAGGATGCTAGGGCAATGGAAAAAAATTCGTAACACCGATTAACCAGCAGATGGTTTTCAGAATTGCTGTATTTCTAACCCTTCATTCTTGACTGGTTCTAGGGGGCATGCTAACGATCGCTGACTTTCACTACAGTTTTCAAGGGGTTTAGTATGGTTAACATGGAAACATTGGTGTCGCTGTGTAAGCGACGTGGAATAATCTTTCAGTCGAGTGAGATCTACGGCGGAATCAACGGTTTTTGGGATTTCGGGCCGATAGGTGTCGAGATTAAACGCCGCATAAAGGATTCCTGGTGGAAGCGCATCGTGCAGGAGCGCGAGGATGTCGTCGGTGTTGACACATCCATTATAGCGCATCCCAGAACGTGGGTAGCATCAGGGCATGTTTCCAGCTTTAGCGATCCGATGGTTGATTGTAAGGAGTGTAAAAGGAGATTCCGAGCTGATGATATGCCGCCGCCTAAGAAGGATAGTAAGGAGGGTGCTTGTCCGGAATGTGGCGGGGAACTGACGCAGGCGCGAGAGTTTAATCTCATGTTTCAGACGCACGTTGGCGCGACTGCAGATTCTGCATCGCTCGCATACTTACGTCCCGAAACTTGTCAGTCTATCTTTACACAGTTTAGAAATGTTCAGACGGTTAGTCGTAAGAAGGTGCCGTTCGGTATTGCGCAGATCGGTAAAGCGTTCCGTAATGAGATTACTCCGAGAAATTTCATCTTTCGTTCACGTGAATTTGAACAGATGGAGATGGAGTTCTTCTGCCATAAGGATGAAGCCAGTAAGTGGCACGAGTATTGGGTTAGCGAAAGATACGATTGGTTTAAGTCGGTAGGCGTGAAAGGGGATAAACTGCGAATTCGTCCCCACGAAAGTAACGAGCTCGCGCACTACGCTTTAGCATGTAGTGATGTTGAGTATGAGATGCCTTTTGGTTGGTCGGAGATGGAGGGTATAGCGAATCGTACTGATTACGATCTTAAAAAACATATGGAAGTTTCTGGCAAGGATATGATGTATTTCGATGATGCTCGAAAGGAAAAATATCTTCCTTATGTTATCGAGACTTCAGTCGGTGTCGATCGTACAGCGCTTGCGGTCCTTTGCGATGCATATCGCGAGGAGGAGGTGAAGGGTGAGAAGAGGGTTGTGATGGGTTTCGATCCTTCGATCGCTCCGGTACAGGTGAGCGTTCTGCCCCTTTCAAATAAATTGAAGGAGCAAGCGAGAAAGGTGGAGAAGGATCTAAAGGGGAATTTCTTCAGCGAATACGATGAGGCTGGATCAATTGGCAAGCGCTATCGTCGTCATGATGAGATTGGAACACCGTTCTGCGTTACATATGATTTTGATTCTGAGAACGATCATGCTGTTACTGTACGAGATAGGGATACGATGGAGCAGGAGAGGATACCTTTAGATAATTTAATCAAATATCTTACTGATAAATTTCAAAAATAAGCGGTCGGTAATTGGTGATCAGGGATCCGTGACTGATGAAATAAGGCAGTTGCCAATCACTATTCACTAATCACAAATCACTTAAAAAGGAGGAAGTTGTGAGTAATAAATATGTATATACGTTTGGTGGCGGTAAGGGAGAAGGTGACACTTCTATGAAAAACCTTCTCGGTGGAAAGGGTGCGAATCTAGCCGAGATGAGCGGTCTTGGAATTCCTGTTCCGGCGGGTATGACGGTTACGACTGAGGTATGCACGCACTATTATGATAACAATCATAACTATCCGGGTGAACTTGAGAAACAGGTTGAGGCTGGCGTTCATCACATAGAGAGGGTTATGGGGGCGAAGTTCGGCGATCCAAAAAATCCACTTCTTCTCTCCGTACGTTCCGGAGCTAGAGTTTCCATGCCTGGCATGATGGATACGGTGTTGAACCTCGGCCTTACAAGTCAAACTCTGGATGGCCTCGTGGAGAAGACGGGCAATAAGCGTTTCGTGTATGACTGCTACCGTCGCTTCATTCAGATGTATAGTGGAGTTGTCATGGGTGCGGAGTCAGAACACTTCGAGAAGATCATTGATGAAATGAAGACTGAGAAGGGCGTCACCCTTGATACCGATCTCACCGTCGACGACCTCAAGACTCTCTGTGATCTATTCAAGGCGAGGGTTAAAGAGGATTTGGGCGTTGATTTTCCGGACAACGTGAACGATCAGCTCTGGGGAGGGATCAGCGCAGTGTTTAAGTCCTGGAATACGGAGCGTGCTGTTGAATATAGAAGGATTCACGGCTATGCGGACAACTGGGGTACGGCGGTCAACATTCAGTCGATGGTTTTCGGTAATATGGGTAACGATTGTGCAACCGGCGTTGCATTCACTCGCGATCCATCAACTGGTGAAAATAGATTTTACGGGGAGTATCTCGTGAATGCTCAGGGTGAGGATGTTGTTGCTGGTATCAGAACCCCTCAGCCGATCAATATAGTAGGTAAGAAGGATGATGACGAGAAGTCCTTGGAAGAGATCATGCCGGATCTCTACAACGAACTAGAGGGTATCTATAAGAAGCTGGAAGATCATTACAAGGATATGCAGGATATCGAATTTACAATTCAGCAGGATAAGCTCTGGATGCTTCAGACGAGAAATGGAAAACGCACGGCACAGGCTGCTGTGGCGATCGCGGTCGACATGGTGGAGGAAGGTCTCATCGATAAGGATACAGCTGTGATGCGTGTCGAGCCTGAGCAGCTGGATCAGTTGCTTCATCCAATGATCGATCCGAACGTGAAGCGTGAGGCCATTGCGAAGGGTCTACCTGCATCACCTGGTGCGGCAGTCGGTAAGGTTTATTTCACGGCGGAAGAGGCTCATGCAGCATCCAAGGGTGGTGAAAAGGTTGTGCTCGTTCGCCTCGAAACCTCGCCGGATGACATCAAGGGGATGGTGGTTGCCGAGGGTATTCTCACCGCTCGAGGTGGTATGACCTCTCATGCAGCGGTTGTCGCTCGTGGAATGGGAACATGCTGTGTTGCTGGATGTCAGGTACTTCAAGTCGATTCCGATGCGAAGATCGCATCGATCGGTGATATCACAATAAATGAAGGTGATCCCCTGACTCTCGACGGCTCAACCGGTGAGGTTATGCTAGGTGAGTTGCCGACGACTAGACCTGAGCTTACAGGCCAGTTCGGTCAGTTTATGGAATGGGTTGATGCTGTTCGGACGATCAAGGTTCGTGCGAATGCGGATACGCCTCATGACTCTGAAGTTGCTCGTAAGTTTGGCGCTGAGGGCATCGGACTTTGCAGAACCGAGCACATGTTTTTCGAAGGTGAGAGAATCGATGCAGTTCGTGAGATGATTCTCGCCGATGATCTTGCTGGAAGAAAAAAAGCGCTCACGAAGATTCTTCCTATGCAAAAGAGTGACTTTAAGGGGATCTTCCGTGTCATGAACGGACATCCGGTTACCGTGAGGCTTTTGGATCCACCGCTGCATGAATTCATACCTCATACGGATGCGGAGATAAATGAGCTGGCACAGAAGATGGATGTTCCGGCTGAGAAGCTCAAGGCGAAGGCGGAGGAGCTGCATGAGTTCAACCCGATGCTCGGTCATCGCGGATGTCGTCTGGGTGTCACCTATCCTGAGATCTATGCGATGCAGACGCAGGCTATTATGGAAGCGGCGTGCGAATTGGTTCGCGATGAACACTTAATCGTAATTCCTGAGATTGAAATCCCGCTCGTAGGTCATCTGAATGAACTACGTCAGATGCGGGCCGTCTGTGAGAAGATAGCTAACGAGGTTATGGAGAGAACCGAACAGAAGATTAAGTACTTCATAGGTACGATGATCGAACTACCACGTGCTGCAGTTACGGCCGATGAAATTGCAAAGGCTGCAGACTTCTTCAGCTTCGGGACGAACGATTTGACACAAACGACGTTCGGTTTCTCACGCGACGATGCTGGTAAATTTATCAATGAGTATGTGGAGAAGAAAATTCTTCCAGCCGATCCATTTGTTACGATAGATCAAAATGGCGTTGGCAAACTCATGAAGATTGCCGTCGAGCTTGGGCGTAAGACGAAGAAAAACCTAGAGATTGGCATTTGCGGCGAACATGGTGGTGAGGCGAAGTCAGTCGAGTTTTGCCACAACATAGGTTTGAACTATGTAAGTTGCTCACCATATCGCGTACCTATTGCAAGGCTTGCTGCAGCACAGGCTGCGATGGCGGACGAGGCAAAACAATAGTTCTCTATTTTTAATACGTGCAAAAGCGCTGTCAGGATATCCTGGCAGCGCTTTTTTTTAGCGAATTGCCAAAAAATGTCCGACACTATTTTGCATTTTTCACCAAAAAGTGTCCGACACTTTTTGGCAATTCAACGGAAGGTTGCTGTGCCATAAATATGACACTTCATCAGGCGATATTTCTATCTTTTATCAAGTTCTCAGGCGGTGACTGAGGCGTAGCTCGGAAATAACTCCTAACATGTTGATATAATTAATGATAAAGCTGTTAGATAATGTGTTTTTTTCACCTTTGTCGGCATGTTAATTGCACCATATTGTACGTGGCTGAAAACTATATTGAGCGGGGGTGAATTTGTCAGAGGTCGGTAAAATCAGCGCAGCTTTTTTTCTGGTTATTCTACTTCTAGCTCTATCTTCAAATAATCTTCTAGCGGATCAGTCAAACTTCGATTCCGATGAAAAGCCGGACTGCACAGAGGCTGCTTGTACGCCAACAAAAATATCACAGTGTAATTTCATATCACAGAATGTGGTTGAAAAATGTTCCGTCTGCTCTCAGTCGCCAGAGAATCTCGCCTCCACAAATGTCACATATACAAATTGTCAAACTGGCGAGGAGGTGTCTGAGAGCGTTGTTTGTGTTCCGTATCATTCTGGAGCTATGGAATCCAAGAGCAAATGTGAAGCTGGTTTGGACCAATGGAAGGAGAAAAAGTGCGGCTGCTGTGAGGGTGCTAAGACTCCTGAGTATCAGCAGCCGAATTGCCCCGGCATGAATTCTGGGGAGGTCGCTTCAAACGCAACTGCGTATCCGGCATGTGACACGGTGAAGGAGCTCGCAGAAATTGCCTGTTTCGAACTTTCACTTAGCAAAAGCTATACAGGTACGGTGGATGAGATACTGGATGATGAACCTAGTGATGCAAGTATATCCCCTTCCTATCATGATAATGCTCCTGAGACCGGAGAGGTCGTTGGGGATTTTGATCTTCCTCCCGAATCCATTGAGGGTGAAACCTTAAATCAGGATGTGGAGTTTATAAGATTTGAGCTTCCAGCAAATACCTTGAAACACTTTATCGTTCAAAAGGGTCTGCGCCACGCGATGGAAAAGATTAAAGAGAACCTGAAAAAATATGCATTAGAAAACAACATGCAACTCAAGAGTAAATGTGATCCTGAGAAATTGACATGTTCTATCGATCCTATCGAGTTGTTGAAACCGGAGGATATTAACTCCAACTCCTTCAAGGTGAAAAAGGTTGGTAACGGAATTGAGCTCGATGAATTGAAAATCACTAAGGATCATGTAACCATAAAGTATAATGGAAAAATAGAGATTAGTGCGGAGCGACCACTCTCCATAAACCTCGCTGACCATTCTTCCTTAAGGCCTCTCCCCTTTCAGGTAGATTCATCGACATCCAAAGATATTGATCGCTTTATGTTTTATCGAGGCACCACTACAAATCTATTCTGCGATGCGGATGGGAGCGGAGAGTACGTTGCAACGAGGATGGTCTACAAATGTAAGTGTATGGCATCAAAATCCTACTGTATAGCGGATAGCTATAAGGGCCCTCGTGATCCCGTTTCATTTGAAATATTTCCTAATCTAGGAGCGTCGTCTGAGGAATTTGCATGTGAACCGGGCATGACAGGTTTCAGAAATAGGTTGGTCGAATTAGGATATGAACAATCGGATATCGGAACGATTGTTGATGAAGCAACCAAATATGGTTGCTCAGGTTTCCAGCTTCCAAGGCCGGATGGTGATCTTCCATCGGCTATAGCAGCTCATATAGGGGGATGGGTATCCCTACCAAAGATAGTAGCCAAACATACAGGTGCCGGTTACTTCGAGCTGGAATTGGATTTTATGGCTGAGGCTTCGAAATGGTTGGAGAAGAGATGGTGGGGTTGGCTGATAGGTTGGATGCTCAGATTAGTTCAAAAATTTATGGAGCTCGGTATAGATATACTATCCAGCGCTGTCATCAATTTGTTTGGCCAGGTTGAGGCTCATGTTGATCTACATCCTGTATCAATCGTTGCCCATCCAGTTGCCGCAGCTAAGACTATGACCAACTCCGATGGTCAGCAGGTAGTGAAATTTCAACTAGGTATACGTCGTATCGCGATGAGCCCGATGAAAGTCGATGAGCTGAGCTTCAACGCTACTCACAGTTGGGATCCTTGTAATTTTGATATTCATAATCCGACTTCATGGTTGGTTTCGATAATAGGCTGTCCACTGCAGGCGTTGAAGAATTTGCTCAACAGCATTTTTTGGAGTCTCGTTAATCTATTGAATGGCATATCCGATTTCTTGCTTGGCATAGGGTCCTCCATCATAGAGGCAGAGATTGAAAGTGTCTTAGGGAGTGAGTTTACGGATCTCGATAAAGGACAGGAGTATACGAAAAGAATTTATGAAGCTTATCAGCGCGTGATGTTCTCTTCAGTTCTTCTGAATGGAATCAGCATCGACAAGGAACAGATCGATTCGCTTACGGGAGTGGCGAGCGATGCAATAGAAGCTATGGGGGAGGGTGATATTTATTCAAAGGGTGCCTCAATTCACTTTCCTCTCGCATCGCAAATATGCAGTGCTGCACAGATGCCGGATGGAACACCGTCCGATAGTTTTTATGGTTCATGTAGGATATCGCAACTCGCATTTGGAAATCTTCTGTTCGATAGACATCATGCAACATTTCGTTTAGAGCGCCTTGGCGCTAAACAGCATTACAGATCGATACCTGAGGGTGTTCCGAGTGTGCCCGATCTTAAGAAGTCATTCTATAATATTCCGGATCAGGCCAAATACTGTCATACTTCAGATGTGTTTTCTGTGGGCGAACAGAAGGTTCTCTCCGATTTTGTAGAGATCGACAATATTCAGACGGATGAGGGTAAGAAAATTGATTTTAGAAAGCAGTGCGCATTCTTTGCCGATGTAAAAACTAAGCATAGCCTGCTGGCTGAGGATGAGGGGTTTGCTATTCTCTTCGAACCAACTCTCAGGACGAATTATCTGATCAATGAAGTATTCGTCTGTCAGAATAGTCAGGTGTGTAATCCATCATTGGGTGAACTATCGAAGAGGGCACAGCTTGCAGTATGTTCACTGGCTGCGGATTTAAGGGTTGGTCATCAGCCAGGTGTCCAACAATACCTGAGTTACGTTGCAGCGGATGCTCTTCAAGGTGTTGAATCGGCAGTCACTCTAACGAATGACTTCTTTAAATATTTGAACGACGTCAAAACAGCTGTCGGTGTAGATGTGAATGGATATTTCGATGAGATTCAGGAATCATATCTCTTTCAATCCACTGAGCAGAAAACGAAGGCGCTGCAGTGGTTGGGTAAATGCAATGAGTATCTAACTGAATCGGGATATCCTCCAAAGGATCCGGTCTCTTTAGGAGTTCCCGAATCGTGGCAGTATAATGAGCCAACACACCAGGCACCTACCGAGAAATATCAACAGGAGGGTGTCAGGGTTCCTGGCACTGTTAAAACTAGTAGGGTCCCCATAAAGGTCAACTGGTTCAAGAGCCTCTGGCATAAGCTGTTTGATTGATGGCTAAATACCGCAAAATTCACTCTAAATATGAAAAGGTGTCGGACACCTTTTTCAGAGCATAACGCTGGACAGATTACCTAAATTTTGGTTAAGAGGGCAGACACTTACAACGAATGACGGAGAAGTGAGCGTTATGAGAAATAGTATA
>JABGOS010000125.1 GCA_018645265.1 Deltaproteobacteria bacterium
GTATTTCGTGGCTAGTAACATAAAAGCAGACATGGTCAGATACGAGATGAGAATGGTCCAGGGGCAGGATCCGAATGCCAGGGAAGTGAAGAAACCTGGTGGTTTTGGCCGATTTTTAAAGGGGTTTGGTAGGATTTTAGGTTCGATAGCTATGCCGATGTCATTTATGTTTCCGCCGGCTGCAATCGGTGCTGCAGGTATGTACGGTATCAGCGCTGTAGGCCAGGGCATGGAGGCGCGTTCTTACGCTAAGGCGGCTGATAAGATGCAACAGAATCAAATGACTCAGGTAGCTTTTCCAGGGCTCGAGATGGGTGGAATGTCCCAGATACAGCCTGCAGCAGGCACCTTCGCAGGCAATAATCAGCAGATCATGAATGTATTGGGTGCTAGAGGTAATTCCATGTCAGATATGAGCCAGAAGATATAATCCTTATTCCTATCATTTATAATACCATCCAAGCAGGCAAAACCTGCAAGTCTTCCTTTGCTGTTGTTTTCATTCATATTTCAGCAATTCAATAGGGGTATTCATTCTTCAAGTGAGGTTTTAACCCCCCATTTTTTAATGTTTTCGAGCAAATCGCTAATTCTTTAAAATCAATATTGCTTAATCATATCAAGTAGATAGCGTTTTTTAGGAGATCCCAAAGAACTGGCATGTTCTCTGCATATAAGAGAGCGGAGGCATTGACTCTAAAGGGGAGGCATGATGGCCAAGACAGCAGGTGAGCGTGCTAAAGAGAGAAAGCCAGCTAAGAAAGATCTGGAAGCACGTGCCAGAAAACGGGCAGCTGAGGCTGCTAAAAAGGCTGTCGAAGCGGCAAGGAGTCGTAGCGATGGATCAGGAGCCAAGACTACAAAGAAGGAGTTACAGGCTCTCAGGAAGCGTGATGAGATCATCAACCAGTATATGCCCTATGCATCATCGATTGCGAATAGGGTGTGTCAGAGCTTGTCATCCGCTGTCGACTATGAAGAGGTCCTCTGTAACGCAAGACTTGGACTTCTGGAAGCTGCAAAAAGGTTTGATGATAGCCAGGACGTTGATTTCAGAACCTTTGCTTACTACCGCATCAAGGGCGCCATCTATGATGGACTTAGAAGAAGCGGTTGGTTGCCCAGAACGCTCTACGCGAAGATCAAGTTTGAAGAGGCAGCGAACGAATATCTTCAGAACAAGTCACTCAATCACAGGGAAGAGAAGGTCACGAAAGTCGCTAGTAAGAACAAGTCAGAAGATGGAGCGGTCAGCGAGACGGTCAATAGTCTGGCATCGATCTACATCGTCTCCCTCGACGCATCTGAAGACAATGATGTCGAGGACGTGGATGCCACGAACGTCGAACATCGTGCCGAATTTATGCAGATCAGACGTCACATGCGCGATGCGATCGGTTCCCTTCCTGAGAAGGAGAAGCAGCTTATTATGATGTATTACTTCCAAAATAGAACGCTCGAAGAGGTTGGCGTTAAGCTTGGACTTTCGAAGTCCTGGACCTCTAGACTACATGCAAGAGCGCTTTCATTATTGTTCAAACGTATTCGTAACCGTGCGGTTAATAACCAATCGGACGATGGGGGAGATGAGGAGTAATTATGGCTATTAACTCAGTGATTGGAAAACTGAATAAGGAAGCTATCGCAAAAGCCGTGACTAAGTCAGATGGTATGGCTGGCAAGGCTGGTGGCGCATCGTTTAGTAACGTGATGCAGCAGGTAGAGTCCGGCGCTGAATTCGCTAATATGGTAGGAATTGGTGGTAACACCAATATCAATCCGACCGGTCAGATGATGTCTTTAAATGGTGAAAATGTATCTTACATGCCCACTGAACAGACGACGTCGATCTCACCACCAGAAGCTTCAGGAAAAGTCGTAGATATGTTGGGCGAGGTTAACAAGGGCCAGATGCAGATGGACAGTTTGGTTAACCACGTTCTGTACGGTGGAAAGAAATTTTCAAATCAGGAACTTTTAGTAGTTCAAGCTCACGTTTTTCACTTTGCACAGATGACGGAGCTGACCGTAAAGGTAGCTGAACAGAGCATATCGTCGGTGAAGTCAGTTCTCAATACGCAGGTACAATAAGGAAATATTTGAATGGAAGCAAATACCAACAACCGCCAGAGAATGATCGCAGCGCTATCAGTGCAAAATGATGCTGAGGCTGCAAATGAACTCTCTGACTTTATGTCGAATGACGACAGTGAGGCTCATGCTTCCTTGGTTAAAAACTATCTGAATGAGGAGAACAGGGAATATTCGATGAGGCGGATAGTAAAGCATCTCGTATCTTCAGAGAAATTTTCGAGCTTATCTGAGGTTCACCCAGCATGGATTCTGGAGAAACTCCGCGACGAACCACCAAGGGTAATCGGCATTATTTTGCGTTTTTTACCATCGCAGCATGTTCGTTACATACTGAAGAATCTCCCTCCCATACTCTGCCAGCAGGTTCCCAATATGGTGGAGTCCTTTTCGGTGGATCCAGAGATACTTGATGTGATCAGGAGAAAGTTTGAATCTAACTTCATTACGATGAGAATAACACGTTCCATAGATCATCTAGGATTTGAGAATCTCTATTATTTGAAGGAGGCTGAGCTGGAGGAGATGTTCATCGAGCTTGGCATCACAGAACTAGCTATTGCGCTTTCAACCATGTCTACGAAAGTTTTGAGAATAATTTACAATAGGCTGGACCTCAAAGATGCGAGAAGATTGAAGGCTAAAATTAAGGAACTTCCAGCTGATATTTCATCGGAAATCTATCGTCAGGCAAGAAGCTCCCTGTTGCAGATCGACTGTGAACGGGTGGGGCCTAAACAGCTGCTAAAAATCTTAGGACTAGGTGCATTTGCTGAGGCTGTAGGTCATGGGCACGATCAACTGATCCGGATGATTCAACAGAGATTGGATCCTAAGGACGGTTACATGCTCAAGCGCTATATCGATGAGAAGCGCGTTCGGCCATCGGCTGTCTCTCCCGAAGAGAGGCGTCATATGATCCTCAGAACCGTAGCGGCTATGGCACGCGAGGAGAGGATCGAAGCTGCCTGGAAAGGCTTCTCATCCGATACCACTGCTGAGGAATCCTCCGATAAGTTCGATTCTCCGCTATCCTGGGACGAGGAAACCAATACTCTCCATCAGTTGGCATAATCCATTCCGTGTGCTATTAATACATAATTGAGATGAACCAATGGTTGCCGTGACGGTTTTGTGTGTGGACGGCCCATTTTTGTCGTGGAAAGGATCCTCTAATATGACGTCAAAAATCTTTAAAGGTGCGGGAACTAAGGATAAATCGAAATCCGTCAGGATGGTTGATGAAAATGCCGGGGTTGTGCATAGACGAGTTCTAGATGCCAGGGGCAAAGCGGAGAAGATTCTTCAGGATGCGGAGGCGGATGCCGAGAAGACGAGAATCGAGGCCCGCAGGGTGTTGGAGGAGTCGAAGACGCAGAGCGAGAGGGCCATAAAAAAGGGGTTTTCTGAGGGTGAGGCGAAGGGGTTTGCGACTGTGACGGAAAAGCTGGTGGAATTGGAACACCTTCGCGAGAGATTCTACGAAAGCGTCGAGCCTGAATTGATAAAACTCTCCATGTCTATAGCGGAGAAGGTCATCGGGAAGCTCGCATCAGAAAATTCTAAACTGGTCGAGGGTGTTGTTCATCAGGCACTCGAAAAAACATTGGGTGACAGGATAGTCATCAGGTTGAACCCGGAGGATTATAGCGGTTTGATGGAGAGGGATGTTGATTTTAGGGAGAAGATTGATAGGACGAAAAGGCTTACGCTTCGTTCAGATGAGGCTATTACTAAGGGCGGTTGTGTGGTTGAATCCGAGGTCGGAACCATAGATGCCCAACTTGATTTGCAACTGGAAGCAATGAGGAAGGCTTTGGAGATCAGTGACTAGTTTAGGTTTTACTAATCACTAATCACTAATCACTAATTACTAATTACTAATTACTAATTACTAATCACCTATGACTATGAAAAACGATATCAAAAAAACAAAGGAATCCAAGGCGAGGACAGATCTGCCTGTCGTGGATTTTCATAAATATCATCACCTGCTATCATCCGTATCCACGTACACCATAAAGGGAAAGGTTACGGAGCTCACCGGTATTGTGGTGCGTGCTGTGGTGCCGGGTGTCAGGATGGGCGAACTCTGTTTTATAGTTACTCATCACAGTAAGATACCGATCAAGGCTGAGGTTGTAGGTTTTCGCGACCAGGAAGTTCTGCTGATGCCGCTGGGCGAACTGGAAGGGATAGGACTTGGCAATGATGTCATCCCTTCAGGGCATGTTTTAACTGTTCGTGTTGGTGAAGGTCTTCTGGGAAGAATCCTGGATGGTTTAGGCGATCCGCTTGATTCAGAGGAGAAGGGCCCTCTTGAATTTGATGAGGAGTACCCTGTTACTGCCAATCCACCGAAGGCTCTCAAGAGAGAGCGTGTGATGAAGAAGATGTCAGTTGGAATCAAGGCGATCGATTCGATGCTCACCGTAGGGGAAGGGCAGCGCATCGGTTTTTTTGCTGCGGCCGGCGTTGGTAAATCGACTATTATAGGAATGATCGCGAGAAATGCTGAAGCAGATGTGAACGTGATATGTCTCGTTGGTGAGCGAGGCCGTGAAGTAAGGGATTTTTTGGAGGAGTCGCTTGGGACGGAGGGACTTGCAAAATCTGTGGTGATAGTTTCCACATCCGATCAGCCCTCCCTCGTGCGTCTTAAAGCTGCGTATGTTGCAACTGCAGTTGCCGAGTATTTTCGCGATAGGGGTAAGAAGGTTATGTTGATGATGGATTCGATTACGCGTTTTGCAAGGGCATTGCGTGAAGTCGGACTGGCGGTGGGAGAACCACCCGCAAGACAGGGCTATACACCTTCAGTTTTTTCAACGCTGCCGAGGCTTCTCGAAAGATCGGGAAACTCTGACAAGGGCTCTATCACGGCATTTTATACGATACTCGTCGCCGGTGATGATATGAATGAGCCTATCGCCGATGAAACGCGTTCCATTCTAGATGGACATATAATTCTCTCTCGTGCACTTGCTGCGCGCGGGCAATATCCTGCAATCGATGTTTCCGAGAGCGTCAGTCGTGTTATGACTTCAATTATAGACGAGGATCATAAGGATGCCGCTATGAAACTTCGTGAGGTCGTGGCGAACTATGAGAAGGAGAGGGATTTGATTCTCATAGGTGCGTATGAAGAGGGAAGCGATCCTAAGGTGGATTATGCAATAGAGAAAATAGATGAGGTTAACAATTTTTTGAAACAGGATGTTAAAGATAAGATAGACGCGGATGAGGCTATCGAGCTTCTTAAGGATATTTTTGAGTGATCAGTGATCAGTGATCAGTGATTAGTGATTGATAACTAATCACTAGTCACTAAGCACTAGTCACTAATAGATTATGGCTAAACAGAAGTATAGATTGCAGGCTCTTTTGACAATTAAGGCGCGGATGAAACGCCGCGCGGAGGTGGCCCTTGCGAAGGCGATAAAAGCGTTGACCGAAGCGAGGGAGAAGCTGGAGGAGTTGCAGGAGGAAAAGGATAAGATCATAGAACGATGGCATGAAGCGAGGAAGGAGATGCGGAGCCAAATGGATGTGGGGGTTATGGTTGGAAATGGCAATGTCCATGTCAGCTTCATGAGAAAGCTTAAGGAGGATGAGGAGAAGAAGGAAGAGGAAATAGACGATCAGGAAATGGTAGTAGAGGAATGCGAAAGTCATGTTGCGGGAGCAAGAAGGGATTACATAGACGCTGCGAAGGAGCTTCAGGTTATGGAGAAACACAAGGAGCTCTGGGAGAAGAAGGTTAGAAATGAGATCAACAGGAAGGAACAACTCGAGCTCGATGAGCTCGGTGGAACGATACATCAACTTAGAAAGTGGAGGGGAGAGAAAACCGTCACTGAAGCTTAGGGCAGAATATGAAAGGTCTTTATGGTACACAAGGTTGATAGATCAGAGAGAGTTAGACAGGACAAAGTCAAAGAGCGGCAGAAGGAAGCCGAAAAGACTAAGCCGAAGGATTCTGATTTTAATGAGGTGCTAAGAAAGAGTAAAGTGCCTCAACAGCCCATGATTCGCCCGCAGACTCAGTCTAAAACTGCTACCGAATACGCGCTCAAAGAGGCGGTCAAACATCAGGAGAAGAAAGGTGATGAAAATAAGAAGGAGGATCGTGATGATAAGGAAGAGGGACGCGATTCTCGCCAGGAGGGGAAGAAGCCACAGGGTAAGATAGCCCAGCAGAAGGTGATTGCTAAGGGGAAGCTTAAACAGGGGAATCAGCAGTCTGGTGGAAAAGGACAGCGCGGTTTTGGAGGAGGTAATACCAGCCGTAAAGGAATGGCTAAGGCTTTAAAGAAAGCTGGAGCCAGGTCGCTGCCGATAGATCTTAAAGGAAAGTTTGCTAGCAAGCTTTCTGATACATTGAAAGCAACTGCCGGTCCTGACCGCGCTCAATTAACCCAACAGGTTCTAAATCAGCTTATTCAATATGTTAAAGTTGGGATGAATCGCAAAGGTGAGAAAGAAATCCAGATCGATTTGCATGAAAAGATCTTCAAAGGACTCAAACTTAGAGTGATATCCAGAGAAGGTAAAGTTGCTGTCACCTTCAGCGCGTCAGATAGGAAGGGCAGGGAGATTCTTGAGAAGAATAAGGATGACATAAGCCGTGCCCTGAAGGATAAAGGTATTGAGGTTGATGAAATTGTGGTGAATTGATATGTTATCTGGTGATTAGGATCTGAAAATATTAGAAAATGAAACCATATAAGCTTAAATTAAAAAAAGTATCATCACACGAACAGGCGCTCCTTTCTGCGATATACGAATATCTTCCAGCGACTGGTGTGAAAGAGCAGGTTGTGGATGGTATAAAGCAGGCGATCAATCGACATGTTGGTCAGCAGTGCAATATTTACCTTGAGGCGATGCATCAGGAGAGCTATTCCGAATACGCATCGAAGATTCCGCAATCTACGGTGTTAGCTGTTTTTGGAATGACTCCTCTCAACAAGAAGGCAGTTTGTGAGATTGATCCCCTGTTGGCAATAGCGCTTATTGAGAGGTTGCTTGGTGGCAATCCAAGTATGAATTTGCAAATAAGGGACTTAAGCGACACTGAACAGGGCGTTCTTCAATACCTAATCCTCCAAATTCTTTCGAGTATATATAGAAGCTGCGGTAACAGCGCTCGCGTACACTTCAGGTTTGATCGGTTTGCATCTAATGAAATGGGTCTTAGGGATCTCATTGAAAAGGATGATGGGGTCGCTATTCTAGTGTTCAGGGTGGAGGTGGGGCGTCACTCCGGATTTGTAAGGCTTGCCTTTCCGGATCCGTTCATCGAAGAGAGCTTTTTGAATGTCGAGTCATTATCCGAATCCAGAGTTGATGAGAGGAAGTATGAGCTTGATTTGATATCAAGATATAATTTTATCAGGGTACCGATTTGGGCGGAGGTAGGAAGCTTGACGCTTATGCCCGCTGAGCTTAGCAGTATCGAGGAGGGCGATATCGTCCTGTTAGATGAAAGCTATGTCCGGCTTGCAGATGGAAAAGTGAAGGGACACGCTATTATCAGATTTGGCGATGGTGAGAATGGCGGTTTGGATTCAGAACTTTCGATTGAGAAGAACGTCGCTCATTGCAGGATAGATGGCTTCCATAAATGACGACATAAGGAGGAGATATAATGAAAAATCCGGAAGATGACATTTCAAAAAATACATCCTTAGGGGATGATCTGGATGTTTTTGATGAGTTTGAAGCCAGTGATGATTTGCCAGAGATGCAGAAGACATCTCCCAAGATAGACTCAGGTGGATTGGATCTCGAAGAATTTGAGAATGAGTTGACCGACAAGGGCATCGATCCTGATCAGGAAGATCCTCCAGAGATGCCAGCGGATCCTGGGCTGGATGCTACGGAGGATGAATTGGATGTCGAGGAAGTGGAGGAGGTCTATGAGGAAAAACCTGCTTCAGAGGAACTTTCTGATCAGTTACTCAAGCTTTCGCCCGATGTACCTGTGAATCTTGTGGCCGTTATCGGTAAGACGACTTCAAATGTAGGCGAGGTGATGAAGTATAAGATAGGCAACGTTATCGATCTTGGCAGACCGCCTAGCGAGACTGTTGACCTAGTCGCTAATGGAAGGATGATAGCGCGAGGTGAGCTCGTTGATATGGACGGGAAGCTCGGTGTGAAGATACTTAAACTTGTGAAATAAATCTCAACCCTTGTTTAAAAGGACCATATGATCTCACTGCTTGCAATATTATCTGAAATACAGACGGTTCCAGCGACCGATTCAAACGCGGTCGACTTTACTTGGGTGTTTCTCAAGATGATCTTCGTTTTAGGAATCGTGTCGGTTCTGGCTGTTCTGATCCTGAAATATGCTGTGCCACGCATAGGTCTATCCAAGAGATTTCAGAAAGGTAGCTACTTTTCGATCCTTGGACGTTACCAGCTCGAGCCTAGAAGGTCATTATACCTTGTTGAAGTTGGCGGAAGATATTTCGTGATCGGATCTGCCGATCATGGTATAAATCTAATCAGTGAACTGAGCATGGCTGAGGCCCTTAAGGGAAGTAGTCAAGGTATTGGAGATGATATGGGGGGCATGAAGGACGGGGGATGATGGAAACTATCAAAAAGAAAAAGTTTATCATCGGTGTGGTTGGCTTCCTAAGTTGCCTCGGAGTCAGCGCAGCTGCGTGGGCTCAGGCGGCTGGCGTCGGTGTATCGCGTCCACTTGTAATGTTGGTCGTGCTGGCTGGCTTGGCGATGGTACCATTTATCGTCATGATGGTGACATCATTCGTGAAGATTGCCGTCGTCTTAGCTCTCGTCAGAAATGCTATGGGAACGCAACAGGTACCTCCGAACGTAATTGTGACGGGGCTGGCGATGATACTATCCATATACATCATGGTTCCAGTGGGGTTCGAGGTGTATCGCGCAGCGGGGGCAGTTATCAATCAGGGAACGAATCAGCCGCTTCTCTCTCAGGCCTCTATAGAGATATTAGCTGAAGGCGTGAAAGTTGGTAAGGAGCCGGTTAGAAAGTTTTTGCTGAAGCATGTCCATGAGAAGGAGAGGTCGCTCTTTTATAGCTTAGCTCTGAAGCTTCGTACGACGAAGGAGGATCGAGCTGGTGTGAAGGATGATGACTTTATAAACCTGATACCGGCATTTGTCGTGAGCGAACTCACTGAGGCGTTCCAGATAGGTTTTATTATATTTTTGCCGTTCGTTGTTATAGATCTTGTCATAGCTAATATCCTCCTATCGCTAGGTATGTTTCAGATATCGCCTATTACGATTTCCCTGCCCTTCAAGCTCTTATTGTTCGTGCTTGTTGGCGGATGGCATCTCATAGCTAAGGGATTAATCCTGGGATATGTATAAAGATGAATGGTCTCATGTGAAGTGAACCGTGAAGGGTTTAAACGGAGTTACACATGCCAGAATATTTTATCGGAGTTGCAAAGCAGACATTATTTTTAGCGCTCATACTTACAGGGCCACCGGTTATGGGTGCGCTTCTTGTAGGTCTTACGATTAGTATACTTCAGGCTACGACACAGATTCAGGAACAGACTCTCACATTTGTTCCAAAACTATTTGTTGTCGTTGCTGTTCTCGCAATAGCTGGGCCCTGGATGTTAGCGCAGCTCATATCATTCGCTACATCCCTTTACAGTTCTATACCTATTTATGTTCAATGACAGAAGACAGATAACAGGATCCAGAAGACAGATAATGGCTACTTTTGTCCTCTGTTCTCTGAATTCTGGCTTCTGATAGAGATATGCAAGAATTAATGGACAAACTCGGCGTCAACCTTAACGTCGCCTTCTATCTGATCTTTTTTTCCCTCATATGGGTGCGTGTGTCGATGATGGCTACGGTTATCCCTTTTCTTTTTGGAAAGCCTGTACCGAAATATGTTGTGATAGCATCAGCATTCGTGCTTGCAGCCTTTGCCTTTCCAAACCTAGTACCAGAGCATCCACCTGCACTTTTGGATGACAAGTTGGCCCTAGTCATCCTGTATTTGAAGGAAATATTCTATGGTCTCGCCATCGGAACAGTCATCGGGATAGTCTTTCATGCATTTACATCCGTGGGTCAGATGATCGACAATCAAAGGGGTATGTCGATTGCGCGTATCTTGATTCCTCAACTTGGATCACAGGCATCGATTACAGGTGCGTTGCTCTTTCAACTGGGTATCGTTATCTATCTTAGCTATGGTGGGCATCTGGTCTTCCTCGATTCATTCTTTCAAAGCTTCATAACTCTGCCTGTTTTGGGGTTTCCGGTCGTTGGTGTTGGGATGTTTCCCTTGATCGACCTGTTTATCAATGTGACAGGCGAGGTGATATATATTGCACTTCAGATGTCCACGCCGGTCATAATAGCGATATTCCTTACAGACTTGATTCTGGGTATTGCCAATCGCGTTGCACCTCAGATCAACGTTTGGCAGCTCGGTTTTACTATGAAGGGTTATATAGGGATCCTGCTCCTCTTTGTTTCGATTACGATGGTTGCGGAGAAGATGAAGGACTACCTGATTCAGTCCAACCGTTATGCCGATGAGGTTATTGAGCTTCTTCAAGGTAGGGTGCCGGAGGATGCTCCGCAGCTAATAGAGACAGAGGATGGAATGCCGAAGGAGGGCCCCAGTCCACCCAGGGTGCATACGAAGTAAGAAGTGCCGAATGTTTGTTTAAGATTGATGGAAGGCTTTGAGAACGCCCAGTGCTTCAATTACCCCCACCAGATCGTCTATCTTGATGAATCCATCATGCAGCTTCCTGTCAGTGTGGAACAATTTGAGTAGAATAAATTCCAGTTCCTTTATTTCGGTCTTTGACCAGGTTGGCTCGGGAGGTGGCATTCCAATAACGCTGGAATAAATTCTGACAATATCCTTAATGGTTTTTAAAGCCTTTCGATATTTACTCTGTTCAACCGTGGAAGCCCTTTCGTACATTGGGTTTAACTTGTACCATCTCTCTTCACCCGCCGATATGACGAGTTCAGGTCGATTAGAATTCCATGCTCCCCTCATATTTATAATCGTCGTTCCTTCAGGTGCCGCGAGTATAGCTCTTAGCAATTTTGACCAATGCGGCGTCCCCAAATTGGGGGTTCCGTTGAAGTGGATTAGCTTTGCATCGGCGGTTGTCAAAACTGTCACTCTGTCTGCTTTCGGCTGTTCACTCGTTTTTTCGCTACCAGATTTAGTGATTTCAATTACCCACTTATTGTGTTTGAGAATTGATGCCTCTACGTCATCGTACTCCGTAGCCATCAATCGTTCAAAAGCCATGGAAAGCTTATCAGCGATCTGCTGAGCTCCTTCACCTAGAAGATTTAAGGTGCCGTTATCATCCTGGGTTTCGCTTTGTAGGTTGTGATATCGCCACAGGATCTTTATCCAAGCTAGCGCATCGATTAAACCTGGTGCTGCCATGCCATGTAATTTAGCATCTTCAATTTTAACTCCTCCCCGATGCCCCTTCGAATATACTGCGCTATGGCGGATACGTAGGATAAGTTCTACCATCTCCATAGGTGTGAGGTCCTCTCCAAGCTCATCGAGATTTGAAACTATCCTCATGTCATATCCAGGCTCCTCCTGTGTTGGGGAGCGTGTTATGATAATACTTGAACGGGATCTGCTATGTTTAATCTCGACTCTTGATAGGGGGTCAAAGCCATCTATGGAATCCATACCAATCGCCTGACGAACATTTCCTATGGCTATCAAGTCGTTTAAAATTGGGAAGTCATGGGAAATGCGTCCTATTCTAAAACCTCGTAGATGATCGACGAAATGAAGTATTGAGCTGAATTCTTTCGACCACTTGGCTGGAATTCTATCGGGGATAAGTAGGGTCGGTCCGCCAGATCGAAAGCCCAGCTGATGTACCGGCGCGGTTATGCCAGTTGTTGTTATGTCGAGTTTGACCTGAAAGTCATGTGCGGGTTCTCCTTCTAAAGCCCACATTACAAAACCCCTCCCTGTTAGCATCATGAGATCCTGGTAAGAGAGCTCAGTTAGAAAACCTTCGGGCAGTGAAAAGGCGAGTAGGAGGCGGGGGAGTTCCTCTATAGTTGAACCCGCTTCCGTTTTTGGTGGTTTCATGTATTTGAGACATAATCTTGGAACACCCTTATCACCTGGAAATACCGGAGTTAGAGTTAGATTGAGATGAATTTTATTTAGGAGTGCCATTACAGTATCGAGAGTGTCTGGTTTCAGTTGCAACGTTCCTATCGCAGCTTTCAGCTCCTCATGACTATTGCCTGTGAGCAGCTTTGCCTGAATCAACATAGCGTGGTTGAGGTAGGGCGCGCTCGAAGTTCTTGTAAGTGGATCGACAGTTGCTTGAAAGTAATCATGCGACGGTTTGCTTATGAGTCGGCCTTGTCTCAGTAGGTGTTTATCTCGGACGTTTACCCATTGTCCTAGTCGTGTGCTTTGTAGTATTGCGAAGCTTGGGAGCCAGCCTGTCAGGATATCCTGGTCACGAAAACCCAGATTGATGAGAGGTGTGCCATCACTTGATCGTGTGGACTTTACACTCAATACTACATCTTTATCCTTCGGAAGTTCGCTGACATGCACAACGACCTTTGGGCTGCTCAATATTCCGGAATCAAGGGCCTTCGTAACCCAGAGCGCTTCTGGTATCTCCCTGATCCCTGTAACTGATATTGCTAAGAGATCGGCCATGCTTTTTCTTATAGTGGTTCTTACAACTTCTCTTACTCTGGGATCTTCGGCTTTAACGATAATCTCGGGGCGCCATCCGGAAATTTGTCCCCGCAGAAATTCTCTGCCTATTTCTACAGCGCGTGAGACATCGGAGAAGGCGAAGGTTCGGTCAGCCAGGGCGCGCATTCCACCGCTGACTGATGGCCATCTATCAGGTGGAATACCCGATATGATAGATGATAGCTGAGTGCGAGCAACTGTAAGGGCAGCAGTGTGATCCCCCGATGCAGTCGCTTCCTGAAAAGTTCTATAGTTAGAATGAAACCTATCGGCTAGGGCAGGGGGCGCGTGGAATCCGATGCCGTGGGAGAAAAGCTCTAGTGCACCGGTTAAGGCTGATGTGCTATTCAGCTCACCGATAAATTGGGATGCACTGGACGCTGTGGCGAGTGTAATGCCGCTGAACATCGCTCTGATTGTTGGAATGCTGCCCATATGAGATATTCTCAGCCTCCATTGGATTTATCTGGAGCAGGCTCTTCGCTACTCTGCTCATCATATCCTGTGG
>JABGOS010000046.1 GCA_018645265.1 Deltaproteobacteria bacterium
CAATCAGCAGGACGATGGACGACCCTTTACTCTTGGTTCTATTATTTCGCTTCGTATGTTCAGCGAACGGAAGCTTACCGGGGAAAATGAGTTCCAATGTGTTTTTTCAGCGGTGAAAGACAAACATCACACTCCCGGCTGGTCAATCACGGAGGTTTTTCATGGTCCGGATGGCATGTGTTAATATTCCAAGCTTTTCTCTTCAGCTATTGCTGCATGAAGAACCAGGTTGGATGGATTTTCCTGTAGCGGTTGTTAACGAAGAGAAACCGATGGGCATTATCCTGGAACTAAACCGAAAGGCAAAAAGTGCAGGGATCGGTACCGGCATGCGGTTTTCGGCTGCACTGGCAATTGAACCTGAACTCCATGCTGCTACTGTAGATGAGGATATTGTCAGCAAAGGGTCGGCTGGTATCTTGAGTTCACTTCTCGACTGCAGCCCGGAGGTTGAACCTTTTCCCCTCAATCCTGGTGTGTTTTGGATTAACGCTGCGGGATTTCTAAAACTTTTTACAGATCTTGATGAATGGGCGGAGTCTATTCAAATACGGCTTGAGAAAGAAGGCTTTATCTCCCGTGTGTCTGTCGGCTTTACTCGCTTTGGATCTTACCTTGCAGCGAAAAGAGCTAAGCATCCGATAATCTTTCAAACAATCGAAGAGGAAACTCGTTTTGCACGATTTACCCCACTCACCCTGCTGCCGATGTCTCCACGTGCAGCTCATCAACTCAAGGATTTAGGTGTAGATACAATTGGTGCGTTTATAAATCTGCCCTCCGGAGGTATTCGTAAACGTTTTCCAAAGGATGTAGATCATTGGTATCGGTTTGCCGCTGAAGACGGGGTGCATCCAGTTCAGCCGGAGGAGGTGCGTGAGTTATACGTCCTTACGAAGAATTTCCAACCAGAGATAAAAAATATTCAGACGGTACTTATTCATTGCAAAGAGCTCCTGGACCATCTCATAACCGATGTAATGAAACACAATGAACTAATCCATACAGTCTCTATTGTAGTTGAACTTGAATCTGGTGATCTTATGAAAGAGTCGGTCAGTCCCTCCCGACCGACAGTTCGACCGGACACACTATATCGTCTGCTGACTCTGCGTTTTAACGGGATGAAGATTTTAAATCCTGTACGTGGAATCCGTCTTTCCGCTGAAAGAGTGCAGCAGCGAGGTAACCAGGAGCTACTGTTTCAGACCCAGGAAAGGAGGAGCCGTAAGGATGCTGCGGAGGCATTCTCGCTAATTCGAGCTGAGCTTGGTAATAATGCGGTGCAGTATGCATATCAAAAAAATGAGCATCTTCCGGAGAATCAATTTGAATGGAGAAACGCTAACCCTCCTTTTTCTGCCTCACACATATCCGCTGATGCAGTAGTGAAGAATCATTTGAACATGGTTCGAAGGATCTACCTAACTTCCAATGATGTTGATAATCCTAACCATGAAAAACGAAGGGGTGGTCCTTTCAGAATTACAGCTGCCTGGTGGGAAAATGATATCTCCCGTGACTATTACTATCTTCAGGATATACAGGGAGCCTATCATTGGGGCTATCGAGATAATAAAAGCAATACCTGGCGTTTTCAGGGATATGTTTCTTGAAGGCGCCGGATTCTTATGTACCGCTCTGGTGCAAAACAAATTACAGTTTTCTGGAAGGAGCCAGCCATCCGGATGAACTAATATCCACCTGTCCAGATCTTGGGATAACTCGAATCGGAATATGCGATCGAGATGGTGTTTATGGAATTGTACGTGCGCATGTTGCGGCGAAACAGCATGATATGAGCATCATCATCGGGTCCGAACTCACCCTTGATGATGGAGGAACTGTAATCCTTTACCCTAAAGACAGAACCGGTTATGCCAACTTGTGCCGGCTTATTACCACAGGCCGACTCAGAAATGAGAAAGGTGTGTGCCTTGTTACATGGGAAGAAATACTTGGGTGTGGAAATGGAAATGTTTTGCTTGCGGCTGCCGGAGTAGAAGATTTGCAGGAAAATACCTTTTCTGCGCTCAGGGATGTGTATGCTGATGATGTCTTCTTATTATTGGCACGACACCTTGAAGGCTCTGATCGAATGAATGGTA
>JABGOS010000077.1 GCA_018645265.1 Deltaproteobacteria bacterium
GAACTTTTTGATATGCCCGAAGTTTTGTCGCTCCAAGATCTTCCAGATGATGTCTTGATAGAAACCGCAAATAGCTACCAATCTATGCTTGATGATATGGCGGAGGACGACCTTTATTCTATAACTACTGATACATATGACGAGTTGACCAGTCTAGCTAAAGCTGAGCCGACAATTGACAGCTCAAGCGAAGCTTTACTGTTGCTTAAGGAAGCTGACATGCGTGTCGTATGGAATGAAGATAATCGCATGATTGTTGCTGCGGATGATGGCTGGTATGCGGCGTATAGTGTGTTAGATGGTAAAGTAACTTCCATTTATGGTCATTATTTCGAAAAAAGTGGACTATACTTTGATGGGGCTAAAATGCATGTTGCTCAAGAGGTGTCGTCTACAAATAATCAGTTTCTAATTAGATACATGAATGCAAGTCATGATGAATGGGATTATGTTGCTTTCGAGGCTGATCCGATTTCAGGCGTGCGAAAGAAGATAGATAGCTATTATTTTAGCGATGGAAGTGAGGTTGGTAAGTATTATGAAAAAAAACATGGTATTTCTGATGCTCTGATCCTTACAGAGCATGAAATTAATTCTCATATGATTGGGCATAGAAGAGTGGTGCTTTTGGAAAGTGATGGCAAGGGTGGTTATGTGCCGGCAATACAGAGAGCAATTGATAATTACAGATATATTACGGATGATAAGGGTTTTCTGCATGAGGCTCATCTAAAAAGAATTGGCGAGAGTGATCTTTATTATGTCGAATTGCCATTAACGGGAAGGGCGTATGACTTTGATCGGCATGGGCTGAGTGAGTATGTGCATTGTATGGTCAATGATAAGGGAGTGTTTCGTAAGGCAACGCAATATGAAGTTGAAGTTGTTTTTAATGAATACATTTCATCTGGCATGCTATCACCCAAATTAACTTACGAAAGGCCAACAGTAGTGGGACATCCAATAGCGAAGATGTCAAAAGGTGGGGATAAGGGTTACGAGCAAATAGTTAGAATGTCAGGTGCTGAAAGAGAGATCACTGTATTTGTCCAAGGAGAAACCATAGATGAGTTTGATGATGTGTTTAACAAACTGTTAGGAGAATTGGAGAACACACCTGCTGAGTTAACGCTAAATGTTCGAAGGATAGAGGTATATAAAGAAGGCTATGATGCCGACGTCCGAGGAAGTTATGGTAAGGACGATCAGGTTCTCGAAATATACGATTATGCAAAATGGGTCAGCAATATCAAAAGAGGCCATAAGACTCTTGATCATGAATTTGGTCATGCTTTGTCAAATATTCCGAACGAGGATGAATTAGTTGTAGGTCGGCCCGTTATAATGTCCATGGCGATTGGTGGTAGCAGGGTCGATAAATATTATCGAAGAGCTACACAAAAATCATATTTTGGAGTTAATTGGCGCGAAAGATTCGCAGAAGCGGTGCGTTTATATGCAAACCGCAAGACTCGTACAGGTTTAATAGAAAACGACCCAGCAATGGTGAGGATTATTGAAGATCTGATAATGGGTCGTATTAAAGGCAAAACAGTGATGGAACAGCAGCTATACGACAAAATAAGAAAGAAGCTTACACTTGGACTAGGAATAACAATGTCAGCGTCGGGTTTATTATTGCAGGGGGATAGTTAAGGGTATGGAACCACCTTCCACGAAGCAAAATTGAGTGAAAATCCACGGAGTAAATTTGTCCATTTTTTAATGCCATCAAGATCCATCATAGCTTTAACTGGAATCCTGTATTCAAACCTTCGCATATCGGAATTCTCCGATAAAGCGAGATACGATGCCGTTGTTGTGATCAGGAGTCGCCCACTCCATAGACACTCGGCGACATAAAACGTTGCCTCGTATTCCGTGGATCCACATCCCTAACGAAACCGTCTACATTCGTAGTCGCTTTAGTAAGGGCTGTGCAAACCTCCTCTACAGGTGTAGGTCGTCGGTTAGATTCAATCTCAAACACAAAAAAGACGGCCCATAAAGGGACCGTCTTCTTTTGAGCCGAGAATCGGAGTCGAACCGACGACCTACTGATTACGAAT
>JABGOS010000078.1 GCA_018645265.1 Deltaproteobacteria bacterium
TTAGGCAGTTTGGTATTCCTTCATCACTCGCATATACCTTTGGCGGTACATCGATGTTGATCGTGGTTGGTGTGGGTATGGATACGTTGGCGCAGATTGAATCACACCTTCTTACGAGGCATTATGAGGGATTTTTAGGTGCAAAAGCAGGTGGTAAGTTTAGAGGAAGAAAGGGCTAATTAGTGATGAGCAAAGCCATTCGAATAATACTGATGGGTCCTCCGGGATGCGGCAAGGGTACACAGGGTAAGCAGCTTGAGGTGAAATATAATATTCCTCAGCTTTCAACCGGTGATATGCTTCGTCAGGCAGTTCGTGACTGTACGGAAGTAGGGTTGCAGGCTAAGGAATGCATGGATAAAGGTAATTTGGTTCCTGATGAAGTGCTCATAGGTATAATGCGTGAAAGGCTTGCGGCATCCGATTGTGATCATGGTTATATTTTGGATGGTTATCCAAGAACAATTGGACAGGCTGAGGCTCTTGACCGTCTCTTCTCAGAAAATGGACAGAATCTTTTAGCTGTCATCAATATGGATGTGCCGGACAATGATGTGGTGGCAAGAATCTCTGGTAGACGTCAGTGTAAGAAATGCGGCGCAGGATTTCACGTAGAGTTTAATAAGGCGAAGCAGGATGGAATCTGTGATGCATGTGGCGGAGAGCTCTATCAGCGTGATGATGATAATGAAATGACTGTAAGGTCTAGGCTCAAAATTTATAAGGAAAAAACAGCTCCGCTTCTTGGATATTATGAGAAGCAGGGTTTGCTCGCTAACACCCCAGGTACTGGGTCGATAGATGAGATATTTAGCAGGGTTTGTTCTTTGATTGATGAGAGGATTGTTTCTTAAAGGCTATGATTGTTCTCAAATCCCGAGAAGAAGTCGAGAGTTTGAGAAAGGCGAATAGAATAGTCGCTGAAGTATTGGTTAGACTTTCAGAAGTAGTATCGCCAGGTGTTACGACATTGGATTTGGAACGCATAGCCAGTGAGATGATAGATGCCAGAGGAGCTAAAGCAGCATTTCCTACAGTTCCAGGTTATCACCACGCTTTATGCGTATCTGTAAATGAACAAGTGGTTCATGGGATACCTGGGCCGAGGGAACTGAAGGATGGCGATATCGTTAGTATTGATTGCGGAGTTGTTTTAGACGGTTTTTACGGCGATCATGCATGGACCTTTCCAGTTGGTGAGGTTAGCGACGAAGCAAAGATGCTTATCGATACAGGTCGAATAGCTCTTGAAAAGGGTATCGAGGCTGCGCTCGACGGAAACAGACTTCATGATATTTCATCGGCAATAGAGGCTGTAGCTGATGAAAAAGGTTTTTCGGTAGTTAGGGATTATGTCGGTCATGGAATCGGTAGATCGCTTCATGAAGATCCCCAAGTCCCTAATTTTGGTGAGGCCGGTACGGGCATGAAGTTGAGACGGGGATTGGTTATTGCGCTGGAACCTATGTTAAATGCTGGCGCTTATGATGTTGAGGTTTTGGATGATGGTTGGACGGTGGTTACGAAGGATAGAAAACTTTCCGTCCACTTTGAACACTCGATAGCTATAATGGAAAACGGTCCAGAGATATTGAGTGTTCTCTAACATAAAAATTAAGGATGTATATCATGGCTAAAGAAGAAGCCATACAGGTTGAAGGAAAGGTTTTAGAGACGCTCCCCAATGCGATGTTTAGGGTTGAGTTAGAAAATGGACATAAGGTTTTAGCTCATGTGTCTGGAAAAATGAGGATGCATTTTATAAAGATTCTTCCCGGTGATAAGGTGACTTTGGAATTATCACCGTATGATCTTACCAGGGGTAGAATTACATACAGGACGAAGTAATTGTTTGGAGGTAAAAGATGAAAGTTAGATCATCAGTTAAAAAAATGTGTATTAAATGTAAGATCATTCGAAGGAAGGGCGTTGTGCGCGTGATCTGTTCGAATCCGAAACATAAACAAAAACAAGGGTAATTGTTTTTTAAGGGAGCATAGTTATGCCACGTTTAGCAGGTGTTGATATTCCAGGTAAAAAGAGAGTTGTAGTTGCTCTGACGTACATCTATGGAATCGGGCTTACAACCTCTAAGAAAATTCTTAAAACTGCCAATATAGATGAAAGCCTGAGGGCGGATGATATCTCTGAAGCCGATCTGGCGAAAATAAGAAGCGTTGTTGATGCTGATTTTAAAGTCGAGGGAGATCTTCGACGTGAAATTCAGGGTAACATCAAACGCCTGAAGGATCTTGGCACGTATCGCGGGCAGAGGCATATTCGTAAATTGCCTTGTAGGGGCCAGCGTACAAGTACGAACGCGAGAACTGCAAAGGGTAGGAAGAGAGTTGCAGTCGCCGGTAGGAAGTTGGCCACTGCTAAATAAAGGTTTATGACAGGATATTATCCGGAGGTAATAGATGGCTGAAGCAAAGAAAGTGGTTGTTAAGAAAGGTAAAAAAAAGGTTAAGAAGAATATACCTGTAGGTGTGGTTCATATTCGCGCAACCTTTAATAACACGATAATTACAGTTACGGACAATACAGGTAATGTTGTATCCTGGTCATCCGCAGGTGTTTGTGGTTTTAAGGGGTCTAGAAAGAGTACTCCCTTTGCCGCGCAGCTCGCTACCGAGGATGCTGTAAGGAAGGCCTACGATCATGGAATGAGATCCGCTACAGTCCTAGTTGATGGTCCTGGAGCTGGTCGCGAATCAGCCTTGAGAGCTTTGCAGAAGACGGGTGTCAGGGTTAGTGGGATCAAAGATATAACGCCGATACCGCATAACGGATGTAGGCCGCCGAAAAGAAGGAGGGTGTAAGAGATGGCAAGAAATCGTGATTCATCATGTCGTCAGTGTCGCCGCGAGGGAATGAAACTCTTTTTGAAGGGTGATCGTTGCTATGCTGATAGATGTGCCTTTGAACGTCGTCCATATTCGCCAGGCCAGCATGGTCAGAGACGTAGGCGTAAACTTTCAGACTATGGTCTGCAGCTTCGTGAGAAACAACGTGCCAAACAGATGTATGGTGTTTTGGAACGTCAGTTCAGGAAGTATTTCAAGATCGCCGATCAGATGAAGGGTGTTACTGGTGATAATCTTGTTCTTCTTCTTGAGCGTCGTCTGGACAATATGGTTTATAGAATGGGTTTTGCCCGTTCAAGAAATCAGGCCAGGCAGCTCGTCAAACATGGACATTTTTCGGTCAACGGTGGAAGGGTGGATATCCCCTCATATCTAGTTCGTCAGGGCGATACAGTCGGTCTGATTGAAAAGAGTAAAAAGACTGTTGCGATTTTGGAGTCGATGGAAGCAGTTGAGCGTAGAGGTGTTCCTGAGTGGTTGATGCTCGAGAAAGACAAACATCAGGCGAAGGTCATGGCTTACCCCTCAAGGGAGCAGTTAAATCTCCCAATACAGGAACAGCTGATCGTCGAATTGTATTCAAAATAAAGTTTGCCTTTGAAAGGTGCGGTACCGTGGTTGCCCAGCGATTGTGCAGGGAGTGGTGGTATCGATAGGGAGGTAAATATGTATAGAAATTGGAGAAGGTTGATTGGTCCGAAGGGTCTTGAGTTTGATCGTGAGAAGGTAACTGATACCTATGGTAAATTTGTAGCCAGTCCTCTGGAGAGAGGTTTTGGCATTACAATGGGAAACTCTCTTCGTAGAGTTCTTCTCTCATCTTTGCAGGGTGCTGCAGTTACATCGATTAAGATCGATGGAGTGCTTCATGAGTTTACTAGCATTCCGGGAATCAAAGAGGATGTGACTGATGTGGTGCTAAATATTAAGCAACTTCGTATGAAACTGCATGAGGGCGATACTGATGTAATAAAGGTCAGTGTTGATGGCGAGAAGGAGATTAAGGGTAAAGACCTTGTCACTTCTGAGAAGCTTGAAATCTTAAGTCCAGACCAGCACATCGCTACAGTAGGCGGAGATGGTAAACTGAACATTGAGTTGAATGTTAGAATGAATAAAGGCTACATACCAGCTGAGCTTAACAGGCGTGAGGATGAGCCTGTTGGTACAATCCCTATTGATTCTATACATTCGCCAGTCATTCGCTGTAACTATAATGTTACGAATGCTAGGGTAGGGCAGCGCACTGATTATGACAAACTAACCATGGAAGTTTGGACGGATGGTTCAGTGAGACCTGATGATGCGGTTGCTTTTGCATCAAAGATTCTTAAGGAGCAGTTGCAGATATTCATTAATTTTGATGAGGTTCAGGAGCCGGTAGAGGAGCGTTACAGCGAGGACAAGCCTAAGCTCAATGAGAATCTCTATCGTCGTGTCGATGAGTTGGAACTTTCAGTTCGTTCAGCGAACTGCTTACAGAATGCCAATATAAAGCATATCGGTGAGCTTTGTGAGAGGACTGAAGCTGAGATGCTCAAAACAAAGAATTTTGGTCGTAAATCCCTCAATGAAATTAAGGAGATTTTGACCAGTATGGGGCTTTCCCTTGGTATGCAGATTGATGGCTTTACAGTAAATGATGCTGATAAATTTCGCCCAAAGGATGTGGAATAATAGAGGACAGAATTCAGAGGTCGGAGATTGGATTTTATCTGTTATCTGACTTCTGATAAAAAAGAGGTATATAATGAGACATCATGTTGATAAAAGAAAATTAAACAGGACCACATCACACAGGAAGGCTATGCTAGCCAATATGGCAACTTCGCTGGTCCTTCATGATCGTATTGAGACGACGCTTCCAAAGGCAAAGGAGCTTAGGCGTGTTGCTGATAGGTTAGTTACGCTCGGCAAGAAGCAGACATTGCATGCCAGAAGAAAAGCTCTCTCAATGATCAAGGATAAGAATGCTGTTCATAAATTATTTGCTGAGATAGCAGGTCGTTTTGAAGGAAGAAATGGCGGCTATACGAGGATTTATAAGCTGGGCTTTAGGCATGGTGACGATGCTCCTATGGCAGTTATAGAATATCTCCAGAAGGACGAAGAGAAGTCTGAAAAGACTGAGAAGAAGACCGTCAAGACTAAGGCGAAGGCGAAGGCAGAGAAGGCTGTAAAGAAAACCTCAAAGCCTGCTAAGAAAGCCTCTTCAAAAAAGACGACAACAAAGAAGAGTACAGCTAAGAAGACAACAACAAAAAAGAAAACCACAGAGAAAAAGACCAAGAAGTCCTAAACGGGATGAAACGTTTTTGGATAATAATTCTGATCGCCGGCTTCGCTTTTGTAGCGCTGTCGGCGTTTCAGTATATAAGTCGACCAGGCAGGGGTGATATGGCTCCCGTCTTCTCACTCCCAACCTTAAAGGGCGACTCTGTTGCCTTCACGGATTTTGCAGGACAACCTAGAATAGTTCACTTTTGGGCTACATGGTGTGGTTACTGCCGTGCTGAATTCCCCTCTTTGAACAGACTGAATGATCTCTATCGTGACTCTGGTCTTATGATATTTGCAATATCTGAGGATGGGGAGGATGGTGATGATGCTGTACGTTACTTCTTGAGGGAGACAGCAGTGGATATCCCCATTCTGTTGGATCGTACCGGTAAGGTTGCTGATGACTATAAAAGTTATGGAATGCCTGAATCTTTGATCGTTGCCCCGAATGGGGAGATCGTTGAAAGGTTTACGGGGGCTGTAAATTGGGACTCTGATAAGGTTAAGATGATTATTGAGAATATGATGACGGGGAAAGGGGTGGATGATGGCGAGGACAATAAGAGCCCCTAGGGGATCTGAACTTACATGCAAGGGTTGGGTTCAGGAAGCAGCGATGCGCATGCTCATGAACAACCTGGACCCTGAGGTTGCCGAAAATCCTGATGAGTTAGTCGTCTATGGTGGCAGGGGTAAGGCGGCTCGCGATTGGAATGCGTTCGATAATATTATTAAATCATTAAAGGAGCTTTCCGATGAGGAGACCCTCCTCGTGCAATCTGGTAAGCCTGTAGGTATTTTAAAGAGCCACCCCGATGCGCCACGTGTTTTAATTGCCAATTCAAACTTAGTTGGAAAATGGGCGACGTGGGAGCATTTCTGGGAGCTCGAGAAGAAGGGGCTGATGATGTACGGTCAGATGACTGCTGGATCATGGATATATATAGGCACGCAGGGTATCCTGCAGGGCACATATGAGACATTCGTGGCGGCAGCGAAGAAGCACTATGATGGTAATATGTCGGGTAAGTGGATTTTATCCGCCGGACTCGGTGGTATGGGTGGGGCTCAGCCCCTTGCAGCTACGATGGCAGGGGCATGTTTCCTCGGGGTGGAGGTTGACCGCGATAGAATACAAAAAAGATTAGATACCAAGTATTTAGATGAGATGTATGATAATTTAGATGATGCTTTAACTCGTCTTCATAAGGCATTGAGAAGTAAGGAAGTTATCTCGATAGGGCTCCTCGGCAATGCAGCAGACGTATTTGCCGAGTTACTTGTCCGTGGAGAGAAGCCGGATTTCGTCACAGATCAAACTTCAGCACATGATCCTGTTAATGGCTATATCCCAAATAACATTTCATATGAGGATGCTCTAGCCCTCAGGGAGTCGGATCCAGATCGATATAAGCAGGAGGCGTATCGAACTATGGGTGAGCATGTAGGAGCGATGCTGGCCTATAACGCTATAGGAATACCTACATTTGATTACGGTAATAATATCCGGGCACAGGCTAAGGAGCATGCCGATGTAGAAAATGCTTTCGACTTTCCAGGATTCGTTCCCGCATACATTCGTCCTCTCTTCTGTGAGGGGAAGGGGCCCTTCAGATGGGTGGCCCTTTCAGGGGATCCTAACGATATCTATGAGACGGATCGTGTTATTTTGGAACTCTTTCCGGAAGATAAAGCGTTAGCTCGTTGGATAGAGATGGCCCAGAAGCGCATAGCCTGGCAAGGGCTGCCAGCTCGAATCTGTTGGCTGGGGTACGGTGCTAGGGCTAAAGCTGGTCTTGCATTCAATGAGTTGGTGAGAACTGGAAAGGTTAAGGCGCCAATAGTAATCGGGCGTGATCATCTCGACTGTGGTTCCGTAGCGAGTCCTAACCGTGAGACCGAGGCGATGAAGGATGGTACAGACGCTGTTGCCGACTGGCCTATTCTGAATGCACTTATCAATGCGGTGAACGGCGCTTCGTGGGTAAGCTTTCATCATGGTGGAGGCGTTGGTATCGGTTATTCACTGCACGCCGGACAGGTGATAGTCGCTGATGGTACCGACGCCGCAGCAAAAAGATTGGAACGAGTTTTAACATCTGATCCTGCTATGGGAATCTTGCGTCACGCCGATGCGGGTTATGATGATGCGATTGAGAATGCGAAGAAGGATAATGTTAAAATACCTGGGATCACGTGTTGATATGAATAAATCTTTACTGATAAAAAATATTGGTCGCCTTGTCACGATGGAGGAAGGTGATGATCGTGATGGGAAACTTGGTGTTATTCTGGATGCTGCGGTTCAGATTGAAGAAGGAAAGATTTCCTGGATCGGTACGTCATCCGAGAGCGTTAATATGAATGCAGATGATGTGATAGATATCGGCGGCCAGGTCGTGATGCCAGGTCTCATCGATTGTCATACGCATTTAGTGCACGCTGGTTCGCGTGAAGATGAATTTAATTTGAGGTCGCAGGGTAAGAGCTATAAAGAGATTGCTGAAGCTGGTGGTGGTATCATGTCGACTGTTCGTTCGACGCGTGAGGCTTCGTTGGAAGATCTTTACGATGAGGTTTCAAAAAGAGCTGATGAGGCGATTCGAAACGGTATTACAACGATGGAGATAAAGACAGGTTATGGTCTCGATCTTGCTACCGAAATTAAGATGGCCGATGCAATAGGCGAACTTGATTCGAGCCATCCTCTTGAGGTCTATGGAACATTTCTCGGAGCGCATATCGTTCCAGCTGAGTATAAGAGTAGGCGTTCTGAATATATCGATATTGTTGTCAGTCAGATGCTCCCTCAAATTGCCAAAAAGGAATGGATCACATCCTGTGATGTCTTCATAGAGGATATAGCATATTCTATTGATGAAGCGAGATCGATTGCGAGAGCTGCAAAGGATTTAGGTTTAGCGATTCATCTGCATGTCGATCAGTTTGGTGATGGTGGCGGTGCAAAGCTTGCGGCGGAGCTAGGTGCTCTGAGTGCTGATCATCTCGATCACACCTCGAAGAAGGGTATGAAGTTGATGGCCGAGGGAGGTGTAATCGGCGTCGTCCTTCCAGGCGCCAGTTTCTTCACGGGCGGTGGTCATTATCCGGATGTTAGAAAAATGTTTGAGAACGGAATGAAGGTTGCCATTGCTACCGATTACAATCCCGGTACGACGCCATCGCTCAATCTAATGTTGAATGCTTCAATTGCAGTTACTCAGATGGGTATGACATGTGATGAGGCCCTTTTGGGTATAACAAGAACTGCGGCTGAGGCCCTGGGGCTAGCTTATAGAGGGGTGGTTGCGGAGGGGATGCGAGGGGATCTCATCGTTCTTGATTGTACGGATGAGTATTATCCTCTGTATCGATATGGTGAGAACATGATTTCGCAGGTGATAATAGGCGGAAACGCTATAAACACTTGATATTAAGCGGATATCTGTGTTGACATCCCCGGGTGGATGACACATATTGCCGCCTCTGTGATTTGGGAAGTATTTCTCTGGTTCTTTAAAAAGCAACTCTTGTGGGGCCGTAGCTCAGCTGGGAGAGCATCAGACTGGCAGTCTGAGGGTCAGGGGTTCGATCCCCCTCGGCTCCACCAAAGAAAAGAGGTCGCCTTATGGCGGCCTCTTTTCTTTTGAAGGATCATGGGGGAGAACCGGCCGCATCAAGCGGACCAGGTTCTGACCGAGGCCGGGAACCCGCCGAAGGTGGGTGGCCGACGAAATACCCGAAGCCGATAGGCGGAGGGTGGATCCCCCTCGGCTCCACCAAAGAAAAAGGGTCACATGAGTGGCCGATTTATTATTTGAGCGATTTTACGAGTTTCTTATATAGATCCACCGCTTCAACCATCTCATTCTTACTGATGTATTCGCCATCCAAGGTATTTTCTGCGGGCGCTTTGTGTGCAACAAGGCAGGAGCCAGGTCCAATCAGAAATGTCTTCGCGTTTTTCCAATTGAAGAAGGGGATGTCGGTGCCGAATGCTACGACACAGGTTTCAAAGTTTGGAAGGGTGGAGAGGGTTATCGGATTGCCCCTGTCAGTCCATTTCCAGGTGAAGTTTTTATTGCAGGAAGGGTGGTAGTTTCTAGCATTCTCTTTATTTAAAATTCCTTCGACGCGTTCCATGGTCCTGTCGTAGTTCTCGGTTAGACGATAGAATAGTTCGCATTGAGCCTCTTCGGCTACTACATTGTGTGCTACACCACCGCTGATTGTGCCTATATTTAGCAAAGTATTGCCAAGTATTGGATCCTTGGGAACTCCATCGATGTCCAGTTTCAGCTCTAGCAGAATATCGATTAGCTTGTGGATAGCGGAATCACATTTTTCAGGATAGCCGGAGTGACCTGATACTCCATGTGATGTCAGCCTTAGTCTTAGGATGCCTTTGCCACCTAGGGCGAGTTTATTATCCGTAGGTTCACATACGACCAGAAACTCAGGTTCAGGAAAATGCTTTGCAGCTGCCAGTGCCCCATCGTGACCTTGCTCTTCTCCTACTACGAAGAGGAGGCCAGTATCATCTATTCCATTTTCGTGAAGATCGAAGATCGCTTCCAAAAGTGGTGCTATGATTCCATCGGTATCGCACGCACCACGGCCATAGATGTATTCATCATCCTCTTGTGGCCCGTATTGTGGTGGTACGGTATCTATATGTGTATTGAAGAGAAATCTTGGTTTGTGATCTGGAAAGTATGCATAGATATTCCTTCTTCCAGGGGTGACCTCCTGTTCTTGAACCTCCATGCCGTTCTCTCTTAGATAGGTGACTAGAAAATTGCAGATCGCCTGCTCATTTCCCGTTTCGGAAGGAATGGAAATTAATTTCTTGGCCAAATTGAACATTCGTTCATTGTTCAAACTATCCTCCAAGTTTTTCCAACATCATTTTTTTTATGGAAGCGGCTTTCTTATCAGCTTCATCGATTATTTTTGAGGCCTTAGATTTCGTATCCTCGCACCAACCTTTATCTTCAATTCCATCGAGGTTGATAAGAACATTATAAAAAGCGCCGTATGCTGCTGCGTGCGCCATAAGGGCTGCAACCCCTGCGTCGGAGAGTGAATTTGGGTTACCGCGTTCAGCAACGGAAAGGGCACAGTCCAGAGATGGAAGGGTGCGTTCAAGAATACCAAAAGGTTCCATCGTTGCATTCTTCGTTGCTTCTTCAATTGCAGCAGCACGTGCTGCCTTCTGTTCCTCAGTTTTCTTAGGCAACCTCATGCAATCTATAACAGCGTTGAAGGAGTTGGTGTCATCATCAATTGCGGAGAGCTGCCTGCGCATTATATCCTGAGTTTGTGCGCCGATCTTCTCCATCTCCTCCTTCGTACTTTCAAAGCCTTTCTTTTCAAAAGTGAGAGCTGCTACCATGGAGGATAGACCTGCCGACATCGCTCCAGCTACAGCAGATACAGATCCACCGCCTGGGGCGGGGGAGTTGGATGCGAGCTCTTCATTAAAAGCTTTTACCGTCATCGATGCGAGTGGTGTTTCAGATAAGAATCTTTCCTCGATGACCTTCATCTTAGGATCGAACGGTGCGACGTCGTCGAGTCCAAGTGAGATGATTCCATTTCTGATGATTTCATCTTCGGATATACCGGTCGTCGAGCCCTGCTTCTTCAAGAAATATATTCCAGCTTCATGCAGGACGCGTTTCGGAAGCATACCAACAACCTCGCTGCCGGTTACACGACATCCGAGCTTGGTCGCAAGATCACAGCATGCGTCATAGACCTTGTGAACCGGTGTGGTATCTATGTTGAGAATATTTACAGTTACCTGGGCACGGTTGTATTCGGGAATGAGCCAACCGGTTCCTTGAAGGCTTGTGAACATTCCAGCTACACGCTCCGCTTTCCCGTCAGCACCTACAACCTTCTTGCCATCCTTATCGCGTTTGAGGCGACCTCGTTCACGAATTGTAAATGCGATCTCTTTGGCGAGTTTTGTGTTAGTGCTGTTAAGGTTGATGTTGTACGCGATGAGAAAGTTTCTTGCACCGATTACGGTGACTCCAGCTTTGGCGTTGAATTTTGCTTCGCCATAGTCTGGCTTCCATTCAGGTTTTTTTAGTTTTTCCTCAAGCGCCTCATACTCTCCAACACGGATATCCGGCATCTTGACGCGCTCAGGTTTCTTAGCCGCCTCAGCGTAGAGGTAGACCGGAATGCCGAGCTCCTCACCAACGCGCTTGCCGAGTCTGTTCGCCAGCTCAACGCATTCCTCCATTGTGACATCTGATATTGGGACGAAGGGGCAGACATCGCATGCGCCCTGGCGAGCATGTTCGCCCTTGTGATTTCGCATATCGATGATCTCGGCTCCCCTTTTTATCGCCTCAAAGGCAGCTTCGACAACGATATCGGGAGAGCCCGCAAGGGTATATACAGTGCGATTTGTAGCTTTCCCAGGGTCAACATCGAGGAGTGCTACCCCGGAGACTGATCTGATTGCCTCGGAAATCGCATCAATTTTTGACTGATCCTGACCTTCACTGAAGTTCGGTACGCATTCTACAAGTTTCATCTATGCCTCCTTGTTGGAGGGCCACTACTAGAGGAATTTGACCATAAAATCAAGGAGGATGGATCCTCAGAAAATGCTGGAAAATGGGCGTTTGATAGGGTAGCAAGGGGTTCTATGAAAGAGTTTCTGACAGACATTCCGTTGGATAGTTATAAGGCGCTTGTGGAAAGCGTTGGTATGAAGCCATATGCCGCCGGACAGCTCATTCAATGGCTATATCAGAAGCGCGCTGGATCCTTCGATGAGATGACGAATCTATCTAAGGAGGTGAGGGGGCTTCTATCCGAAAAATACGATATCGATGCACTGCAGATAGTCGATATCCAAGAGGCTAGTGACGGCACGAAAAAATATTTATGCAAGGCCCCTGATGGTGAATGCGTAGAATGTGTTTCGATTCCTGCTGATGATGGGAGGTGCACCATATGTATCTCAACTCAGGTGGGCTGTAAGATGGGATGCTCATTCTGTCGCACTGGTGAAATGGGGTATCATAGGAATTTATCACAGGGGGAGATTCTTTCACAATTGCGTCTTGTGATGCTCGGCACTGAAAAACAAATTACTAATATCGTTCTTATGGGAATGGGGGAACCTCTCGATAACTACGATGCGGTGTCGGCAGCGATTAGTATCATCTGTGATGACAAGGGATTCAATATGTCAAAAAAACGGGTGACATTATCGTCAGCGGGTTTGATTCCCGAGCTCGATAGGTTTTCAGAGGAATATGATGTTAAAATTGCGATCTCACTTAATGCCACGACGGATGAGATGCGCGATTCATTGATGCCGATTAATAAAAAATATCCGATCTCTGAGATTGTAAAATTCTGCCGGAGCTATTCTCACAGATCTCGCAACCGCATTACGTTTGAATACGTGCTTATCGGTGGCATGAACGATTCTGAACAGGACGCGGCAAGATTGGTGCAACTGCTCAAGGGCATAAGGGCGAAGGTTAATATTATACCTTTCAACCCATTCGATAAGTCTGATCTAAGGGCACCTGATGAAAATACGGTGACATGGTGGAGTGAATACCTTTATAATAGCGGAATTCAAGCCAATATTCGTCAAAGTCGTGGACAGGAGATTCTCGCGGCCTGTGGCCAGTTGGCCACGAAGGAGGGATGATTATGAATAAGTATCTTCCGATGATAGTTGTTTTATTTTTAACCGTAACATTTGCGAGCAGTTCCTTTGCGAATGCTAGTTGTGATCTTGCTAAGAAACAAGCTGACAAGGCAAAGAAGACATTTATTCAAAAAGTGGAGGCCGCTGATGCTATCGGCAATGAATATAAC
>JABGOS010000127.1 GCA_018645265.1 Deltaproteobacteria bacterium
ATATACGTTTCTCTCAGCAGTTGATTTCTTACCATCTAACATAAGACCGTTGATGAACTTAGCCACAAGCTGATCACCATATTTGGGATCCGGAGTAATTTTTCTCTTTAAACTAGCCCTTTTCTTTCTTGGCATATCTAAACCTCGCTGCTCGTTACCGGTTGCCAGTCACCCGCAAGATGCGAGCCACAAGCGCCGAAAACGTTTTATTTCGGTTTCTTCGTTCCGTACTTTGATCGACTCTTACGCCTGTTCTCAACGCCTGTTGAGTCGAGCGTACCTCTCACAACGTGATAGCGCACACCAGGAATATCCTTAACACGACCGCCACGAATAGTAACAACCGAGTGCTCCTGAAGGTTATGTCCCTCACCCGGTATATATGATGTCACTTCAATACCGTTTGTCAGACGAACTCTAGCAACCTTTCTCAAAGCTGAGTTCGGTTTCTTTGGAGTTGCTGTGTAGACACGGACGCAGACCCCTCTTCTCTGAGGACAACACATGAGCGCAGGAGAAGAAGTACGTGATTTCAACTTCTTACGTCCCATTCTAACTAACTGATTAATTGTTGGCATAAAACCCCACTTCCGTCATTATCAGGCGACGGTTGCCTATCATTTCTGCTTCAATTACAGGATGTTACAAGGAGCGCCATTCGCTCTAAAACGAAGTGGCGGGAACCTACCAGACCCCCTAATCGAAGTCAAGGTATTTACATGGGTTTTTGAGGTTAAAGCTATTTCTAGAAATTAACCTGCAACCTCCTGTGTGACAAGTCCTTCGGCCTCAAATGGATGGTCCTCTTCCTTGACCTCCGGCTGATCTACAGCAATCTTGTACCCCTTGTATTTCAAAAGACCCGTACCAGCCGGTATCAATCTACCCATAATCACATTTTCCTTCAAACCCCTGAGATTATCGACCTTACCTGAAACCGCTGCTTCGGTGAGAACCTTCGTTGTCTCCTGGAAGGAGGCTGCCGATATAAAGCTCTCAGTTGCAAGCGATGCCTTCGTAATACCAAGCAGCATAGGTTCCGCAACGGCTGGCTTCTTCCCCTTAGACCTGATCTCATTATTTATCTCTTCGAAATTCCACTTTTCAACTCGCTCATCCTCAAGGAGATCTGTATCACCAGGATCAACGATCTTCACTCTACGGAGCATCTGACGCACTATCGTTTCAATATGCTTATCGTTGATTTTAACACCCTGCAACCTGTACACCTCCTGGATTTCATCGACGAGATACTTCGCCAATTCCTTCTCACCCAAGACAGCAAGAATATCATGTGGATTGGATGAACCATCCATGAGAGGTTCACCCGCCTGGACATAATCACCCTCATGCACCGATATATGTTTCGATCGCAAAATTTGATACTCTTTCGGATCACCTACCTCAGGTGTAATGATAAGCGTTCTCTTACCCTTCACATCATCTCCGAAGGAGACCCTTCCATCAATTTCTGAAATAACAGCGTGATCCTTTGGCTTCCTAGCTTCGAAGAGCTCAGCGACTCGTGGCAGACCACCAGTAATATCCTTCGTCTTCGTTGTTTCACGAGGAATCTTAGCAATCACATCACCAGCCTTTACTTCATCGCCATCAGAGACAGCAATATTCGCAGAAACTGGCATCAGGTAACGAGCCTCACCTCTTCCGGATGGCAGAGCCACCGTACTTCCACCCTCGTCCTTTACTGAAACCCTAGGCCTGCTGTTTGGATCCTTGGATGGAATGACAACCTTACGTGAGAGACCTGTGACCTCATCGACCTGCTCAACCATCGTAAAGCCCTCGATGATATCACCGAACTTCACTATACCGGTAACCTCGGTAAGAATTGGAACCGTGTATGGATCCCATTCTGCGAGCATCTGACCGATCTTAACTTTATCACCTTCGTTAACCACGAGGTAGGCACCATAACTCAGCTTGTAACGTTCGCGTTCACGACCGGCTTCATCTGAAATAATGATAACACCATTTCTATTCATAACTGTACGACGACCTTCCTTATTTACAACACTCTGCACATTCTCAAACTTAATGACACCGTCATGTCTTGTTTCCAAAGTTGACTGCTCGACACGACGAGATGCCGTACCACCGATATGGAAGGTACGCATCGTAAGCTGAGTACCAGGCTCACCGATCGACTGTGCTGCGATGACACCCACTGCTTCACCCATGTTGACTAAATGTCCTCTAGCAAGATCTCGCCCGTAACATCTGGCACAGATACCATACTTACTCTTACATGTAAGAACTGACCTAATGAGAACTTTTTCCAGACCCGAGTCCTCGATCCTTTGCACGAGATCCTCATCAATCATCTTATTTGCTTCAACAATTACCTCATCGGTATATGGATCGCGAATATCCTCAAGAGCAACCCTACCTAGAATACGATCCGTAAGAGGCTCGATAACCTCACCACCCTCTACGAGGGCGCTCATCACGAGACCATCAAGGGTAGCACAATCATCTTCTATAATAGTTGTATCCTGTGCAATATCGACCAACCTTCTGGTCAAGTAACCTGAGTTTGCTGTCTTGAGGGCCGTATCAGCAAGACCCTTACGTGCACCGTGAGTTGATATAAAATACTGGAGGACGTTCAATCCCTCGCGGAAGTTGGCTGTAATCGGTGTCTCAATAATTTCACCGGATGGTTTTGCCATCAGACCACGCATACCGGCAAGCTGACGCATCTGCTGAGCAGAACCTCTGGCTCCTGAATCAGCCATGATAAAAATTGAGTTAAAGCTCATATGTTCGTGCTTATTGTTATCGGGGCCCTCAATAAAAGCGGTAGACATCCCCTTCATCATCTCACCTGCAACCGCTTCGGTAGCAGCTGCCCAGATATCAACAACCTTATTATATTTCTCACCAGATGTGATGAGACCCTCGGCATACTGATCCTCAACCTGCTGAATCTCAGCAAACGCCTTATCGAGAAGGACCTGCTTCTTCTCAGGGATTACCATGTCATCGATACATATCGAAATTCCCGCTTTCGTAGAAAAATGAAAACCAAGGGATCTTAACTGATCCGCAAGAAGGACAGTCTCTTTGTCCCTGCACATACGATAACATTGGTCCATCAGATCAGCTATAGCCTTCTTATCCATAACCTTGTTTACGTACTGGAACGGGAGGGCTTTTGGAATAACATCATAGAGAAGTACCCTGCCGACCGTCGTCTCAACGATCTTTCCATCCATTCTGACTTTGATCATGGCTTGCAGATCTACTGCCTCTGAGTCATACGCGATGCGTACTTCCTCAGATGATGAGAAGATACCACCTTCACCCTTTGCATATGGACGCGCCCTCGTCATGTAGTAGATACCTAAAACCATATCCTGCGTAGGAACGATGATGGGCTTTCCACTCGCTGGTGAAAGTATATTGTTCGTGGAGAGAAGAAGTACCCTCGCCTCCATCTGCGCCTCAACTGAAAGGGGCACATGAACAGCCATCTGATCACCATCAAAATCAGCGTTGAAAGCAGCGCAAACTAGGGGATGCAACCTGATAGCCTTACCTTCCGTAAGCACCGGCTCGAACGCCTGCATACCCAATCTGTGCAAAGTTGGAGCTCTGTTAAGCATCACCGGATGCTCTTTGATCACATCATCCAAAGCATCCCACACCTCTGGGACTTCCTTTTCAACAAGACGTTTAGCACTCTTAATCGTACTAGCGAGACCTCTTTCCTCAAGCTTATTATAGATAAACGGTTTGAAGAGTTCGATGGCCATAATTTTAGGAAGACCACATTGGTGCAATTTAAGCTCTGGGCCAACAACGATGACTGAACGCCCAGAATAATCAACACGTTTACCCAGAAGATTCTGACGGAACCTTCCCTGTTTACCCTTCAACATATCTGAAAGGGAGCGCAGTGCACGACGGTTTGGACCAACAAACGGCCTAGACCTACGACCATTGTCAAAAAGTGCATCTACCGCTTCCTGCATCATCCTCTTTTCATTTCTAATAATGATATCAGGGGCGCTGAGTTCCATTAGGCGCTTCAATCTGTTATTTCTATTAATAACGCGTCTGTATAAATCATTGAGATCAGACGTAGCAAAACGACCACCCTCTAGCGGGACAAGAGGTCTCAGATCGGGAGGCATAACCGGAATCACTTCCAACATCATCCATTCAGGACGATTATCCGCTTCACGGAACTGCTCAATTATCTTCAATCTCTTCGTCAGCTTCTGAGTACCTGCAATCGACTTGGTAATCTTGAGATCCTTGCGTAATTTTTTCGAAAGCTCATCAAGATCTATCTTAGCAAGAAGATCACGTACCACCTCACCACCCATGCCGACCTGAAAGCTTGGACCAAATTCCTCTAGCGCCTTCTGATAGGCTTCCTCATTTAAAATTTCACCTTCGCCCAAAGTGGTGCTTCCCGGATCGATCACCATATATGCTTCGCAGTAGAGAACCTTCTCGAGATCCTTGAGTTTGATATTAAGGGTCGTACCGATACGTGAAGGCAAGCTCTTCAAGAACCAGATATGGGCAACCGGAGTTGCAAGAGTAATATGGCCCATCCTTTCACGACGAACCTTACTCTGAATAACCTCAACACCGCACTTCTCACAGACAATACCACGATGTTTCATTCTCTTATACTTGCCGCAATTACATTCGTAATCCTTAACAGGACCAAATATTTTTGCGCAAAAAAGACCATCGCGTTCAGGTTTGAATGTTCTATAGTTGATCGTCTCAGGTTTCTTCACCTCACCGTGAGACCACTGCTTTATCTTTTCAGGAGATGCGAGTTTAATTCTGATTCCCTCAAAGCTTAGCGGATCCTTCGGTTTTTCGAAGAAATGATAGATATCCATAATTCTCCCTTTAATTAAGCGTTGCGCTCCATAAGTTCGACATCAAGGCACAGCGCCTGTAATTCCTTCATCAACACGTTAAAGGACTCAGGCAATCCAGGTTCCAAAACTTTTTCACCCTTTACGATCGCCTCGTACATACGGGTCCTACCAACGACATCATCTGATTTAACGGTCAGAAATTCTTGAAGCGCGTAAGCAGCACCATAAGCTTCAAGTGCCCAAACTTCCATCTCTCCTAACCTCTGTCCACCGAACTGAGCTTTTCCGCCCAAAGGCTGCTGGGTAACGAGTGAGTAAGGACCTATGGAACGAGCATGGAGCTTCTCATCTACGAGATGATGCAACTTCAGCATATACATAACACCGACCGTAACCGGTGAATCGAAAGCTTCACCTGTCTTTCCATCGAATAGAACCGTTTGACCGCTACTGGGCAGGTTCGCTTTTGCCAGCTGTTTCTTCACTTCAGACTCGGGAGCACCATCAAACACAGGCGAAGCGAATGGAACACCACCCTTGAGCATGGAGATCATCTCCTTTAACTGCTCATTACTAGCACTATCAAGAAACTCATCCATACCAGGTGACGAATATACAGCTTTAACAGCCTTCACAATTTCATCCCTTGATGAATTGATATGTTTTTGCAGTTGTTCTCCGAGATTCTTTGCGGCCCATCCAAGATGTGCTTCGAGAATCTGGCCCACGTTCATACGTGAAGGAACACCCAGCGGGTTCAAAACTATATCCACTGGCGATCCACCCTCCAGGTAAGGCATATCCTCTTCAGGTAGAATGCAGGAAATAACACCCTTGTTACCGTGACGTCCGGCCATCTTATCACCAACCGCCATTTTTCTCTTAATCGCTATAAAGATTTTAACGATCTTAATAACTCCAGGAGGCAACTCGTCTCCCTTTGTGAGACGGTTAATCTTCTGATCATACACCATCTTCACAAGGTCTTCTTGTTCCTCAATATTCTCAAAGATGTCAGCCAATTCCGCCTCAATCTCTTCGCCCTTCTCAACTGATATCTCAGACCATTTCTGAAATGGAATTTTCTTTAAAACATCATCAGTTATAGTTGTATCCTTGGAGAGGAGAACATTTTCATCTTCCGCATCCATAACCTTTGATCTGGAAACGCGCCCTACGAGGATCTTCTTTATACGCTTCGCAGCTGTGTCGCGCACTCCTCTGAGTTCAGCTTCGAGATCCTTCTTGATTTTAATTCTCTCCTCGTCCTGAATCTCCTTCGCACGGTCATCCAGATCAACACCTTCACGACTGAAGACCTGCGCTCCGATAATCACTCCACCAACTCCCGGCGGAACCCTAAGACTAGTATCCTTAACATCGCCCGCCTTATCACCAAAAATAGCTCTAAGGAGTCGTTCCTCAGGAGAGAGCTGTGTCTCACCTTTCGGAGTAACCTTGCCGACGAGAATATCACTAGGCTTAACCTCAGCACCGATTCTAATAATACCTGCTTCATCAAGATCCTTGAGAGCTTCTTCACCAACGTTCGGTATATCCCTCGTCACATCCTCCCTACCAAGCTTCGTGTCACGAGCTGCGCACTCAAATTCCTCGATATGAATTGAGGTGTATAGATCTTCTTTTACAACACGTTCACTGATAAGAATAGAATCCTCAAAGTTGTAACCACCCCATGGCATAAAAGCGACCACGATATTCCTACCGAGCGCGAGCTCTCCCTGCTCAGTGGCACCACCATCAGCAACTATATCACCAGTCCTAACCTTATCACCCTTTCGAACGATAGGTTTCTGATTGATACACGTACTCTGATTGGAACGCCTGAACTTGATGAGATTATAAATATCTACATCAGAGCTGAATTTTTTCCTCTCACTCTTATCGGCTCTTATAACTATTCTATTTGCATCAACCTGCGTTACGACACCATCCCTCTTTGCAGCAACGGTGACTCCTGAATCGCGTGCAACGATTGACTCCACTCCGGTACCTACGAGCGGCGACTCAGTCCTTAGAAGCGGAACAGCCTGACGTTGCATGTTAGAACCCATCAGAGCTCTATTAGCATCATCGTGCTCTAAAAAAGGAATCAATGCTGCAGCCACTGAAACAAGCTGTTGCGGCGATACATCTTTCAAGGTGATATCGTTCTTGTGAGCCATAAGAGGTTCACCGTGCATTCTCGCCTGAACCTGCTCATTGATAAATGAGCCACCTTTATCAACAGGTGCATTAGCCTGTGCAATAACCTTATCAGCCTCATCAAGCGCCGAACAATATTTTACATCATCGCTAAGTTTACCCTTTGCAACTATTTGGTATGGTGTCTCGATAAAACCATATGGATTAACACGAGCATACAATGAAAGTGAAGATATCAGACCGATATTCGGACCTTCAGGGGTCTCGACCGGGCATATTCTTCCATAGTGCGTCGGATGAACATCACGAACCTCAAAACCCGCTCTTTCCCTCGTAAGACCGCCTGGTCCCAACGCTGAAAGACGGCGCTTGTGCGTAATCTCCGACAGTGGGTTCGTTTGATCCATAAACTGCGAGAGCTGCGATGATCCAAAGAATTCTTTTATAACCGCTGCTACCGGCTTAGGATTAATTAGATCGTGAGGCATGAGGGTTTCAACATCCTGCAAACTCATCCTCTCACGAATAGCCCTCTCCATCCTGATTAGGCCAACCCTGTACTGGTTCTCCAGGAGTTCACCGACAGATCTGACGCGCCTATTACCCAAATGATCGATATCATCGATAACGCCCTCGCCATCTTTAAGACCAACGAGATACTTAACCGTACCTATAATATCTTCATTCCTCAAAGTACTTATCTCAAGAGGAACATCAAAACCGAACTTATAGTTCATCTTTAAGCGTCCAACTTTGGAGAGATCGTATCTTTCAGGATTCGTAAACAGATTATCAAAAAGTGCTTGTGCTGCTTCAGGCGTAGATGGATCTCCAGGTCTCAACCTGCGATATATTTCCAAACGCGCCTCTTCAGGATTTTCGACTTTATCAGCAAGCAGTGTATTTCTGATATAGGGACCAACATTGAGATCATCTATGTAGAGCAGCTGAATTTCGGGAATCTTACGCTTGTAAAGTTCCTCGAGAACTTCCTCAGTAACGACCTCATTTACGCCGAGAAGAACTTCTCCCGTTGCTGGGTCAACTACATCATGTGCTGCCACCCTTTCCAAAATTTCCTCAGCCTCGACAGGAATTCGCATTCCCTTGATCTTGGAAATTTCTTCAAGCACCTTCCTCGTGAATCTCTTACCCTTCTTCACAATAATAGAGCTTTTCTTAGGATGCTTTATATCCCTCGTTGCACGCTGATATGTGAGAAGCTTTGGCACCGCCTCCTTCTCAAGTTTATTTCGCCCAAGCACGTGAACAACTTCATGCTCATAGAACATGTTGAGAAGATCCTCTGAAGAATATCCAAGAGCTCTAAGCAGGATCGTAGCAGGCATCTTGCGACGCCTATCAATCCTGACATGAACGATATCCTTTGCATCAAACTCAAAATCCATCCACGCGCCGCGATAAGGAATGACACGAGCTGAAAAGAGAAGCTTGCCAGAGGAATGTGTGTTCCCCTTGTCATGGCCGAAGAAAACACCAGGGCTTCTGTGCAACTGCGAAACGATAACCCTCTCAGTACCATTTATAATGAAGGTACCAAATTCGGTCATAAGAGGTACTTCACCGAAATAGACCTCCTGCTCTTTCACATCGCGAATTGACTGAGCGCCAGTAGCGTCATCTACATCCCATACGACGAGTCTCACCAGAACCCTCATTGGGGCAGAGTAAGTCATGCCGCGATTACGGCATTCATCCTCATCATACCTGGGCTCATCCATAAGGTACTGAACGAACTCCAATGATGCTGTCTGGTTGAACCCCTTAATGGGAAAAACGCTCTTGAAGACACCTTGCAAACCAATGTCTTCACGCTGATCAGGCGCCAGATCAGATTGCAGAAATTTCTTAAAGGATCTCTGCTGAATTTCAATGAGTGACGGAATACCTACAACATGCTCGACGCCAGAAAAATCTTCGCGGAACCGACGAACCGGAAGGGTTGCCATATTTGCTCCTTTTAAAACGTAGTTTTCAAACTCAAATCAGATCACTGACTGTTACAACAAAATAACTTAAAGGTACTCATGATGAATGAAACATGAAGCAGGATTTACACGGTAAACATTCAAACGATGTTTCCTGAATCCTGCTCCACGCTTCAAACACCTCACCCTCGCTAGGAGAATGTTATTTGATTTCTACTTTAGCACCTGCGGCTTCAAGCTTCTTCTTTACTTCCTCAGCTTCTTCCTTGGTGACGCCTTCCTTAACTGCCTTAGGTGCGCCCTCTACCAAGTCCTTAGCTTCCTTGAGTCCAAGACTTGTAATTGCACGAGCTTCCTTAATAACATTGATCTTATTTGCACCAATCTCCACTAAGATTACGTCAAACTCAGTTTTCTCTTCAGCTGCTTCTCCACCAGCACCCGGAGCTGCTGCAACTGCAACCGGAGCTGCTGCTGAAACACCGAAAGTATCCTCGAGCTCTTTCACGAGATCGGCTACTTCGATGAGAGTCATGCCCTTAAGGGCTTCCACGATTTGTTCTCTTCCTACCTCTGCCATTTTAGACCTCCTTCAAATATCGCCCCAATCGACAGCGTACCAAAATGTTACAGCCTCAAGTGGGCCCTGCGACTCGCAGAAATTAAGCGAAATAAAATTATTTTCTATTCCTGTTTAGTATCTTTAATAGCGTTCAATGCATAGACCAACTTCCTAGGCACTGCAGCAAGCACTCCAGCCATATTTGTTGCCGGAGCATTCATTGAAGCCAGTGCACGAGCAAGCAGCTCTTCACGCGACGGCATTTTGGAAAGTCTCTCAATATCATTAGTATCTATGATATTGCCATCCACATAGCCGCCCTTAAGAACGAGCTTATCGTGACCTTTCGCAAATGCGACCAAAACCTTGGCCGGACCTACAGGATCAATGTCTGAAGAGGCAACTGCGGTTGGACCTATAAACTGTTCCATCAAGGTATCCAACCCCTTATCCTTTAGAACCCTTTTCATCAGACGGTTTTGCACAACTTTATAGGTTGAGCTTTCCACCTTCAACTTCGAACGAAGTTCATTAATCTCAGATACTTTTAGACCACGATATTCTGTAAATATCATAGCCTTCGCATTTTCTAAACGTTCTGCAAGAGACTCAACCTCTTTTACCTTTTGTTCGCGTCTCACTATATCCTCCTCTATAATTCACCCTAAACTAGGGCTCCATAATTCAATAATTAAAGACTTCCAACATCGACACGAATGCCCGGCGTCATAGTTGCCGAGATAGCCATGGAACGTAGATAAGTTCCTTTCGACGCTGAAGGCTTCGCCTTGTTAATTGCAGCGACCAAAGCAAGAATATTATCTTTCAACTTATCAACACCAAAACTTCTCTTTCCTACCGGCGCATGAACGATAGAGGCTTTTTCAATTCTAAATTCAACCTTGCCCGCTTTTTGCTCGGTGACGGCTTTCTTTACATCCATAGTAACGGTGCCCAATTTTGGATTTGGCATCAACCCTCTTGGACCCAACACCTTACCCAACTGACCTACAACACCCATCATATCGGGAGTAGCTATAGCTTTATCAAATGCAAGCCATCCACCACGAATCTTCTCCGCTAGATCATCGGCTCCAACAACGTCCGCACCTGCATCCTCCGCTTCCTTTGCCTTGTCGCCTCTAGCAAAAACTACAACCTTCACCTTTTTACCAATTCCATGAGGTAGGCTGCATGAAGCACGCACCATTTGGTCCGTCTGCTTCGCATCAATACCGAGTCTGACAGCAATGTCGACGGTTTCATCAAACTTCGCTTTTGCAAAACCCTCTAGAACACCCAGCGCCTCAACCAAAGAATACTTCTTCTCCGAATCGACCTTTTCCCTACTAACCTTGTAACTCTTTCCGTGATTAGACATCTTCTACCTCCCGTTGTTCAAACGCACCGTCCATTGGAAGCGATGCTCCAACAGTTATAGTGATAAAGGATTAACGAGGTTTAACTAAACTACCTCAATCCCCATATTCCTTGCTGTACCTTCAACTGTGCGCATAGCGGCTTCTAAATCCTCACAGTTGAGATCTGGAAGCTTGATCTTAGCGATCTCCTCGATCTGCTGCCTCGTGACCTTGCCGACTTTCTGTTTGTTGGGAACACCTGAACCCTTCTCTATCTTTGCGGCTTTCTTCAAGAGGATAGCAGCTGGTGGCGTCTTGAGTATAAACGAGAATGAACGATCCTGATAGACGGTTATGATCACGGGAATGATCATCCCAGGTTGTTTCTGCGTCTTAGCATTGAACTGCTTGCAGAAATCCATAATGTTCACGCCATGCTGACCGAGTGCAGGACCAACCGGGGGTGCCGGGTTCGCCTGACCAGCAGGACATTGCAATTTTATCTGTGCTAATACCTTCTTTGCCACTGTATTCCTCCAAAAATTCTATTTTGAAGTAAGGAGTATAAAAATTCATTCATACCTCCTACCCCATACTTTCGTCTTAAACTACTTTTTCAACCTGCACAAAATCGAGTTCGATCGGTGTTGAACGTCCAAAAATACTCACAAGAACTCGAAGCTTACCTTTACCATCATAGACTTCATCAACTATACCCGCAAAAGTTGCAAAAGGACCTGTTACCACCCTTATATTCTCGCCCTTTTCAAACTCAACCTTAGGAGTAGGCTGCATCGTTCCATCCTCAATCCTGCTGGTAATGCGCGCAACCTCTTCATCGGGAACGCTTGGCGGATTCAACGAACCACCCACGAATCCGGTAACCTTCTGCGTACCCTTCACTATATGCCAAGTAGCCTCATTGAGCTCCATCCTAACTAAAATGTAGCCTGGAAAAAACTGGCGTTTACTTGCTTTCTTCACGCCCTTTTTCACCTCAACAACATTTTCCTCAGGCACCAGAACTTCCTCGAAGAGATGTTCAACTGAATGCTGCTTAATCCTCTCCTCAAGAGCTCTCTTAGCTTTTTGCTCATATCCTGAATAGGTATGTACTACATACCACTGCATAGCCATTTTTAACCCCGCTATTGGTAGAAGACTTTAAGCAACGCACCCCAGACGACATCGAAACCAAACAATATCATGGCACAGAGTGCGACCAGCACCGTCACGACTCCAGTAGACATGGCCGTTTCTTTCCTGTTTGGCCATACGACTTTAGACAGCTCCGTAATAACTTCATTAGTAAAAGTTACTACCTTCGTATTTCTATAGAGGAACACAAAGGTGGCTAAACCACATGCAATAGCCAAAATGTCTGACGGGTGCACGATCCACCCATCCGGAGTAGGCAGGTGTGCCACGACCCACAACGCAGCAAAAGCCTCTTTAAACAGAAGCCATACGACGAATCCACACGCTAGGTAAATCAGACTCACTACCTTTTTATTCCGTTGCATCGAAAGACCTCTAAATTGTTAAACACCCTATTTGCAGGGGAGACAGGGATCGAACCCGCGACCCTCGGTTTTGGAGACCGATGCTCTACCAGCTGAGCTACTCCCCTAAAAACCGGCAATGCCGATTTTACTTCGTCTCCTTGTGCGGCGTATGCTTTTTGCAAAAGCGACAGTACTTCTTGAACTCCAAACGATCGGGAGTCTTCTGCTTATTCTTTGTCGTCGAATAATTACGCCTTTTACATTCCTGACATGCTAAATGAATAATCGTTCTCATAACTTTCTTCCGTTCTTTCTTAAATCAGAGTGCTGAAGACAGAGGTCTATCACCCCTGTCTTCCGCATTCCGTCAATTATTTACTCAATGATTTCGGTGACGACGCCAGCACCTACTGTACGTCCGCCCTC
>JABGOS010000092.1 GCA_018645265.1 Deltaproteobacteria bacterium
TTCTACGTCTCATATGTGTGGCAAAGAAGCTTCGTTATGCCACTAGCTTCTTCGGTGTTATCGATCTCCTTTCGATACTTCCGACCTATATTAGCCTTCTCATACCTGGAATGCACTATCTGCTTGTAGTTAGAATTCTCCGTGTCCTTCGCATCTTCAGAATTTTAAAACTCGGCGAATGTGTGAAGGAGGCTGGCATATTGAAGAGGGCGCTCATCGCAAGCAGGCGAAAGATCCTCATCTTCTTTGCAGCGGTGCTCACGATCGTAGTTATCATGGGTTCTCTGATGTATCTTATTGAAGGTCCTGAGAACGGTTTTGCGAATATACCGAGGAGTGTCTATTGGGCTATCGTCACGTTGACCACTGTAGGATATGGTGACATCAGTCCGCATACGGCACTTGGGCGAAGCCTTGCATCAATCATTATGATAATGGGTTATTCGATTATAGCCGTTCCTAGCGGTATTGTTACAGTCCATGTTGCTGAGGAAGCTAAGAGGGCTGACTCGATGACTCGTAAGGCTTGTCATAGTTGCAGTGGTGAGGGACACGACCGCGACGCGGACTATTGTAAATTCTGTGGTACCGTTCTCAAAAGCCGATCTTGATCCTGCTGTGTTAATCATTTGCTGTGTAGAGGGCTTACTTCAACACCGGTGACCTGAAAAACATCGTATGATCATATTCGCTGATGAAGGTAGGAAATTTATTTTCTCTCGTTTCGTAGATATCCTTAAAATCCCTCTCGGGATAGTAGCCCAGACAGGAAGTTACGCTCCTCATGAAATCCATAAACTCCTGATCCTTGCCCTCCATCTTCGCTATAAATGCACGCGAGAGGTATTCCAGTGTCTGAAAGGTGTTTGAGACGACGAAGGAGTTGCTGCGCCTATAATAATTCGTAAGGAGCTCCTCGATGATGTGCTGGCTAGTAATTACATTCACATTCTTGTTGAACTTCTTCTGACTCACCTTCTGATATCCGATCGGCAGCATGAATGTCTCAGTGTCTTTCTTATAGGTTGTTTCCCAGGTGAGGGTGTCGAACTCCTCATGGAACTTTGTCACATCATCCTTAAGCTTAGCATAGTGAGGTATTTGAAAGTGGCTGCTCATTTTCTCGCCCGCAAAGTCGTCGATAATGTCTACGAACAACTTTTCCCTGGTTTCATTGAATGCAGATGCAGATGATAAATGAAAGACGTTCGTGTTGCGATTTAGATGTATGTCGATCGCGCCAAAAGCATATCCCATCACTTCGGCGATATGGTGGCATAGATAGTTTGTTGTCATAAGCTGGTAGACCACGTTATGGTTGAACGAGTACATCTTGGAATCGGAGATGAAAATCTTCCTGGCGTATTCGTTGAATTCATCCCTCTTGCAGAGTGGTCCCTTGCTTCCCGTGTAGAGTTTACCAAGATAAAAATCGTCTACGGAGATACATGATTCTTTGAGGGTATGATTTAAGTAGGGGTGTTTGCCGTGAAGTGTGACAGTTGTTAGTATCGGCGTGCAGAGCTTCTTGATATTTTCGCCGAAGATGCCGGAGCCGAACGAGTTGATCTGAAAGCATATGAGCTGATAGGTCGAATGGTCGATCTCCTTCACATATACGAATCCATCGCGGCAGTAGACCTTGCCATCGAGTTCAAGGCTCTTATCGGCAAGTAATTTCTCGATAAATATTTCAAACTCCTCCTCGGTAACCTTGCCCTTCTTGTTCTTGAGAGGTGCTATATGTTCCTTCATCGCCTTCTGAAAGTGTTCATATTTCTTGGTGATCATAATTACCTCCTAAGGATGGTATACGCCCTTATAAATCACCCTTGCGATAAAGGCAAGATGGCGATAAGTATCGGTAATAGATGGGGGTTTAAATTAAGCGTCCGACGCTTATCGGAGGAAGAGGCTATGGGTAATATCGCTACTGGAACACTGGCGGATGTAGGTATTTCTAAACTTCTCGATGCATGGAATGCGGCTTTTAGTGACTACAAGGTTAAAATCGACATGACCGAATGGTTGCTTTCAAGTTTCATGAAACAGAATGGTGTGCAGCTTGAAAAGTCGATCGGCGCATTTGATGGTGAGGAGCTTATCGGAATATGGTTGAATGGCATGCGTACGATCGATGGGGTGTCATCAGCTTATGATTCCGGAACTGCGATACATCCCGAATATAGAAGTAAGGGGATCTCTGGCATGATGGCGAAGAAATCTGGTGAGGTTATTCGTGCATATGGTGTTGAACAATACATTCTTGAAGTATTTACTGACAACGAGCGTGCGAAGGGCGTCTATCTGAAGGATGGTTTTGAAATCACGCGGGAGCTCATCTGTTTCAAAAATAAAACCCCCATTTCAACGACAGAAGGATCTTTAGGAAACGATATCACTTTTAAGGAATCAGCGATCGATGATGAATTCATGAATGCAAGATCGAAGATGGAATATGTGCCCAGTTGGCAGAATAGAGATGAAGCGGTTCATGCTATAGCGGGGCAGATGCGCGCCGTCAATATCTCAGCTGGTGGCAGGGCTATGGGGTATGGAATTATGCAGACGACCAGAGGGAGAATACCGCAGATTGGGTTTGCGGATGATGCCTGGAATACCGACATTCCATCAATGCTTCTTGGAAAGCTCTGCTCACTTCTTACTGAGGTATCTGAAGTTGCGATCATTAACGTAGATGTGAATGCGACTAATACGATCAAATTATTTCGTGATGCAGGCTTTGAGGAGATGGTAAGGTCGTATGAAATGAAGAAAAATATCACCTAACTTCACCATCTTATACACCGTTTCACTGGCATTGACATAATGATTCTGCGGCGTTAGACGGGTCTCTGCTATTCAAAAGGAGATCTCCAAATGCTTACAAATCTATTTACCCCAAAGGCGGTGGCCGTCGTAGGGGCATCGCAGTCGCCCGACAAGGTGGGACATTCAATTCTTAAGAATATTATAGACCTGGGCTTCGAGGGTCAGGTCTATCCAGTCAATCCTAAGTCGACGGAAATTTTGGGAAAGAAGTGTTATCCCGATATCAGCGCGCTACCGGATGGAGTGGATCTTGTCGTTATATCGATCCCAGCCAAATTTGTTCCTCAGGTTATAGAGGAGTGCGGCAAGAAGCATATAGGTTCAGCTGTAGTTATCTCCGCTGGTTTTAAGGAGGTTGGGAGGGAAGGTAAGGATCTCGAGAGGCGCCTTGAAAATGCAGCTATAATGAGCGGTGTTCGCGTTCTTGGTCCAAACTGTGTGGGTTTTATAAATACAAGCAACAAGCTCAACGCATCCTTCGCAGCAGATTGCCCTGAACCTGGCGACATCGCGGTGATCTCACAGTCTGGTGCAATGTGTACATCTATAATAGATTGGTCGCTCAAACATCATATCGGTTTTTCGAAATTGATCAGTATTGGTAACAAGGCTGATCTCGATGAGGAGATCCTTATCGAATCGCTTGGCGAGGATAAGGACACGAATGTTATAGTTGGGTATCTCGAGGACATAAAAAATGGTCCGCACTTTATTCGTACAGCTGAGAAGGTTACAAGAAATAAGCCGATCATTCTGATCAAGGCTGGAACTACCGCGGCGGGTGCCAGTGCCGCTAGTTCCCATACAGGTTCAATAGCCGGTGCGCAGATGGCATACGAGTGTGCTTTTCATTCGAGTGGCGTGATGCAGGCACCATCCTTGGAAGCACTGTTCGATTATGCACAGGTCTTCGCTTATCAACCCCTGCCGAAAAGTGATCGTGTTGCTATCGTTACGAATGCTGGTGGCCTTGGAATTATGGCGACGGATGCTATTGAAAACGCAGGTCTTCAGTTTGCAAAACCCTCCGAAGCTACGGTGGAAAAATTGAAAAGTTTTCTCTCACCAGCTGCGAATGTTCATAACCCGTTTGATATCCTCGGGGATGCGCGTGCGGAAACATATGGGAAGGCGGTTGAGACTGCCCTTGCCGATGATGGTATAGATAGCCTTGTTGTCCTGCTCTCACCTCAAACGATGACTGAGGCAGGGAATGCAGCGAGTGAAATAGTAAAAGCTGCAAAAAAGTTCAATAAGCCTGTGGTTGCCTCTTTCGTGGGCGCGCGTCGCGTGGCCGAAGGTATTGAGGTTCTTCAAAAGAATCGCATACCGCATTACGCAACTCCCGAGAGAGCTGTTGGCGCTATCAATGTTCTGGTGGATTACACCAAGTGGCGTAGCGCACCTAGAAAGGTGATTAAACGTTTTTCTGTTAATAGCACGAAGGTCGATAGAGTTATCAATCTGAACAAGAAGCGGAAGTTTACTAACATAGGCGAGCAGGATTCGAAGTCGATTCTCTCCGCATACGGTTTCACAGTTCCGGTGTGTCATTTGTCAAGGAGCGTAGATGATGCTGTATCTGCGGCATCAGCAATTGGATACCCGGTGGTTATGAAGATCGTCTCACCTGATATCGTTCATAAATCGGATGCCGGTGGTGTGAAGGTGGGCTTGAAGGGTCCGAGTGAGGTTGCAGATGCATTTGAGCTGATGATGACGCGCATAAAGGCGCGATGTCCCGATGCGAGATTACATGGTGTTCTCGTCCAGGAAATGGTGATGGAGGGGCGTGAGATTATTATCGGTATGACACGCGATCCTCAGTTTGGACCAATGCTGATGTTTGGACTCGGTGGAATTTACGTTGAAGTCTTGAAAGATGTTTCATTTCAGCTGGCGCCTATTACGGCGGAGGCGGCGCTGCAGATGATCGTTGGGACGAAGACATATAATCTGTTGAAGGGTGTTCGTGGTGAAAAATCGGCTGACATGCATCTCGTTGCGGAATGCATTCAGAGGATCTCCCAGCTTTCCATGGATTTTCCGACTATTCAGGAGTTGGATATCAATCCGTTGAAAGTATCAAGCGAACTGTCGCGGGCCGTGGCAGTAGATGCACGTGTTAGAATTTTATAATCTTATAATCAGAAGTTTGCGAGGAATTGTATGAGGAATGATAACTGGAAAGAAACTTATAAAAATAAAATAGTACCTGTTGATCAGGCGCTCTCGCATATCGAGGCGGGGAATAAAATATTCATAGGTACCGGCTGCGCTGCTCCTCAGTTACTTATCGAGGGTCTTACCTCTGGAAAAAAACAGGTTGCGGATGCGGAAATATATCACCTTCTGACGATGGGTATTGCTCCCTATGCTCAGGACATGTTCAACGAGAACTATCGCTTTAACAGCTTTTTTATAAGTGATAACGTGAGGGATGCTGTACAGGAGGGCCAGGGCGACTATACGCCGATATTCCTTTCCGAAATTCCGAAGCTGTTTGAAGAAGGTAGAACTCCTCTCGATGTCGTTCTGATTCAAACTACGCCACCTGATGAAAATGGCATGGTGAGCCTCGGTGTCTCCGTGGATATCGTAAAGAGTGCCACCGAAAATGCGAGTTTGGTCATAGCAGAGATCAATCCCAATATGCCATGGACATGTGGTGATTCGCTGATACCGATTGATTACATCGATTATTTGGTAGAATCGGATAAACCAATTCTCACATATGATCTGGTTGAAGTTGATGATACGATCAGACGAATAGGGCAGAACGTTGCGTCGATCATTGAGGATGGTTCAACGGTGGAAGTTGGAATTGGGGCGATACCACAGGCGATTCTTGAGTTCCTTAGCGATAAGAAGGATCTTGGAATTCATACAGAGATGTTTACCGATCAGCTGATCGATCTCATCGAGTCGGGCGTGATAAATGGATCTAAGAAATTAGTCAATCAGGGTAAGGTCGTAGCATCTTTTTTGATGGGGTCGAAGAAGCTCTATGATTACGTGGATAATAACCCTGTTATTGAAATGCATCCCTCAGAGTATGTGAATGATCCGTTCATAATTGCAAAGCAGCCCAAGATGGCGGCGATAAACGTGGCGCTCGAGGTCGATCTTACAGGGCAGGTTTGTGCCGACTCCATTGGACATCGTTTCTATAGCGGTATTGGTGGGCAGTTGGATTTTATTCGTGGTGCTGCACGCTCCAAGGGTGGAAAGCCTATTATAGCTATGCAGTCTACAACCATGGGTGGTGAAGTATCAAAGATAGTTGCGAATTTAAGTCCAGGTGCTGGCGTCGTCACGACCAGGGGTGATGTCCATTATGTGGTGACTGAGTATGGAATAGCAGATCTGCACGGAAAGAATATTCGTGAGCGATCGATGGCGCTTATAAGTATTGCGCATCCGAAGTTCCGAAGACAGCTTCTGGAAGAAGCGAAAAAAATGAAATATGTCTATGATGATCAAATTTATGTAGAAACAGTCAGTGATGAAGACCCAGAGCGATACTCTCAGTGCGATGTGATAGCAGATGGGACTGAGGTGACTTTTAGACCTATCAAGGCTACTGATGAGGAGGCGATGAGGGATCTATTTTATTCGCTTTCTGAGCAGAGCATATACCTTCGCTTCTTTCAGCCCGTGGAGAGTATGCCGCATGCTAAAATTATGCCGCTTGTCAGTATCAATTATAAGAAGGATATGGCGATGGTTGCTACTATAGGTGATATAGCCGGCGAAAAGATTATAGGTGTTGGTCGTTATATGCGTTCTTCAAATGATGACCCCTTTGCCGAAGTTTCCTTCGAGGTCCGCGATGAGTGGCAGAATAGAGGCTTGGGCAGGGCTTTCTTGAACTCCCTGATGAACATCGCTGAACAACATAGTATTGAAGGGTTCGTGGCAACGGTTTTACCGAAGAATAAACAGATGATGTCAGTATTTCGAGGTTGCGGTTGCAAGCTTCATGTTGAGAAGTCAGGTGATGTCTTTGAACTTTCCTTTAAATTCAATGAGAAGGCGTAGATAGACTTTTAAGAGGAGGAAATATCATGAAGAGATTTAATGGCGTAATGATGTTCGTAATCCTTTTTGTTTTTTCAGTTATGACGTCGAGTTGTGGAAGTGTTGCGAGCGCTCTCTCTTCACTTCTTGAACAGTGCGAAAATTTATCGAGTGATGAGTTGAATGTAGATCTCAGTGACGAGTGCAGGGATCTTGAAGGGTTCCTCGCTGATAATCAGGATAACCTTACGACGAAGACTGAGATCATGAGCGTCAGGGAGGGTGGCGGTTATACCGATGCTGTTCTTCTCATAACTGATTCCGAGGGAAATCCAGTAACCGGCCTTGATAAGACCTCCGTTACAGCAAGTGTGTCCGATGACAGCGGCGCTACATACACTACTCTGACTGATTACGATGTCTACACATACGAGGAGTTAGCGACCAGAGAACCTGGATCTGATCACATGTCATTTGCTTCTGTTATCGATTACAGCGGTAGTATACTCGATGATGATCTCGATTTCGTGACCGACTCCCTCGTGTACGTCTATCAGAATATGCCGGAGATGTATCGGAGTGAGGTGGTCAAGTTCTCCACTGACGTACAGGTGACACAGGCATTTACGAGTGATACCGCAGCTTTGATATCCGCTGTTCAGGATACATCGTACGAAAGGGGTTATACCTCAATGTACGACGGGATGTATCAGGCCCTGCAGGATACAGCGGCTGAAACAGCTACACTGAAGCTTAATATTCTTTTTACCGATGGTGTCGATAATGATTCTACAGTGGATTACGATACTGTGAAGGCATACTTTCAGGCTCAGAAAATTCCTGTATGTGTAGTCGGTGTCGGTTTTGCAAATGTAACTACGTTGAGAGAGATCGCCGATGATAGCGGTTGCTTCTTCATTTACAGGCAGCTTTTTACAGAGCTTGAAGGAGCCTTCGAGAGCGTTGTCAGTCAAATGGAGGATCTATATCGCGTTCGTATGGATCCCGATGATCTCGTAGGAATGGATACCTTGAAACTCACTGTCGACAACGGTTCAGGTGTGCGTGAGGTAACTTCTGCATTATAATCAACGACAACATTTCGATGCTTGATAAGGAGTTTGTAATGAATCCATTGATAATAACAGCCGCGATAACCGGCGCTGAGACGACTAAGAAAATGAACCCAGCACTGCCTGTAACACCGGAGGAGCAGGCTGTCGCCGCACGCGAATGTGTCGCTGCCGGTGCATCAGTCATTCACCTTCACGTTAGAGATGAGAATGAATCGGCATCGCAATCGCTCGATAATTTTAAAAATTCAATAGAGGCGATTCGTGCTGCGTGTGATCCACAACCGATCATTCAGATTTCAACTGGTGGTGCTGTTGGCGCGCCTATGGAGGAGCGCATCCGTCCCATCGTAGAGTTAAAACCTGAGATGGCATCGTTAAATGTCGCTTCTATGAATTTCGGTGACGAGGTTTTTTTGAATGAACCTCTTGAGGTAAAGAAGCTTGCAAAATATATGCTTGAGCTGGGTGTCATTCCTGAAATTGAGGTTTATGATGCAGGTCATGTGGAAATTACGCAGAGACTTCTTAAGGAAGGTTATCTCAAGAAGCCGATTCATTATCAATTTGTCCTTGGAGTTCCCGGCGGTATGTCAGGAACGGAGCGCAACTTGAACTTTCTTCTTGAATCTATTCAGGATGATGACACATGGGCGACAGCAGGCGTTGGTAGATGGCAGAAGCCACTTTCACAGATGGCGGTGGAGCGGGGTGGATTCGTGCGTATCGGTTTTGAGGATAACGTCTATTGGGAGAAGGGCGTGCTCGCTGAATCAAACGCTCAGTTTGTGGAGCGCGTTAGAAAGATGGCTGAAGCCATAAACCGACCGATAGCAACCTGTGAGGACGCTCGCAGGATAATCGGTATATAAAAAGGTGTCGGACACTTTTTGGTGGGTGAACGAATATGTACTGTAATCGATAATCATTGACTTTGAGGGGCATCGAATAGTATACACCCCGCGCTCGATGGTGATGCATTCGATCGGTTAACTTCTTGAATTTTCAACATAAATGACCTGAGCAGCTGTCCCACAACGGCGGATTTCTTATCACCCGGACGAAAATATCTAACCTACTGAAATTAGGAGGTTTTATCATGGTAAGGAAGATGGTTCCACACAGCGGTAACAGTGCAGTAACGCATGTCGCACATGCGGTAAACGAGGTTATAGCTATCTACCCGATCACCCCGTCATCCGATATGGGCGAGATCGCTGATGAAAAATCGGCCAGGGGTGAGAAGAATATCTGGGGAACGACTCCGATCGTAACCGAGATGCAGTCCGAGGGTGGTGCAGCTGGTGCCTGTCACGGTGCTCTCACGACCGGAGCTCTTACCACAACATTTACCGCATCGCAGGGTCTTCTTCTCATGATCCCTGATATGTTCAAGATTGCAGGCGAGCATTGCTCGGCGGTCTTCCATGTCTCCGCACGTGCAATTGCAACTCATGCGCTTTCGATCTTCGGTGATCATTCGGATGTTATGTCCGCTCGTTCAACTGGTTGGGGATTTCTCTCATCGGCAAGTATTCAGGAAGCGATGGATTTCGCGCTGATCTCTCAGGCTGCGTCACTTGAATCTCGTATTCCGTTTATACATTTCTTCGAAGGTTTTAGAATCTCTCACGAGATTCAGAAGGTCGAGGAGCTGACGTTCGATGATATGCGTCACATGATCAACGATGATTTGGTACACGCGCATCGTGCTCGCGGATTGAATCCTGATAAACCTTCAATTCGTGGAACATCTCAGAATCCTGATGTCTTTTTCACATGTCGTGAAGCTGGCAATAAATACTACGCAGCATGTGCCGACATTGTTCAGAAGAACATGGATAAGTTCGCGAAGCTCACAGGTCGTCAGTACAAGCTCTACGATTATTACGGAGCGCCGGATGCCGACCGCGTTATCATTATAATGGGTTGCGGTGGTGAGACAGCGCAGGAGACGATGAAGTTCCTGAACAATAAGGGCGAAAAATTGGGTGTTCTTCAGGTTCGTCTATATCGTCCGTTTGATGTGAAGTCCTTTGCCAAAGCGTTGCCTAAGAGTGTCAAAGCGATAGCTGTTCTCGATCGTACTAAGGAGCCGGGTGCAATTGGTGATCCTCTCTACGGTGATGTTAGAACGGCGATCGGTGAAGCTATGCAGGAGGGTTGGTTTGATCACTATCCGAAGATCGTCGGAAGCCGTTATGGTCTTGGTTCAGCTGAGTTTACCCCAGCTATGGTTAAGGCTGTATATGACAATCTTACACTCGATAAGCCAAAGAATCACTGTGCGGTAGGTCCTAAAGATGATGTTATGGGCCTTAGCCTTGATTACGATCCTTCATTTACCACCGAGGATAAAATCTATCAGGCGATGTTCTTCGGGCTCGGTGCTGATGGAACGGTCGGTGCAAATAAAAACTCGATCAAGATCATCGGTGAAGAGACCGACAACTATGCACAGGGATACTTCGTGTACGATTCAAAGAAGGCCGGTGCGATTACCGTTTCGCATCTTCGCTTCGGCAAGGATCTCATTCAGAAACCTTATCTCGTTGATACAGCTGATTTTATTGCATGTCACAACTTCTCCTTCCTGGAGAAGTACGATGTGCTTCGCCAGGTCAAGGAGGGTGGTACATTCCTTCTAACCTCTATGTATAATAAGGATGAAGTGTGGAGCAAGCTTCCAGGGGTGGTGCAGAAGGAGATGATTGATAAGAAGCTCAAATTCTACGTCATCGATGCCATAAAGATAGCTGAGGATCTTGGACTTGGTGCACGTATCAACATCGTTATGCAGACTGCCTTCTTTAAAATATCACAGGTGATCGATGAGAAGGTTGCAATCGATGCTATCAAAAATGCTGTGAAGAAAACTTATGGCAAGAAGGGTGATAAGATCGTCGATATGAACAACGCGGCAGTCGATAAAGCTCTTGAGTGTATTGAACAGGTTCAAATCCCAAATGACATTAATGGTGGGGCGATGCCTCCGACAGTTCCAGAACATGCTCCCGAATTCGTTAAGAATACGACAGCGAAGCTTATGCGCGGTGAGGGTGAGTGTGTTACGGTGTCCGAGGTTCCAGACGATGGGACATGGCCTGTCAGTACAACCCAATATGAAAAGCGTAACATCGCAGTTAATATTCCGGTTTGGAATCCCGAGAGCTGCGTACAGTGTGGAAAGTGCGTTATGGTCTGTCCGCATGCGGCGATCCGTTCCAAGATTTATCCTGAATCACTTTTGAAGGATGCCCCTGAAACTTTCAAGCATGCTGCACCAAAACTCGCGAAGGGTTTGGACGGTCATGTATATACGCTTCAAGTGGCACCTGAAGATTGTACCGGTTGTGAAACCTGTGTTGAGAACTGCCCTGCGAAGGCGAAGGAGGCGATCAAGATGCAGCCTCAGCCGCCGCTTCGTGAGAATGAGCGCAAGAATTATGAGTATTTTCTAAATAAGATTCCAGATCCAAATCCGGAACTTTTTAATCGTAACACGATGAATGGCATTCAATATGTGAAACCTCTCTTTGAGTATTCAGGTGCTTGTGCAGGATGTGGTGAAACAGCTTATGTGAAACTCCTTTCGCAGCTCTTCGGAGATCGTGCGATCATAGCGAATGCCACCGGATGTTCATCCATCTACGGTGGAAATCTTCCGACAACGCCTTACTGTCAGCGTGAAGATGGGCGTGGTCCAGTATGGACGAACTCGCTGTTCGAGGATAACGCTGAGGTAGCATACGGTATGAGGGTCGCAGTAGATAAACACACGGAGTATGCTAATGAGTTGGCAGATAAGGTGCTTGCTGGCAACGCATGCACGCCTGAGATCAAAGGTCTCTTAACGGATATCAAGGGTGCTGACCAGTCTACACAGCAGGCTATCGATAAGCAGCACGTTCGTATTGATGAGTTGAAGCCTCTTCTTAAGAAATGTGGATGCACCGAATGTAAAGAGTTGGAGACGGTGGCTGGTTATCTGGTGAAGAAGTCGGTCTGGGCGCTTGGCGGTGACGGATGGGCATACGACATCGGTTACGGTGGTTTGGATCACGTCCTTGCAACCGGTAAGAATGTGAATATTCTTGTTATGGATACGGAGGTTTATTCTAATACAGGTGGTCAGGCCTCAAAGGCTACGCCGATGGGTGCTGTCGCAAAATTTGCGGCTGGTGGAAAAGCAGTCAATAAAAAGGACCTGGGATTGATCTCTACGACATATGGCTACATCTACGTAGCGGCTGTGGCTCTAGGTGCTGATCCGATGCAGACGATGAAGGCGTTTATAGAGGCGGAGAGCTACGATGGACCTTCTATCGTTATAGCTTACTCACATTGTATCGCTCATGGAATAAACATGACGAAGGGTCTTGAGGAACAGAAGAAGGCTGTCAATTCCGGCCACTTTCCACTCTATCGTTATAACCCGACAGCGCTTACTGAAGGAAAGAACCCACTTACGGTGGATAGTAAGGAACCGACGGTTTCTATCGAAGAATATATTTCCGGTGAAAATCGCTATCGCATTCTCATGAAGGCGAGACCTGAAGTTGCCAAGCAGATGGCAGAACAGGCTCAGAAACATGCGAAGTATAAGTATAATCTGTATAAGTATCTTTCAGAGATGAAATGCGAATAGTCTCGACAATGATTGATAAAAGGGCGGCTCATATGAGTCGCCCTTTTTTATTTACGCTCATTATGTAAATAAAAAACCCCCGGGTTGTAGATGGTCTACATCCCGGGGGAAGTTTATTGGTTTAGCTCAGCTTATTTCTTGTAGCAATATACGCTGCAGTTCGTCTTGTTGCATGACGCATTGATGTAGTTGAATTTTTTATAATCACATTTTGCACGCCAATATGATTCGGAGTTGTTGGATACTTTGCATCCTG
>JABGOS010000003.1 GCA_018645265.1 Deltaproteobacteria bacterium
CGAATAATAGGCCCCGCCTATATCATCCACAGGTCCATAAACCGGAATGCCGGGCATCGGTCGACCGATATCCATTTTTACAAACGCGAGTGAATCAAGATGAAGAGGCTCTTTTACATTCCTTGAGCCAAGCCCAGTAAAATATACAAGGCCGTTTGGATTACCACCCAGGGCATAGTCAGCAGATAAACTTATTGCGTTAAAATACTCCTGTTTGAGATCCTTCCATTCCAATTCAGAAAGTGTCCCCGCACCAATTTGAAGGGAGGCGACAATCGTATCCAGGTATCTCGCAGTAGTTGTTCCCTGTCCCCAGGTCATCGCGTATCCGGAAGGCCTAGGATTTCTGTGTGCATGCTCATTTTCAATATTCTCAAGAACATTTCCTGCGTACATTGGAAGCCATGAATGCATCATCTCAATTATATCCTGATCAGGTAATTCAGAATCATGATATCCCAAAACATAATCAGGCATCGCACGCCTTCCATCCAAATCATAATCTCTCAGGAAAAGATGACTCAGGGCGAGATTATTGAAGACCCCATACGTTCCCATGGCTCCCCACGCATCTTCAAAATCAATTTTATACTCCTCCTCCGATGTGAGCCTGTATAACTCGCTTGCGCCATACATCAGAAAGTTAGGATTTGCTCCGTTCGCCTTTGCATAATTATATGCGTCGATTGCCTTTTGCTGCAACTCCAGCGATCTCGCAGCATCATAAGGATCTATCAACCTTGAGGCCTGTGCGAACAATCCAGCCACCCTCGCCGATACCTGTGGGCATCTTGAAAAAGTCCAGTACGGTAGGGGGTCATCGCTCGCAAGATAATAGCCCCATGGATGCCTAAACGACTGAACTCCATACCTCACACCGCCATCAGGCTCCTGCAACGCCTCCCACCCAGCAATCCCCCAGAGGGCCTCATCGAGAATGTCTGGAATTCCATTACCACTCTCAGGAATATTTAGCTGTCCATCATTGAAGAGTTCAGGATGCAATTCAAAAGCACGAAGGAGCAACTGTGCGATCACCGTATGTGATGGCCGTTGATCGAAATCACCCGCATCGTGATAACCGCCAGCAAGTGGAGTATCGCCTACAGGAAAAGGTTCACCAGGGTCATCGAAGTACTTATCCAAATAGTCATCAGGATCATACATCTCCGCTGTAATAACCTGTGAATGATCTGCAGGTCTGGACCATGAAGTTAGATCCGATCTCAACTCACCCCCCCAACGATTGAAGAAGAGGCCGCGCGCTACTACGTAGAATGCTCTCAAGGCAGAGCGTTCACTTATCTCAGTTGCCAACGAAACTCCAACACCAGGAATACGGATTCTAAACCGTGAATCTTCAGATGTAGGCAGATCAGATAAATCCACTTGTTTAACTTCGCTCCCTGCATCATCATCTAATATCGAACGCAGTGTTACAGGAAGATCCTCTGTAATAGCTTCCTTCTGATGGAGCATATCTGAAGGTTCCAACAGAATATCCACACTGTTTGAAAAATCATCCAGGTTTAAGGCTCCACCATCGCCCAACCATCCCGAAATATAAGCATAGCGCTTTGTAGATCGAGGGTTATAGCCTACCTGATTCAATTGAACGACAGGCGTTTCAAGATATCTGTCACTAAATGGCAGCAACATATTAACGCCGCCCGGACCTGCTATTTGCAGAATGTCCTTCTCTCCAACATTCTCTCTTAAGATTAGATATATCCGATGATCCACATCGATTATCTCATCGCTGTAAGGCAAGGCATATCCTACCTCATACTCTGGCGCACCGACAGGAATCGAATGACGATAAACACCCAAAACATCGATCTCACTATCATCGGACCTTCTCACCGACCAATTACCATCCTGCCATACCTCACCGTCACCTCCCGATAAAACAACCTGCATTATCGAAGGTGAAACCATGTGAACTTCTCTTATGGCATTATCGAGTTCCACCCTGGGTCCACCCTCTGTCTTAGCATGTACGACACCTACCCTTTGTTCACCAAC
>JABGOS010000151.1 GCA_018645265.1 Deltaproteobacteria bacterium
TTCGAAGCGCCAACATCTCCTGTTCCGACATGATATCGCCACTTACGAACTTCGGATGCAGTGGAAGGGTCGTCGCTACAAACTGATTCACATACCCGATTGCAACATCAATGCGAGGCTGCTTGCCGATATTACATCCCGCATCGCCCTGCGTAACACCTGAGTCGATCAAGAACTCCTTTATCTTGCTCGGCATCAGATACGATTTCATATTAGCGGTATTCTTGAAATGACTTTGAATTGAAACTGCAGCACCGGCCACCATCGCGGTAGCGGCGGAGGTTCCACCATGATTGTTTACAAAGAATGCATTTACATCAGTATTCGGTGGAGTGATTACCATTCCACCTTCCCATGCATACTCCCCGTATTGGTATCCGGTCGTCACAACGCCGCTTCCCCACGCGAACATATCGACTGGGCTTCCGCAGTTTGAAAAATCAGCCCTGTCCTTATTATTTCCAGTTCCCCAGGAGGCACCGACTAAAATTCCACTCGAATCGTTCTGTGTGATGTCTATCAGGAATGGATATGATGAATAGAGCGACTGGTTGTCGAGGTCGACATCGCCGTTACCGGCACCCAGCACAACGGTAACACCGTACGCACTCGCCTGCTCGACCGCTGCAAAAACATCCGCCATGACGGTAACCGGTGCATTCCCATTGAAGCCACCCTGCAGATCCTCCGCAACCGGCAGGACCCATATAGAACCCGCCTCGATATCGTCATCCACATGGCTGCCTGTATCTATTCCATCCGTTGACGGCACAATTATTCCGGGAATTGTACTTCTTAAATGTGCGTTCAGATAATGAGCATCTGGGGCCATTCCGGTCACGCCATGGCTATTGTCCTGTCCCACAACAACACCAGCACCTGCCGTACCGTGCGCGATATGGGCCTGGCAGTCGCCTATTATGGCTGGTGGAATTCCCGGCGCACAATCCGGATCGTAGAACATGCTGCCGCCCTGCTGGTAGTACGTCTTACTTAACCCCAAATCCTCATGGTCCAAATTTATTCCGGACTCGTTGAAGACGACATATACCCCATTGCCATTCGCACCAACGTTCCACGCAGCCTGCGCATTCAAACCGCCGTGTGTGGCTTCGCTATAGAGGTAACCCTGCAACGACTCCAGACTCGGCGTCGTGTTTAGACTCTGCATCTTTGGAATGAGTTTCGGATATACATTCTGAATACCATCCGTACCTCTCAACTCATTGTATAGTTCAAGTGCCTCGGCCGGCTCTTCGACTGCTATGTAGTAGACTGAATTCCAGTCTAAAAGATTTTTTCCAGATAGTTTCTCCAGATGCGCGCGCACCTCATCGACCTTTTCAGATGTCATCTCCACCGATCTTTTGAGTTGTAGTTCTGGAAAACCATCAAGAACTTCACGAACGGAATCTATTCTTGCATCACCACTTTTACTGTAAAGAGATTTGGAATCATCCTCGAAGCGCGCTTCCATTCCCTCTTCAAGATGTACAGCGAGATATCCTGCATACGAATCGCCAAAGATCAGGTCTTCGACGCTACCTACGTTAATACTTTCATCGAAGTTTGTATCGGATGTGTTCCCACCGCAGCCGGCGTGAAAAAAAAGCGCTGCACAGATGCATAATGCCATCAATGCTGCGCTTCTCACACATCTTGCAATGAATAGATACAACATGGGTAACCCCCTGATCTATAAGTGCAAGTCTACTTTTTTTAGCACTTGCGTCATTTTGCCGCAAGACAATTAACGTACCCGTGTAAGTGTGTTTCGACTTATTTATCAAAATGTTGCGCTGTTTTTGAGGGGGTGTTGGAAAGTTGACTAATCCATATTATTCTTAATTTACAGATAGATAGAGGTGTTGCCCTTCTTGACGCGTCGTAAAACGGGCCCTGTGGCACTAGAAAGCGACGTAGGAGTTAAAGTCGTTCATTAGGGAGCGTGGAGCGAAAATTTGCGATAAATGCGATATTTCGGGAAATCTGTTGCTCAGAATTACCAACCCGGAGGTGAAGTACAGTTTGCAGTTCGTATTACAAACCACCACCCATCGCGCGGGCGCGTTTGAGCGCATCTTCAATTTTTGGATTTAATTTGTAGGCCTCTTCATATTCCTTCTTCGCCGCTTCTTTATTCCCTTCCTTCTCCCTCATCCTGCCCAACCAGTAGTGCGCGGATGCGGGCCAATAAGTTCCATCCTGATCCTTTATGAAGATGCGAAGTTCCTTCTCAGCTTTCGGAAAGTTTTTCTTATCTCCCTCTATAATTAACGTTGCACCTATAAAATAGTGCGGCTTCTTTAGAGAGGGCGCGACATCGAGCATCGTCTGAAATTGTTTGATTGCATCGACGTATTTCTTCTGTGAGACGAGAACCTTTCCATAGAGACGTCGAATCACTACATTATCAGGATACTGTTCAACATATTTTTTAAATATGCGCGCCGCATCATCGTATTGTTTCTCCTCGTAATAAATTATTCCAAGGTTCATCTTCGCCATCTCCTTGGAGAAATGTCCATTCTTTGCAACCCCCTCAACGATCGCTATTCCCTCCGCCTTCTTGTCTGGAAAAAATTTCAAAAACCATAGATCCTTTATAAAAACGGAGCGCCAATACAGATACATCCCCAAACCAAAATCCGCATCAACGTATTTTGGATCTATCTTCTTCACGTGCCGGAAGAGCTGGCGCGATTTATTGCCAGAAACATACGCCTCCCACCACATCCCCTTCCTAGCTTTAAAAAAACCATCGAGCCCGTAGAGCGCTCCTGAAATAAATAAATCCCAAGGGGTAGGATCGTACCTCTGAAGGACCTTTCCTACTACTTCCTTGCCCTTGACGCTTACCGCCTCGAGTTTATTAGCAAGACGCAGATCCTCTCTCTCGAGCATTTGAATTTCGTAGACCGCCATTTCGCCGAAATAGCCTCCGGGTGAATCCGGGTACTCCTTTTGGGCTTTTTTGAAGATCTTGAGGGCCTCACTGTAGTCACGTGCAAAGATGAGATTCTGACCCATCATAAGCTGAGCTTTCAATTCAGCCTGAGAATTCTTTTCCGCTGAAAATGTAAGGGAAGGTACTATCGATATCAAAATGACGATTAAGGCGATGATATATCTTGGCATATTGAGGATTTAATCCTTTCAGGTTCCTACCTTGGTAACTGTTTTGGTCTTCTTTGTAAATCGCGTTTACCAGAGTCCCCGTAAGTGTCGGACACTTATTTTTAGGAGCAGTTCGTCTTGCAACTCGCACCATACTGGTGTATAGGGCCACCCTATGAAAGATGAGATATCAGCTGCACGAGATATTCGAATACATTTTCTGACAAAACGCGATGAGCTGACTGAGAAAGCCCTTAAGACGCTCACCCACGTCTACCCGGGCATCACGGTGAAGAACTACGAGGACTACAAAAATCCTCCCGCAAAAGATCCCTCCGTGGAGATGATCGACACGGAATTCATTTGTGGTTCTTCGCTCGACCTCGTCATCGACCAGCTAGGCGTGACACCTGTAATCCTGATGGTCAAGGATTTCGCATCGGTAAGATCGTACAGCAAATACCTCTCAAGTAGGGTTTCGCTTATCACTGAGGATGACGTAGATGGCATGGGGCTCATCCAGGCTACACATCATCTTCTGGAGAGACAGAGGCTTCACAAACAGCTCAGGAAAACTTCGAAGCACTTGAAAGAACTTTCGATCAAGGATGAACTCACCGGTTTTTTCAACAACAGACACTTTCACGAACTTTTGACGAGTGAGATTAAGAAGTCGAACCGCTACAAACGGCCGCTCGCAATCGTGATCACCTCGATTAAGAATTTCAGCACGATAAATAAACTCTTTGGTCACAACGAGGGTGACCGCGTTATGGCCAAAAGCTCCGATCTCATCAGAAGCACGATAAGGGATGTCGATATCTGCGCCCGTTACGGTGATAACGAGTTTGCATTGATCCTTCCGGAGTCGAACGAGGAGGGAGCGCGGATCGTAACAAAGAGAATAAACGACGCGATCGCCGATATCGACCTTGGGACCTGTGGCCGCGATGTTCGCCCGATACTAAGCTGCGGCATCGCAACGCTATCGGCCAGCGTGAAGAACAAAGATGATCTACTCGGCACCGCACTAGGTGCACTACTCGAGGCGAAGAGGATTGGGGAAACGGCAATACTCAGTGCGGATGATATCGAAGCCAGGCGGCGCACGGTCAGGGAGAATAGGCAGCTCATCGAACAGTTGAGTGAAAGGATTTCACGTATCACGAAGGAGGCTCAGCGAAACTATTTCCAATCCCTCGTGGGTGCCATCGGGGAGATTCCACTTCTGAAGAAACTTCTCATGCATCATTCAGAACGCGTCGCCTTCTTTGCGAAGAGGTTGGCCGAATCGCGCGGCATGGATGAGTCGACATGTAAGGCGATATACCGCGCGGGTCTTCTGCACGACGCTGGAAAGTTAGCAATCGATCCTGACATCCTCACAAAACCGGACAAGCTATCCTTTGCCGAACAGGAGCTGGTCCAAAGACATCCGGTCTTTGCAATACAGATCATGGGTTCTAACTCATTCCTGTCGGAGGAACTGCCGGCGATCCTACACCATCACGAACGGTATGATGGGAACGGATATCCGGAGAGACTCTCAGGTGAATCAATTCCAATATCGGCGAGAATTCTTGGCATCGCCGAAGCATGGGATGTCATGACCACGCCCCAACCCTACCGCCAGGAACCCCTTTCGATGGACGCCGCCATGGCGGAGATCGAAAAGGGCTCTGCGGGCCAGTTCGATCCGGAACTTGTGGATTGTTTCAAGGATCTGGTTACTGGCTAGGCTTATCCAAGTAATCCCTCCCCCAGGGCCATAAAAAATATTTCATAAATATGGAGCGTTCAATTGACAGATAGCCGTACACGACGTATAATTCAAATTAATTTCCATTTATATTTTATATATTTAGCTCATCTCGTACCGACTAGTTGAAATTGGTAAATAAGCGGGTTTTTGAGGAGCTTAAAGCACAAATATGCGCAAGAAAGTGACCACAGCTAAACACTCGATCGATTTCCGTAAGGATATCTTCGCAATCCTCTTTCTCGCACTCGGCACCTTTTTGGCGCTCTGCCTCCTTTCATATAACCCGTCAGATCCTGCGATAAACTCGGCATCTAACGTAGAACATGTTGGCAATCTCGGCGGAATCGTCGGCGCATATCTTGCCGATATCCTCTTCACAGTCTTCGGAATCAGCGCGTATCTGACATCGATACTATGTTTCGTTATGTGCGTTCTGCAACTGACAGGAAGGCCGGTTAAACTTCGTTTGAGAGAGATCCTCTTCTATTGCGGAGCTGTCGCATTTGCGGCAACACTCATACACCTACGCTTTGAGACCGTGACCATCCGCGAAAACACAATCCCAGGTGGTGGAATTGTAGGAGGCCTCGTTGGAACGATACTGGTCACATACCTGAATCGCCCCGGTGCCTATCTGATTTCATCGGCTGGATTTTTCCTTCTATTCATACTCGCAACAAAACTATCGTTGATAACACTCTTCACCGGAACGAGAAAAGTTCTGATCATGGCCGCTCTCTACTCATGGCATGGTCTTAAATGGCTGTGCGCAAATTCAGTTTCTGGAATTAAGGCAGGTTCCATAAAGAGCTTCATCTTTCTAAAGGCCCACTTTAAATCGATATTCGGAAAACGAGAAGGTGAATCGAAGCGCAAGGATCCAAAGATTCACATCGGTGAAACATTTCGAAAGGGTGACGAAGCGACAGCTAAGAACAGCAGTGACGTAGTGACGCTGGCACCTATCAGACAGGGCAAAGGATCTCTCTCAGCGCAGACAACTCCTCCTATAAAGAGTGATTCGGCAAACACAGGGCCTGTTGGAGCAACGAGCCTGATCAACAACAACCTTCCACAACCGAAGATACTTCAAAGAGCTGACACCAAGATAAAGCGCGCAAGTGAGGAACAGCTGAAGTTTATGAGGATGGGGCTCTCAGGATATGAAGCGCCGCCGCTTGCACTGCTGGATGCTGATCAGAGGAAAAATGTTGTAATAGATGAGGAAACGCTGAAGAAGAATTCGCTCCTTCTCGAAAGGAAACTCAAGGACTTCGACGTAGAGGGACATGTCACCGCGATCCATCCAGGACCGGTAATTACGATGTACGAGTTTGAACCGGCACGAGGAACGAAGATAAACAAGATCGTAAATTTGCAGGATGATCTCTCACTCGCCCTGTCCGGAAGAAGCGTCCGCATCATCCCGCACCTTCCTGGAAAGGCCGCAGTTGGAATTGAAGTTCCAAATAGCGATCGCGAAATCGTATGGCTTAAGGATATCATCTCATCCAAACAGTTCGGAAAGATTCAAACGAAACTTCCGCTCGTACTAGGTGCCAGCACCGCCGGTCATCCGATGATTGTAGACCTTACGAAGATGCCGCATCTTTTGATCGCAGGTGCAACCGGTTCCGGTAAGAGCGTATGCATTAACAGCCTCATAATCAGCACGCTTTACAGAGCATCTCCGGAGGATGTCCGGATGATCCTCGTAGATCCAAAGATGCTCGAGCTATCCGTATACGACGGCATGCCGCATCTCCTTCTTCCTGTAGTTACTAAACCGAAACCCGCCGTTCAGGCGATGCGTTGGGCGATCAAGGAGATGGAGAGAAGGTACCGACTGATGGCCGATACCGGAACGAGAAATATCCTCGGTTACAATGAAAAGCTCAAGGCAGGAGAGATAGAGCTCGTAAGCCCAGAGCAGGCTGAGGAGATGTTGGCGGCGAACAAAGAAGCGATAACCCATACCGGAAAACTCCCCTACATCATGATCATCATCGACGAACTCGCCGACCTTATGATGACGGCGAGCCAGGAGATGGAGGAATCGATAACGAGGTTAGCACAGATGGCGAGGGCAGCTGGCATTCATCTGATACTCGCTACTCAAAGGCCTAGCGTCGATGTGATAACAGGCCTTATCAAGGCGAACTTTCCTGCGAGGATAGCTTTCAAAGTTACATCGCGACATGATTCAAGAACGATTCTCGATGGAATTGGTGCGGAAACGCTTCTCGGCATGGGTGACATGCTCTTCATGACGCCGCAGGGTGGAAACATGATACGCATCCATGGAACATTTGTTACGGACTCCGACATCGCGCGCGTCGTATCTCACGTAAAGGATCAGGGTGAGCCGGTCTACAACGAATCGATACTAAAACAACCTGAGTCGGATGCAGCCGGCAGTGACTTCGATGAGGAAGAGGATGAACTGTACGACAAGGCGCTACAGCTTGTCGCAGAAACGAGGCAGGCATCGATATCGATGGTGCAGAGAAAGCTGCGCATCGGTTATAATCGCGCCGCCAGGATGATCGAAAGGATGGAGGCGGAAGGTGTCGTTGGCCCAGCAGATGGAAGTAAGCCGAGGCAGGTTCTTATGAATAACCTGGAAGCTTAATATCCACCGACTATCAGAGACCGATTAAAAATCATAAATAACTTGATTATCCCTTCCGTAACTGATTATTGGTTGCTCTCATTTACTTAACTAGACTTTTCTAAATATGAAAAAAATATTTTTTATAATCCTGATGTTCTCTTTCATTTCGCCTATGACATGGGCCGCTGACCTCAACTCCCAAATCAATGCAATTGAATCTGCGAACAAAGCTTGGACCGATATATCAGCAATCTTCAGACAGAGTACGCGCATCGTACTGCTTAACAAGACGATTGCAAAAAGCGGTACATTGAAACTCAAAAAAGGCGGCAAGCTCTACATCTCCTATTCAAAAAAAGGTGAGAAGAGTTATATTTCCGATGGTTCGACGATATGGATTTTCGTTCCAGGTGATATAACGAGCCTTCAAACATATGCGGCAAGCAAAGGTAACATGCCGAAGGAGGCTTTAAGCTTTCTTTCAGGTTTTGGAAAACTCCGAAAGGAATTTAAAATTTCAGAGAGCTCCGAATTTAAAAAAGTCGGAGAAGGCATGCCGTTGCATCTTATTCCCCGCAATAAGAGCGTACACTACAAATCGTTGGACGCCCTTTTCGGCAAGGACGGACTTCTCAAGGAATTGATCATCAACAACGCATCTGGAAACATAAGCCACTATAAATTTTCTAAGATATCGACGAATCGAAATATACCGGATTCACTTTTTAACATCTCTACAGAGGATGATTTCTACGACCCCCTGCCACAGTAACAAAAAGTGTCGGACACTTTTTTTACGCTTAGTTATCAAGATGTTAGCCTCCCTCAGTGACCATTTGAGCAACGAACCCTTTGATTTGACTCACAATTCCAAAAATCTGACCTAGACCATAATAACTCAATAATATCAAACAATTAGCATCCTACAAAAATTGCGAAAATCGCAACTTCCGCCCCCCTCCCTGCCGATAATATCTATGAACATAACTAAAAGAGGGGGAAAATGAAAAAAATTCTATCACTATTTCTGGTTGTCGGACTCGTAGCACTGCTAACATCATGTGCTGGTTCCGACGGAACAACTAACATCGAACCAAAGATAACTCCAAATCCTGGAAGCGGCGAGGATGTTGCCATCGGTCCGGAATTTGATCCCTTTGCTGACCCCGGCACCGACTCTGATGATGACGTATCGGGAGATGACTCAGGTTCGAGTCAGAACTCTGCAAATATGAGAGTTACCGATTTTGGATTTAAAGGGAAAAGCGCTGAGTGCGGGAAACCGTTCTCAGGAACATTGATTGTTAAAAATGTCGACAGCGACGTTACATGGACAGTAAAGGGATTACCTGACTGGGCAAAACAGACACCTTCAGGAACGAACAAAGCAACATTGAAGATCACCGGCACACCTCCATATATCACATGTGACCCTGGAGAACAAAGCGTTACCGTCAAGGCATGCTCATCTAATGATATATGCAAGGATCTTTCAACCAAGTTTAAAGTTACAATACCTAAGATTTCCATAAAGAATACGCTCAAATCGACTACCGTGCATTTTGGCGGTAAGCTAGATCTCACACTTTCTGCTATCGGTGGAAGCGGATCATATGAATGGACGACAATTCTTCCCAAAGAGCTCACAGGTGAAAGCAGTGACAAGGAAGTTACCGGAAGTGACATATCGATTTCAGCGGGTACTGTAGGTTTACACAACATCATAGTTAAAGTTGTGGATAGCGCGCTCGCTAATCGTCAAGCTGCAATAGCTGAGAAGCTGGGCCAGGACGTAGATACGGTAGCCGGCGCCCTCAAATCGTTCACATTGAAGGTTAACGAGGAAGGTTTTGTCATACGCGCAGCGGTAATCGATGTAGAGAGGGAAGCGATAGTTCAGAATCTTTCATCCGGTGAAGTTGTAACGGAAGTGGGTGAAGCTCCTGCAGTAGAAGAAACGGCAGATGCAGAATCCACAGATGAAGCTCCTGCAGTAGAAGAAACGGCAGATGCAGAATCCACAGATGAAGCTACAGCCGATGAGACGGCAGATACAGAATCTACAGATGAAGCTACAGCCGATGAGACGGCAGATACAGAATCTACAGATGAAGCTACAGCTGAAGCTAGTGAAACCCCGGAGGAAGAAGTTGAAAATGAAACCCCTGTTGAAACCGTGGATACCGACCTGGTCGAAGTTCCATACCGCGGAAAACTCAACATCTGGGTGGAAGGCAATTCGGAGAGCTACGATATAAGCGTGGTATATAATGATACGAATATAATGGGCGACATATCAACCACGCTGGCTAAAGATGAAAAGGCTGACATCATATCAGTGGATAGTGAGTCATTGGACGGCAACCTCGAGATAGGAAATATCACCATCACAGCAAAGAACGCTCTGGGTGACGTTGAAACGCTTGAAATCAAAGATCTCGTTGTAATAACTGATCCGTGTAAAGCACTGAAGATTGATTCATTCCTCAATGCCAACGTTAAAGTAGGCGGAACCTTCAACGATAGGTTCGCAGCGAAGAGCGGAAACGGACCGTTTCGTTGGGAGATCGTATCAAGCATCGAAGGCCCAGGAACCGGACTTGATCAAGCATCAGCTTTGGCACCTGATGAGGATAGTGAAGATAGCGCAGATTGCGCCGAAGATGATGAGGATTGTAATACAAATGCTAACAGCGCAAAGATCTTATACTCCCGTGAAGTGGATACTGAAACCGCACGCTGGGAACTGACATGTAATGATAAAGATTGCAGGGAACTCTCGATATCTGGAACCGCACATTATAATCTCCTACCGTCGATTTTCGGCTTTGGAGAAGAGCTAGCCAACTTCGACGACATGCCTAGCAGCATGGATTTCCGTGAAAACTTTCATGCTAAGGTATACGATGAAGGCTGTGAAGCTAGCTATGCCGAAATAAATAATGTGCTTCACGTTAAAGTCCCTGAGCCCCGCAAGCAAACGCTTGAAGACGTGAGAATCTATCACTACGCAGGAATCAATAATACCTATCAGGGTACAGGCCAGTCCTACGCAAGGATGAGAGCCATAAGCACAGGCGGTGAAAAAATTGCTGAAACGAACAATTACGACATAAGCATAAATTGTGGTGAAACCGGTTCAGATTTCCATCGTTGGAACTGGCCCGTTTTCCAACCAATCGATGCATATGGTACATTAGCGGATCTCGACCACATACTTCTGATACTAAAGCAATCCAGCGACGCATCATGGGACCTCGACTATAAAGTACAGAAACTATTCATAATTGGAGGAAGCTGGTATTATCATGATGGTGAGCAAAAACACTTTAAAGCCAATGATGATGGAAAGGATAAGGAGCATAAAATACCGATTGAAGAGAATGGAAAATGGTTCCTGAAATGCGATTCAGGCAACCCAGATTCTGTAGGCTGTGGCCAGAGCGTAGGAACCTCAGTGAGTAGTGACAGAGATGACTGTTCATAATCAATTATAACATCAAGACGGTGCAGAAAGACGGAGCTCTTTAGCTCCGTCTTTTTTTGTGCTGACGATCCAAAAAGTGTCGGACACTTTTTGGAAAACTCATTTAAAAAGGCCCCGCCTCTCTTTCGAGAAGCGGGGCCATATAGTATCGGAGACGCGCAAGATCTGTAAGCCGGGTTTTGTAACCTGATTCTCCAGTTATGGGAGAACCCTGCAACGATCATTCATCTGTGATCATCGTTACCGATGACCTAAGCCCTTCTCAGGGCATGCAACCTACCCGCCATCCTGTTCAAAGAACTTGAGCGGATAACTCTCAAAGGATGACATATTTGGTCTTGCTCCCCATGGGGTTTACCTTGCCACCTCTGTCACCAGAGGCGCGGTGGGCTCTTACCTGAATTTACTAAGTAAATTCATCCGCCAAAGTTTTAGTGGCGGACCACCTTTTCACCGTTACCCAACTGTAGTCGGGCAGTCTATTCTCTGTGGCACTTTCCGTCCTAGTCATCTCCGTATTATAGCCTAGGCCTGGATGTTATCCAGCATGGTATCCTGTGGAGCCCGGACTTTCCTCCACCCGCCGATATTTTAGTGGCGGACAGCGACCGTTCGATCTCACACTATTTTTTCAAAGAACAAAAGAGCAGCAATTAGTGACTAATCTAAGGTTTTACTAATCACTAAAGAGACTGTCCATCTATCGCCAAGTTCGCCAGTTTATCGGCACGCTTGTTCTGCTCGCGTGGCACATGCGCAATCTTGTGCGTTCCAAAATATTTGAGTAAACCAAAAGCCTCCTGAAAGAGCGGCTTCAGCCCCTCATTCTTAACTTTATACTCGCCCTTAAGCTGCTTTACCATCAACTCAGAATCAGCAAAGACACTCACCATCGTAACACCCAGCTTCTTCGCTTCCTTGAGCGCCAAAATCAGCGCCTGATACTCAGCCTGTTGTTCGTCTTCTCACCAAGATACTCACACACTTCACCGATTTTCTCTCCATCGGAACCCGTGAGAATAGCACCTGCGCCTGCTGGACCTGGGTTACCTCTCGCTGCACCATCCGTATAGATTATAGCTTCAGACATTTTCCCCATGCCAATCGCTTAAGTCGCGGCCGGCTCCCCCATTTTTAGATTGTTTAAATTAGTAATTATTGAACCCAAAAGCATTTAGAAGTGTTTTCTCTTCACGTGCAGAAAGAGCGGACATGATCTTTCTCGCCTTCGCGGAGGCACCAGCCTTCTTGAGCATATCGATCGTAGCTTCGCCCTTCTCCACCTGTTCCTCGCGAGCGAGGCCCATAGCGAGTTCCCGAAGTACATCCCGGACATCATCTACGGCTACTCCACCCTTGAGTTCTTTTGACACGGAGGGAAACTTCTCATTCTCAGCAAGATAGAGAAGAAGCTCGACCAGCGTTTCCTTCGGCATTGTGGAAATTTTGATCATCCTTTCCCTCCTGAATAAAAAAATTAATCTTCCGACTCATCCTGCTTGGCAGAACGATCTACAAAGAGAAGACGCTGACAACTAGGACAATGTTTAAGTTCCTCACCTCTAAGCATTTCGTTCAACAGCTGCGGTGGGATCCGCGTAGAACATCCATGACAAGCTCCATTTTCCACCGTCGATAGAGCTTCAACGTATCTCTTTCTTATAAAGTCATATTTTCTTACTATCTTCTTATCGAGTTT
>JABGOS010000147.1 GCA_018645265.1 Deltaproteobacteria bacterium
CTGTTTTGTGAGCACCCCACTGGTAAAGGGGCGGCTCAGTTTATTTTTTGTCGCATCATATTGATAAAGCATAATGACATCGAAACTCATTGCCTGATGCAAACTGTCTACTATGGACTGAAGAATGGATGTTCTTTGAATTTCTTTCTTAACTCGCTCAGCATATCCTTGGATGATCTTTTGCTCATCTTTAGAAAATTGATGGTTAGAGCGTTTATGGATAAATAATAACCCAACGATCTGGTTTTCCGCCTTTATTCGAAGAAAACCTGAAGCGCGTATATTCTCTCCGCGTGTGAACGGATCGGGAAGCAAAGGGGCATTTGTTGCGGCCGAAGAGAAATGACTGTCTGGCCCTTTTCGTATCCGCTCCAACACAATAGCCCCTTTCTTAACCGGTCTTATTGCATGTCGAGTGCGTACTTCTCCTGAGATTACAGGGTTATCAAAATCATCTTGATTAAAATCGTAAGGGTAGAGAATAACAACATCATAGTTCAATTCATCTCGTAATTCATCAATAATATGTTTCAGATTCTCTCGAAATGGCTGATAGGTAATGATTCGCTGACCAGCTTCCAAAGCCCGGCGTTGGATTGTTTCGTGAGTTCGCATCCGGTCAATGAGAACCGCTGCTTGTGCAGCCATAGAGTTTGCCAGTGCTATCTTGTCCTTGGTGAATGGGCTACGATTCTGCGAACGTACCTCACCCAAAGTACAGAAGCCGAAGATTTTCTGGCCTGTTCTGAGTGAAATAACCAAAGCGGACTCTAGCGTTTCTTCCAGTCTTACAGTTTCTTGGATATGTCGTATTACATCCAAGCCACCAACAACTTCACCTTTTCGGAAAACCTCCGGTTTGGGGAGGTCTAATATATGTTGCATAATACCTACTTGCAACAGGTCTATCACCATCCCTACGCCAGGCATCCATTTCAGGTTTGTACTCTCGAGACGATGGATGGGATAGGCAGCTTTGATGAGCAAGTTCTGCTTATTATCATCCAATAACATAATGTGACAGAAGGTGACGCCCAGCCCGGTGACCATCTTCTCTGCAAAAGCATGCAACCCCTCGTCCAGGTCGCGCGCATTGGCAACAGTGTTGATGGTATCCAGCAGGAGAGCTACATTCTCTCTGGCATTCTGTTCAGCCTCATAAGCCCTAGCATTTTCAATGGCAATCGCTGCCTGAGCAGCAAAAGCTAGAGCCAACCGAGCATGTTCTTCAGTATAAAAGTCCGCCTCATGTTTATCCAGAGTAATCATACCGATGAGCTTGTTACCAACCAGCATCGGTACCCCTAACCAACTTCGTATTCCAGCTTGAACAAGCGGTTCTTCTAAGAAATGTTCGTAAGCAACAGAAACATCCGGGACAATATAATAATTTTGTTGGTCTATTACGTTTCGATTGGGGTTATTGCCTTCCACTGAGAAAGAGAGGCCGATGATTTCGGATGGATTAGGGAAGCCATGGATTCCGATAATTTCAAGATGATTACCTTTCAATAGTTGTACCGCAGCACTATCATAGGGAACTACTTTTTGAAGTTCGGTCAAAATTCGTTCGAAAATTTCATGCTGATCAAGAGAGGTAGTCAGGGTCAGTGCTGTCTCCCGCAGGGTCTCAGCTTCCTGGGCGCGATTTCGGAGCGAGTCGTGTTTCCTGGCGGTTTTTATCGCCTGGGCCGCGCTTTTTGCGAACGGTATCAAGCGCTGCATGTCGCCTTCAACGAGCGGTTTTTGACTATGCTTGTTGTCTATCGAGATGAGGCCGATAGGTTCTTCATCGACCAGAAGCGGTAATTCTATCCACGGCGTGCCATCTTTATCAAGGAGATCGTATGCTGGCGGCATTGGGCTATGCTCATTCCCTTCGTAGATAAATGGCTTCTTCTCTCTCAGTGTGTTGTCTGAGTACTTATCCTCATCCAGAGGTAGCCAGATTTCCTCAAATAGTCCC
>JABGOS010000002.1 GCA_018645265.1 Deltaproteobacteria bacterium
TTCGCCTCGTATGCCTCGATATGTAGGTTTAAGTTCTCAAGTTCGACATCAGGATATCCAGACCAATCAACAGTGGCAGTTGTTCCGATGATACCTGTTACAACTATTGTGAGTGCTTCAAAACCTGGTGGTGGATCGTCAGATTCATAGACAAGGGTGGGAAAGGATTTGAGGTATATAACGGCGCCATCATCCATGCTGTCGTATTCGAGCGTGCCTTGTCCTTTAGCAGTAAAATATGGCTGATCCTTGATCGTCACTAATCTAGCGGTGAGTTCCATCTTCATATCGATTGAATCTGTAGCGGCGTTGGCGAAGCTACAGATCGATGTGAAGATGAGGAAAAATAGCAATGTCCATATGGCTCTCTTCATGATCAGCGGAGTCTACCTCATCAGTGTATTGTCTCAATATGCGATGCGTTAAATGTATGCGTCATAAATAGGGGGAGCTCTGACGCTTAGGAGCCTTAGGTTTGCCGATCAATGGGTGTTCAAGGGTCAATCCTCATCCGACCCTATTGTTCCATCCGGTTTCTTGAAGTAATCCAGCCTGTCGAGTGGCATTACGACGCTGGTGCAGATATTTCCGAGGTGAGCCGCAACTCTCTTGAAGAAGCGAACGAGCATGGCGATCGCTACTGGATTTCTTCCACCATCATCCTTGGTGAGTGACCATACTATTCTGTCGCACTCCTTTTCATGGAGGTAGGCCTCCTCACGCGTTGTCTGTGCCAACTCCTTGTCACTTCGGTCGAATGATCTTTTGGTTTGGTCGAACCAAACCAAAATCTTCGAACGCATGCCACCGATATCCGCAAGGAGAGGGTCATCTTTCAAATTGGAGCTTGTTGAGAGGATTTCATATATGTTTTTGCAGTAATCGCCGACCCGTTCCGCATCCTTCGTTAGGCTCATAAGTTGAAGGCATGGAACGATATCACCTGTGCCCTGGACGGATAGATGCGTGACGACGTCGCGGCGTATCCGCATCTGCAGACGGTTCAATTCAAGATCCATATTCTTAAGGGTGTCCCCTGCCTTCTCATTAACTTCACCCTCATTAAGATGTGAGGTCGATAGTTTAAACATCTCCTTCGAGTTGACGATCATTTCGTCAAATTCCTTGAGGATAGCTGATAGGGCGGAGTTGTCATGCCAGAGGCTGATTAATTCTTTTAGGACCATCTTGATACTCCTTTCAATTTACCAATTTCTGGTAATGAGCATGAACGTTATCGGAATTACAAAAAATACTAATAGAATATATACGAGAGCTAATTTTTTTCTGGCGATAAAATTCCGCGCCATAAACCTTGCGACTCTTAATGGCATCCTGCGTGTCCACGGTGGAACGAAGAGAATTAACGTCCCAGATAAGTTGAAGATCAGGTGGACAAAGGCGATTGTCAGTCCAGCTTGATTGCCGGCCAGTGCTGCCATAAGAGCTGTTACGGTAGTACCGATGTTTGCGCCAACAGTTACGGGGAATGCCTGCTCAAGTGTTATCAATCCCGCACCTACTACTGGAACGAGCATGGATGTGGTGATGGAACTCGATTGGATGATCGCTGTAATAGCAATGCCTATGAGGAATGTCAGATAGATGTTAGATGAAAAAACGCGATTGATTGTTTTTTCAAGTTTTGAAGCGGTGAGCGCTCTCATGCATTTCACCATGTATGAGAGGGCGGCAAATATCAGGAGGGCGGCAATGATTATGCTGAGCACTCCTGTAACTTTGTCGGATAGCGAGGCGGTGTCCATCATGAAGCCATGAATACCTTTTACGACAGGTTTAACTACGGTCTTGATGGGGCTGTTGAATGTTCCGGATTGTGTACCATAGAAGAAGGCGGACATCGCTGATGCTGCTTTATCCAAAAAACCGGTAGTAAGTTGCAATGGCAGAATGATTGCAACAGCCATTAAGTTGAAGACGTCGTGT
>JABGOS010000079.1:0-11823 GCA_018645265.1 Deltaproteobacteria bacterium
CAGATCCGTTGGAAGCGACTCCGGTCTGCAACGATGGAGTTGCTACATCATATATCTTTGGACGTAAAATCGGTGGAAGATATATGGACGGAATTTCAGGAAGGCTCAGCCGTAAACTCAAAGTGGTGAAAATTGCAGATGGAAGGGTTTGGATTCCGTTTGCGAGTAAGACGCTCCTCCTCACGGATGATGCGATCGCAACGCTTGGCGTATCTCCTGGTGATGAAGTGGAAGTCGATATTGAGGATGGATTTATAACGGAGGTTCATGCTGACTCGGTAGTTGCGAAACCTACGCTTCTTCGCGATCCGCTTGCTGGTAACGCTGTTCGGGCATCAATATTTGGAAGTAAGCTTGGGGTGAAGCTAAACTCACTTCCCCTTGTTATTGAAAATGCCAGAACCTTTTCGGTTGGCAGACATTGGGAGGTCGTCACGGGTAGGAAATTTAAAATCGGTCGAGCGGGTATGAATTTTCGTAACAGAAGGATATCGGCATATATTGGCGCCGATGGTGAAGTACTCTACTGGAAGGAGGCCGACAGGTTAACGGAACTCGAAAATGCGATGATAGCTGCTCACGCAAAATTTTCTTCAGATAGGCGCGGTCTCGTTTCAAATGATGTCTTTGTCTCGCGGGAGTTTCGTCCAATGATCCAGCGACTTGGTTGGGCGGTTCAATCAAACAATCGTGCTGATTGGGCGCCAGGAATCGCCGAGCTTCTAAACAGCTCCGAACTATCTGTGTCACAATGTATTGATGCGTTGGCCTTCATGCAGAAGCAGGTCTATTCGGCTGGATGGTCTATGCAGAAATATAGAGTGGTGGCCGATGAATTCGAGAGGGTTTTGTCCATGCTGGGCGATGATCGACGCGAAGCCATTCAGTTTGTTCTGAGCCAGCCTATGATGCAGAGATTTCTCCAGCTTTTCATCTCTTGAAAAAGTGTCCGACACTTTATATTCTTGTAACTATATGTAAAACAAGCCTATTTTTCTCATCTTAACCACTTGAAAGGTTCGTATAAAGATGTTAGTCGTATAACATCATGAATACACCAGTACCAATTACTCAACTTCCGGCCGTTGTTGCAATGCCAGTCACACAGGTGGTTGCCGCAGCTGGTAGGATTGCCTCGCCTGCAGTCGTGCGGGCGGGTTCATTCCAGATGGCTTCTGTGAAGCCGCATTGGTGGCAGAGGGCGGGAGCGTCGATCGCCGGTTTTTTCGGTGCTACCAAAGCTGCTGTAGCAGCGGAGAAACTTCCGAATATGGAAGTGGTAACGCCCGAACCGCTGAGGTTTGATCTCGCAGAAGGTTTGATGGGGCATTCCTGGGGGGTTTGGGGAGCCGCCTCCGCTATTGTAGTCAGCGGATTGCTGGCGAACAGGGCGCTCGTTGCTGGAATCGATGCATTGGAAAGGCAAAGGACGGATTTTTCCAAGCCCTCATATCTAGCGAGCGGACTTCGATGGGTAAGGCGCCTCATGTGGGGCGCGGCGTTTATGTCTGAGCTTAAAATTTTCAACGTTGATATGAGTAATCTTATCATGGGTTCGGGAATTATTGCGGCCATTCTCGCTCTTAGCGCAAAAGATACTGCTTCCAACATGCTGTCCTTTTGGCGAATAAGAAATAGAACTGAGATAAGAGAAGGAGACCGTATAGCAGTTAAGGGAGTTTCGGGTATTATAAAAAGAATTGGTTGGAATTATGTCACCTTGGAATCGAGGGGCGAGGATTCAACCCTCAGAAACTATTATATCCCTACTTCCACTGTATTGTCCGAACCGGTTGAGGAGGTCTTTCTGGACGAGGCCGCTTTGGAAAAATTGAAGATAGGTGATTGGATATCCATCTCAAATGGTATTGGCGGACAGATGGAGTGTATCACCGATCATACGATTGGCATTAAACGTGAGAACTCAAGCGGTGTTGTGGAGGTTGTGCATATACCTCTTCACAAAGTTACCGAACACTCCCTAGCATATCATGGAAGTGAGCCTCCGCCTTTGCCAGAGGGTCTGGTGAAGGGATCGATGGTGGAGTTGGATGGTAAGCGTGGAAAGATTCTGGATTACAATGCTCAATATCTTCGTCTTCAAACTGAGGATGGTGTCTATCGCATCTCCAGGGCTAAATTTCAAAACAGCTGGGCAGTATTGGATGTACCGGATCAAGTTGAAGCTGGGAGCTGAAGAGCTTTCCAGTGAAAGGCTGAGCAGAAACCGTTTGGAAAGAGTTGAATTTCAGTTCTCTCCTGATCAAAGATGTGATTTTCATTGTATCCATGTTCGCTAACCAGGACAGATGAAATATCCTTAGGTCCTATAGTTAGCTCCGGGTAGGTCAGGGATGGATGGACGATGCCTAATTCCCATCTATCTCCACGAAGCACGCTGAGCATTTGCGCGATGTATATGAATTTTTTGTTCTCCAGAGTGAGTCCAGCGACATCATCAATCCCATATTCAATGGCAAGTTTAATGAATTTTAAATGCATAGCCGCATCTCGTGTTACGATATCGGCGTAATCTCTGCAGGAATGTCCGGATGGCAGGAAGTGAATCAGTTTAGTGTGAACCCCATCCTCAGCGACCCTTCTTGCTGCAACTACTAGGCATACAGCCATGTGGGCATACAACACCGTCGGATTCATAGGGGTGCTGCTACCTATATGATGATGTGGAACCTCCCTTACGTCCCAGGTGTCGCTGCCCGGCGGAGGTGTCATTCTTAAATCTGCGTAAGCTCTGGACAGGAAGTTGGCCTGAGGTGAGGAAGGATCAAAAACTATCAAGGGTGGATTATGTAAAATTGTGAAGGTGTCCAAGACCGGCGTACTTCCTATCGGTTTTAAAGAGGGGGAGACGCCGGTGTTCAATCCGGTTTGTCCAAGCTGCATTGTCAGGGTGGATAGTGCAGTGGGGTCTGTTGTCTGTTTGATTGTCATAATTGTTTCTATGCGATCAGATCTTTCAGAAGTTTTACTTCAGTGCGTTCCTGGTCGAGTAGTTCTGCCAGTGATAGTGAGAGTGTTATGATTCCCTGCCATCCGAATTTTTGTGGATCGCTCATGCTGGATGCTCTGAATGCGGAGACTGTCATCGATGGAGCGACTGTGCTGGAGTTCATCGTTCTCATTGAAAAGCTTTCAGTTTCTCTGTCGATCCTCGCCACGCCAAAATCAATGAATGGACCGCCTCCATCATCCAAAATACCAGCCCTCTCGAAGAGCCTTGCCGCTATGTTCATGATATCGCGCTTTTCGTTTAGTGCATGATCCAGCTCAAAGTCGGGGAGGCCTGAGATTAGGGATAAAGCACCATGAAGCCTCAGTTGAATTGAGGGTAGGGAGTGCCTTCTTTCGGGGCGCAGATAAAAATATACGGAGCGGTACCAGGCGTGTCCCGATGCAGATTCGTGCAGCTCAAGTGCGTTGAGATCCATTCCTGGATATGATTTTATATCAATGGCGTGATGTATATGACGTTTTTCAAAGGCGGGACGTATGACATCACCGTGAGGAAGGAGGATTCTGTCGCCATCCATCAGAATTCGGTTTGGGCCATCTGGATTCCAGGTGACCTCATCGACCCAGCTATCGAATGCCAGTTCATCGATATGCTCAAGGGGCCTTTCTCCGCTCCACCTTAATCTCATCTTCCAATCCCTGACTGTATCCGGGCGCTGCTTTGCATTTTTTGCGTCTAACGAAACTTCCTGGGGAAAGGGGCGATTCTGATGTCTGAATGTTCTCCAGAGATCGGCGCCGGATTCCTGAAACCTTGCGAGTGACATCTGGATCTGAGGTGAGGTCAGGATGTCCGTAACAGGCATGAATCCATGGGAAAATTCGATGCCGGCATGCTCCACAACCGGAAAACCTACCATCAGGTTCGCATCCGGCATTGAGAAACAGCTGAGCGCAGATCTCAGATCTGTGATTATTGTGGGTTGAGCTCGCATGATCCTCTATCGGTTGAGATCTTCAAAGGTTGCGTAAATTCAATGCTGTGGAAATACACAATATTGGCCTCTAAGGTCAAGCTGAGAGGGTGTTAGTGCTTAGCACGGTTGCCTAAAAAAGTGTCGGACACCTTTTGGAGATTTCTACCGAAAAGTGTCGGACACTTTTTTTGGTGGTTCTGTTTGGGGTCATCTGTTCATCTCGATTGTGCCAGATATTATACATCGTTATTTAATGGGGTTTGTATCTTTCTGTCAAAGGTCGCCGAATAAAGGGGCTCTGCCGGTTTTGCAGTGAGTTTGTCATGAATGGTATCAAAATTGCTTTCATCACTCGGCATGAGATGTCGTTTATCAGGTAGAGCGTTCATCGCGGTTGTTTTGACAGGACTAATGACCCTTCCTGCACCGGTCCTCTCTGCAAAAGAAATGAATGTCAGCGTTTTCGCGCAACCACTTTATGATGGCGATGCCGACGATTTAAGTGAGGGTATCGCAAGGGATATCAGCGTAGCAATAGGATCTTTTGAAGGATTCGATGTGGTTGATTTCGATAAAGCCACCAGCGTGATCGACTATCATAGGCGAAATGCAACTTCGCCTGTGGGTGCCGATGAGGTCGAGCGCATTCTTGAGAGCGCAAAGGAGTACTATTTTAAATTCAACTATCGGAAGGCCAGGGAGGAACTGAAAAAGGGTATCGGTATTATCAATGCTGAAGATGGTGATGCCTGGAAGTATGGCAGATCGCTTCTGGATGCCTATCTCTCCCTCGCTATAGTCTCTAAATCCCAGGGTAATATGAAGGAGGCGCGTGCGGCACTTCGCGCTGCACTCAAGTTGAGTCCGATGCTGACACTTTCTGAAAAAGATTATCCCCCGAGCTTTATTTCGATACTCAATGAGATAAAAAATGAATCTCGCGATCATGAAGTGGGTTCGTTAAAGGTTGTCACAAAACCCCCTGCAATTGCCGTTTACATTAATGGGATATCACAGGGAACGACGCCATTCCGGATGGAGGGAGTGCCTGTGGGAGCGTACAATATACGCATAAGTGATCCGATGTATGATTCCGTAGAGAGGAAAGTCGAAGTAACTGCCGGATCGACTACCAATGTACATGAGAGGCTTAAGTGGAGGAGAAAAAAAGCGATAAGGAGGGAACGCGAGATCGCTACTGCCAGGGCTCAGGTTATGCTCGGTCTTTCAATGGCCGATGTTCTAAAAACAGACAAGGCTATTCTTGTAGATGTCGATTCGAGTGAGGGGGGTATCTACATCAGCGTAAGGATTTTGGATCGAGAATTTAGAGTTGGTCAAATACCAATAATTGCACGGATCGACCAATCCCTTAGTCATTACAATCGAGAGTTCAAGGTTGTGATGGATGATATCCGAGAGCAACTGAGTGAGGATGTTGCAATAGACACTTCCAGAAAAATAGATCCGCCAGGAGTTGGTGATCCGCTGCTCCTTGAGAGGAGAAAACGTTCGCTGCTGCGCAACCCATTTTTTTGGGGAGCTATAGGTGTGGCGGCAGCGGGTGCGATAGCGGGCGGTGTCGCCGCAGCGATGTCGGGTGGTTCCTCCGACACGGGGAAGGTCAGGGTGAGCTTTAAATGAAAATTAAATTCACATTATTCGTTGCGGCGCTTCTCGTTCTTTCAGGATGTGGTTCTCCAGGATCAAGGAAGAATTGTGATGGTGTCGGGGCTTTGGAAGTTGTCGTCAAAGCGGATGCGCCCTTTAGTCCCAATATTGAGCACGGTCTCACCGAAATATATCGCGTAAGTATCAGCGGAGATGGAATCGATGAAGATATGATATCTGAATTTTCAGGGGATGCTGAGGAGGGTGTTGTAGAGGACGTGTCCACGGGGGCGAATCGAGAGATCGTCGTCGAGGCTATAAACTTGAATGGTGTTGCTACGCGCATAGGTGAGGCTCATGCGGTAAGAATAGGTGGTGGATTAAACAGCGTTGAGGTCTTGCTGGAGCCGGTTCCAGTCTTTGCAAATCTCCGCGATGGTGGTGTGATACCTAATACTAGATTTAGAATACGCATATTTTCAGATCCTTCTCACCCTATATCTATAGATGGAACGAGCGCTGGTGATTTATTTCCTGTTGTCGATGCAGCAAACAACCTCATGGAAGTGTACAGCGATGAGTCAACATGGCTCGGATCACTCTCGCCGAACCTCCTGAACGTCGGGGAATATAAATTCGAAGCTAGAGATCTGATAAACGGTAGGAGTTCGAGCGTAACCGTTACGCTGATCGATGGGAATAATACAAAGCCTGCCCCATTCGTCGCTGCATCATCTGCCGATAGATATTCATCATCATCGATATCCACGAATACATTGATGGAGGTAATCAAATGGAAAAAATAGCTCTGATAGTGTTTGTCACTGTGATGCTGTCCTCCTGTGGGAGCGCTGGTGATGACTCGTATACCTTCAAACCCAATTATCCTGAGAAGATGCTGGAGTTTGTTGAGGGACTTAACGCGAGGGCGACGATTGTTTCATCGAGTGGCGGAATTCTGTCCACGCCAGCAAACGGTATCCATGAGGATGATCTTTGGAGTTTTAATGTAGAGCCTCTCTATGAGATCGATGAAAAGGGCTCGTCGCTGAAGATCGAGTTTATTTATACTGACGATGGTGGGGGGAAGGCGCTCCCCATCATTGGCGATATAGTGTTGTGTGAGATTCTCCTGTCCATGGAGGAACGTGCAATTCAGGATCCAGGTGAGGAGTTTTACAACTATTCCATCGATCTAGATCAGGATGGGCTCGCCAATATAGATGAGTTGCTTGTTGGAGCAGATCCGTCAATTTCGGATACGGATGGTGATGGAGTTTTGGATGGCATCGATGCCTTTCCATCCGTTTCGTTGGAATGGTTCGATACTGACGGTGATGGGGTTGGTAATAATGCCGATAGCGATATCGATGGTGATGGTATCTCGAACGACGATGAGCTTCTTATAGGTACCGATCATATGCTCTTCGATACGGACTTCGATGGCTGGTCGGATTATGACGATCTCTGCCCACTGATATTCAGTAATGAACAAAAGGACTTTGATGGTGATGGTAGAGGAGATGAGTGTGATGATGATCGAGATGGCGACGGCCTGTCGGATTCCAGAGAAGTGTCGATGGGCACCGATCCTTTCGATAAGGATACCGATGGCGACGGTCTTGGCGATGGACTTGAGGTCGAAAGAGGTTCGAATCCACTCAATAAGGATACCGACGATGACGGCATAGGGGATGGGGATGACAATTGTTCAGTCGAATCAAATTCGGATCAATCGGATAGTGACGAGGATGGGATTGGTGACAATTGCGATTCCGATTTAGATGGTGATGGAAAAAATAATGTGCAGGATAATTGTCCAGCAGATCTAAACTCCGATCAGGATGACAGGGATGATGATGGTGTAGGTGACGCCTGCGATGGTGATATCGACGATGATGGTTTTCTAAACGATGTGGACAACTGTCCGTTGAATTATAATCCAGATCAGAATGGTGTGGACTATGATGGTGACGCGGTACCCGTCGGGTGTGATTTGGATGATAGAGATGTAGGGATAGGGTCCGAGGATGGGGTGATATTTGTAGATGCGGCGTATGGGTCAGATTCAAATTCCGGCAGTCGTACTAAACCTGTAGAATCATTAAACGAGGCAATTCTTAAAGCGGGTGGAGAGGGTTTGCCGGTATGCGTTGCTGCTGGAATATATGATGTATCAAGCTTGGTTATACCTGGAGGGGCAAGGCTGTATGGTGGATTTAAAAGCGATCAGAATATCTTAGTTGGATTCAGTTCGAGGGATGTGCGAAGTGATGTATCGTCATTTAAGACTGTGCTTGTAAGAGATGATATGCCCACTACGCTAAGTATATCATCCAATGATGTCCTCCTGAGCGGCTTTCATATAGAGAATTATGCTCTTCAGTTTGATTCAGTAACTCCCTCCATAGCTATGATGGTGAGTTCGAATTCATTCATTCAGAAGAACACTATCACCTGTAATTCCTCTTCTCATGATTGTATCGCCATGCTTGTAACGAGTGATGATGCTGAAATAGCTGCGAATGTAATTAATGGTGGGGGTGGTGATTATGTTGGCAGTCGAAGCGTCGGAGTTCGAGTAGATGGTGGATCTTCATTGTTTAAGAATAATATTATAATGGGTGGTGATGGGAGGTTTGCTAGAGGCGTTAGCATATCCAACTCCGTTCCGTGGCTTATCAATAATACTATCGACGCCAGTTCAGGAAATTCCGAAATTGGAGTGTCCGAAGGAATAGTAGTTGGTGGCTCGTCGCCGGTGATAGTTAATAATATTGTCATCACAGATGTAGCACCGGATAGATATCCATTGCTGTGTGATGGTGGGTTGGAACCCTCAGGTGGTAAATATCTAAATAATTTACTCGTAAATTTATTCAATGATGACTCATTCCCAATGGTCGTCGACTGCGATGGGTCTACGTATAACCTCAGCGATTTTCATATTGGTGATGCGGAGATTGAAGGCAACATTCTCTTTTTGGGCGATCAGCTTTCTAATTTATTGGATGATTCATACATTCTAAATGGTGACGGTGGCCCAAATGACGGGGTGGACGATGGGCTTGATACGGGCGTTGCCTATTACGGAAGTGTTGTGGCTGACCACGATGGCACGGTTAGGCCTAAAGGGATGCAGCACGATATTGGCGCTAAGGAGAGGTAGGAGGCGGATATGGATGAAATGAAATCTGATTTTGAGGATATGAGTAAGCGAGGGTATGAGGCGTCACTCTCTGTTATTAAAAGTATCGTTCCCTATATAGACGGAAATGAATTGATGGGGAGGAAACTCTCCGATTACGTGCAGGATATTGCATGTGCGTTGGCGCAGAAGCAAATCAGCTCACGGGTAACCGTATTAAATGAAAGCGTTATGGCAGAGGTGGCTGCAAAATGTTGTGAAGTTATCGTAATGCTCAGTTACTGCAGAGACCTTCACGGTCAGTTCATCAACGCGCATCTCTGTGAAAAGCTCATAGAGACCTATAGGTCAATTCAAAAGGAGATGCTGGTGCATCATGGTGACGCTCATCATCTAAGAATGGAGGGTGTGGGGTGCTAAACCGCATCGTTACAATTTCCTTTATGGTATTCTCATTTGTGGGGTGTGCTCATACAGGACTCGACACTCTCGCCAGTGGGAAGAATGTTCAAAAGGCTGTGGTGCTGATGCCACGAGTTCATTTTGTATTTGATAGCGACAGGCTAACTCCTGAGGGACGCGGTATCATCTACCACAATGTGGGGTGGATGAAGGAAAACCCTGCAGAGATTATTATTCTCGAAGGGCACTGTGACGAACGTGGTAGCGCTGATTATAACTTATATCTGGGTGACCGAAGAGCGAGGGTAGTTAGGTCGGAGTTGGTTGCAATGGGGGCTGATGATGACTCCCTGATAATAATTTCTTATGGGGAGGAACGACCATTGGATGTTGCTCGTAATAGAGAGGCCTGGCGAAGGAATAGAAGGGTAGAGTTTGTTGTTAGATGATCCATTTCGTGTATCCGTTAAGGAGGATTATATGAAACTCAATATATCTATTGTAATGGCACTGCTTCTTTTCAGTTCTATCGCTTCAGCTGATACAGGTAAGGTCCCAAATGTTCTTGCGTACCAATCCATTCTCTATGATGACGGTGGCAATCCAATTGCGGATGGAGATGCTGATATTATCTTCCGTATAACGGATCATGAGGGTGCTCTTCTCTTTGAAGAGAGCCAGAGGGTTGATGTTGTTCGGGGCGCTGTTTCAGTGCTCGTAGGAAATGGTGATGACTTGGATGGTGCGCCAACAGGTGGAATTCCGCTGAATCTCTTTCAAACCGAAAACCCCCTATACTTAGAGGTTGAAGTTGAAGGCTTCCCGGCAACCGATCCTCTGGAGATTGTCTCCGTACCGTATGCGATATATGCGGGGTCAGTGGCGGAGGGTGGTGTAAACTCGAAAGCGATTAGAGATCGCAGTATAGTGTATGAAGATTTGAGTGATAGTTTGATAAAAAAGTTGGGCAACGAGGGTGGCTTGATTTCCAGGGAAGGTGTGGATGCGATCTATCGTGAGCCTGCAGCTGCGTCGAAGATCGGCGTTCAGCGCGGGTTCAACTATTCCGGGGCGAATGATCTGCAGGGTGTTCTTAGCGATTTGGATCGTGCTGTAAAGAGGAGGGAGGAGAAAATCACATCTCTCCTGGGGGCTTCCTCAAATCTTGAGGTTGCCTTGTCGGCTGAAACCCAGGATCGAATCAATGCTGATAACAGTCACAAGAATAAGAGTTCAAATGTTCACGGTCTTGGATCAGGTGATGGTGCGGTAGTGGGAACTAATAAGGGTCAGACCCTCAGGAACAAGACGCTGGATGGCGTTACGTTGGATGGCGCGGTCCATTTCTCAGGCGGATCTGTTATCACGGGAGATCTGAATCTTTCAGAAAGTAGCGGTGATTTCATAGCACATGATCACAGCGGTGAAGGGAGTGGTGGGTCCCTATATCCAAACGCTATCTGGTTTGATGCTGGTACGAGGGGACACCTCCAAACTGTTTCCGTAGGTCATGGTTTTGGGAGTGGAAGCTGCAGGGCTATGGTTGGATTATCTCAAGCAGGAAGTAATTTTTCAATTGCAGGTCTAAACGCATCATACGTCTGGGAGGGGGATTCCATAAAAATCTATTGTATAAATGGTACCGGTGCACAGTGCACGGCCTCATATTCCATCATGTGTGCAAGGGGGATGTAGGCGGCAAGTTAAATCACTTCTATTCCAAGTCGATGTTGCAGTAGCCGCCTGCCTGCAGTTCACAGACTGCAGAAATTTGATTTGTGTTGCAGGCGGATATGTAGAGGCAATCCTCTATGTATGTTTCATTTTCTGAGTCTCCAGCTTTGTCGTTGAAGTTCAAGTCCACGGTATCGTCCTCTTCCCGGCTTATGCGGATATAATATCCGTTTTCACCGCCTCCAAATGATGAATAGATATAGGACTCCGGAAGTTCACCTCCATCGCCGGTTGGATCCACCGGTATGGGGAAGTTCGTGGTTCCAGTTGCAACTGACAGGCAGTCATTGTTTGGGGAGGTCGTGCTCCAGTTCTTGTCACCTATAAATGATATGGAGCTTGCTGTCACGGTACAGTCGTCGGGGCAGTTATATCTGTCCTCACCTTTAGTGTATTCACATTCCCCATTGCCGCACTCCGCATCAGATTTTGTTAATATAACGGAACAATCACCTTCAGGAGTCGCTACTGCCAACGTGAACTGGCTTGATTCGTACGAGCATGAGTTAACGGTTATTGTTTCGTCCTCATTAACTATATCTGTTATGGTACAGGAATTACTATCGGTCATAGTCAGTGTGGCGCTATCAATATCACCTATGAATGAATATTCATTCTCGACAGTCGACGATGCTTGAAGTAGGGAGCTTACCCAACAATCATTATCGCTGGTCGAATATAAACCCGATACATCAGGAATTGCAGGATCGCCTGTGGTTGTGAATGTAAAACTCACACCCTCGAAGTTTCCACCTGCGGCATATTCAATATTCGGTGAAACACATGCCGTGTAAGATGTTCCGGTCGATAGGTCGTCTGTGGGATCAAGGGTACACTCAGTTACGGAGTCACAGCTTACCGATGATTCGAGTGCGTTGGTGACATCACATATCGTTTCATCGTATTCGGCTTTCGTCGGTGCAGCGAGGTTGCTGGATGTGGGTGTAGGTACGATGAAGAAGGTCGAAGTATTTACGG
>JABGOS010000079.1:11923-65267 GCA_018645265.1 Deltaproteobacteria bacterium
CATCGCTTGAACCCTCAACGCCTTCGAGTGCTACGGGTATGTCGGCTGGAGGTGATGACACCCCTCCACAGCGATAAATTAGTGTGGCCGATAATAGAATCAGCACTGTAGTAAATAATTTCTTCATAATAACTCCCAATCCCTTCAAAATACTCTACTCTAAATCGATATTGCAATAGCCACCTGCTGAGAGTTCACAGACGGCTGATACACCATTGGTATTACAGGAGGATATATAGGCGCAGTCGTCGGTAAGATAGTCATCGTCGTAGTTGTTGAGTCTTACAAGACAATAGCCACTTTCAGTATAATTTATACGAAGATATAAATCGCCTAGGCTAGCTATGTATGAGTCTAAAGCGTCGTCGTCAGGTTCGTTATCAAAAGAAAAATCTGAGGTGCCGCTTCCAGCTGAGAGGCAGTCATTCTCTGGTGATGTTGTGGACCATGTGTGATCAGCTAAGAATGAGATAGAGCTGATCTCGATACCGCAATCGCTAGGACAAGCTTCGGCTGTTTCACCTTTTTCATATTCGCATATTCCATCTCCACACACAGCAGTGCTCCTGGTTAGAACTGCAGTACACGTATTCGGACTCGTCATGCTCATCGTGAACTGTTCATCTGTATAGGAACAACCGATTGCGACATCTTCATCTTCAATATCTATTGCGATGGTACAGGTGGTGCTACCAGTCATTGTCAGTGTGCAGAATTCACAAAAACTGTATATATTTTCAGTAGAGCTTTCAGTGAAGGTGCTGTTAGACATGCATTCCGTGTTGTCACTCGTGTATACACCGGAAACATCAGGAATCGCTGCCTCGCCAGTAGTTGTAAATGTAAAGCTCACGCCTTCGAAGTTTCCTTCTGCATAGGCATTTCTGATAAAGATCGACCAGCTTGCGGCATATTCGATGCTAGGTGAAACACATGCCGTGTACGATGTTCCTGTGGAGAGGTCGTTTGTGGGATCGAGTGTGCACTCGGTTACGGAATCACAGCTTACCGATGATTCAAGCGCATTATCGACATCGCATATCGTATCGTCGTACTCCGCCTTAACCGGTGTGGCGAGGTTGCTGGATGTGGGTGTAGGTACGATGAAGAAGGTCGAAGTATTTACGGTCGATGCAGTTACAGCTTGATCGAATTCATATGAGAATGAACTGTTTACTGCGACATCGCTTGAACCCTCAACGCCTTCGAGTGCTACGGGTATGTCGGCTGGAGGTGAGGAGGCGGCGCCCCCACAATTGTAAGCGGATACGACCGCTAGCGACATAATCAGTATAATAAGAAAATTTTTCATGCCCCCCCCTCCCGATCATTGCAGATGGTATTCTTCTACTCTTTTGCAAGATTTGTTCCTTTTTTAAATGTGGCTACTGCATGCAACTGGTTGATATTTAAGAACTATTCTACAAACCCCTAACGGGGGGTTCATCATCAGGTAATAATTCACCCAGGATTACGGTGGAAAAACGTAACCTATTAATATTATTAGTAATATAGGTGACGCCCCCGTCAGTCTTTTGGCGGAAGTGATAGGGTGTAATGTATTGATTGTTAGGGCGGTTTTCCCTTGATATTCCAGGATCAACTTGGCAGATTACCGCCTCCAAAATCATACGTATAATTTCGCTGCAATGTATGATTTCTGATGGGCGCTTAGCTCAGCTGGAAGAGCATCGCCTTTACACGGCGGGGGTCACAGGTTCGAGCCCTGTAGCGCCCACAAAATAGTTGGAAAAGGGCTTGATCTTAGGTAGCTTAAGCCTTATATCCAGCCATCAAAATTTGGGAGTGAGTCCAGCGGGGCCGTAGTTCAGTTGGTTAGAACGCCTGCCTGTCACGCAGGAGGCCGTCCCGCCAGTTGGGCGGGAAGTCTCGTCGATGGATGTTTGAAAATTTAGTTTAGCAGTTCAGCGGGGCCGTAGTTCAGTTGGTTAGAACGCCTGCCTGTCACGCAGGAGGCCGCGAGTTCGAGTCTCGTCGGCCCCGCTGAATTGCCGAGCTATCCATTCTGAGATGTCAAAATATTATACCTACATTATCTATAGTGAAAGACTCGACAAATTCTATACGGGTTCCACGACAAGTCTTAAATGGCGTCTTGAGCGACACAATCAGGGGTGGTCACGTTCGACTAAAGGCGGTATACCCTGGAAAGTTGTTTACAGTGAGACATTTAGCAATAAGCCCGATGCAATACTGAGGGAGCTATATATCAAGAAGCGTAAAAGCAGAGAATTTATTAAAAGGCTAATATCTCAAAGGGAAAATCAACTAATCCATTGCGAGGGGTAAATGTCAGATCTATCCATTATTGAGGCAGTTGTTCTAGGTGCCCTTCAGGGTGCGACGGAATTTCTACCGGTTTCCAGTTCTGGTCATCTCGTAATCGCACAGGATCTTTTGGGCGTTCAGCTTGAAGGCGCGAGCCTTCTCGCTTTCGATGTTTGTCTTCACTTTGGAACGCTTGCCGCAGTAATTGCGGTTTTCTGGCGGGATATAATTCAAATCGTATTTGGTTTTTTTGGAAAGCGCTACGGAAGTTTCGCATCGGCCGACGTTCAATCGCCGTCGGAGTCTAGAAAGCTCGGTTGGATGTTGATCCTTGGAACTATCCCAGCTGTTATAGCCGTATTGTTGTTTGGCGACTTCTTCGAATCTTTGGTTTCAGATCCGTTGGCAGCGGCTTTTATGCTCCTGGTTACAGGAACCATTCTGTGGCTTACGCGTTTTTCAAAGGTGAGTAGAACGAATTCCGGACTCGGTTGGTTGAAAACTATTGTGATAGGATGTGCACAGGCCGCAGCGATTGTTCCTGGTATATCACGTTCAGGTTCTACTATATCGGCGGGACTCTTCTTCGGAATTGATAGGTCGCTCGCCGCGAAATTTTCATTCCTGCTCGCTGTTCCCGCTATTCTAGGTGCTACTGTTTTACAGTTGGGTGAACTGTCGGCACTCTCAAGTGACATACTTTTATCTGTAGCATTAGGAACTTTGGTCGCTGCTATAGTGGGTTTTATATGTATAAAGTGGTTGCTCGCACTAATAAAAAGAGGACGTTTTTCCATCTTTGCATATTATTGCTGGGCGGCTGGACTGGCCACTATTGTTTACAAACTCTTCATTCATAACTCTTAATTTATTATGTCGATTTCAAAGATACGTATCTGGTTTCGCGCTATTCGTCCGTTTGCCTATCCGGCGTCCATAGTTCCGGTGATGCTCGGCATAACAGTAGCTTGGTCTGAGGGATTCACTCTAAATTATCGGATGGCTATTTTGACTATTATTGGAACGCTGTTTGCTCACACCGGCGGCAATTTAATCTCCGATTACTTTGATTTTAAACGCGGGATCGATCGTGACGGCGCGCTCGGTGGCAGTGGAGTTCTTCTGGAAAAGCTCCTTTCACCTCGCGATATATTGATAGCTTCAGCAGTCTCATTTTTTATCGCTGGAGTTGTAGCTCATTATATCATCCTGCAAATTGGCATAAAATTAGTGTGGCTCGTTGCTGGAGGATTTATAGCTGGGCTCTTATATTCGGTGCCGCCGTTTGGCTTCAAGTACGGTGCTCTGGGGGAGCTTCTCGTATTTGTTACGTTCGGCGTCGGCATTACCGTTGGATCATACGTAGTGCAAGCAGGAGGATATTCGTTATTGCCAGTTTGGTATTCAATTCCGTTTGGACTTTTGGTTGCAGCGATACTTCACGTGAATAACATCAGGGATGTTGAAACAGATGTGCAGGTTGGGGTGACAACGTTGGCGGGAATGATAGGGCCCGATCGCTCTAGAATTATTTATGCCGGATTTGTCATATTTGCTTATGTGTCGCTTCTCTTCTTCATAATTTCCGGAAAGATTGTAGTTGGTTCAATTGCTGCCATCTTCACATTGCCGATGGCGATCGGCTTAGTGCTCAAAGTGTGGCAGGAACCTCATCTCAGCGGTGAAGAATGTCTATTGATGGATGCAAAGACTGCGAAGCTTGCGCTTCTATTCGGTTTATTTATGATAGTTGGAATCGTTGTATGGGAGTACCTATTTTTTAGATCTCCAATTCTTGAGTCTCTCTGATATTATTTTTTCATAACCATTCTCGGTAGGACGATAGTATCTCTTACCTTTGAGTCTGTCGGGAAGGTAGACTTCATCGGGCACAAAATGTCCTTCAAAGTCGTGAGCGTATTTGTAGTCCTTTCCGTAATCCAATTCCTTCATGAGTTTTGTAGGTGCGTTTCTAATATGTTTAGGAGTAGGGAGCGTTCCCTGCTCATGAATATCATGTAGGGCCCTCTTATATGATGCGTAGCTGGCATTACTCTTCGGCGCACTTGCGAGATAGGTCGCACATTGTGCAAGTGGAATCCAACCTTCAGGCATTCCCACGAAATCATACGATTGCATGCACGATATCGCTACTTGCACAGCGTGTGGATCAGCGTTTCCGACATCCTCACTTGCGAAGATCACCATGCGACGTGCGACAAACAGGGGGTCCTCACCAGCGTCGAGCATTCTTGCGAGATAGTAGACAGCTGCGTCCGGATCGGAGCCGCGCATACTCTTTATAAAAGCACTTATAACATTATAATGTTCTTCGCCCTTCTTATCGTAAAGGAGGCTCTTCTTCTGGATGGCATCTTCGATCGTCTTGATGGTGCTTTTCTTTTTAGGTCTGCTTCTTCGCCCTAAGTCGGCAGCAATTTCCAAGGTATTTAAAGCGCGTCTTGCGTCGCCATCGGCGGAGGAGGCGATGAAGTTCAGCGCTTCATCGTCGATTTTAAATTTCTCCTTACCGAAACCACGTCCCGGTTCCTCAAGGGCTCGTTGTATTAGATTTTTGATCTCACTCTCTTCAATTCTTTCCAGGACGTAGACTTTTGTGCGGGATAGCAGTGGGCTGATAATCTCGAAAGATGGATTCTCCGTGGTTGAACCGATGAGCGTGATAGTTCCATCCTCCACGTGGGGGAGGAGTGCGTCCTGCTGCGCCTTATTCCAGCGATGGATCTCATCTATGAAGAGAATACTCAGGCGGGCGCCGGAATTTCTGTCCGCTCTAGCCTTTTTTATAATCTCCCTGAGATCGCCTACGCCCGATAGAACCGCCGACAGGTGATGAAAGTTTGCCTTAGTGGTGCCTGCTACTATTCGTGCTAGGGTAGTCTTGCCGGTTCCGGGTGGTCCCCAAAAAATAATTGATGGAACAGAATCCGCTTCGATGAGTGCTGTGAGGGGTTTCCCTTTGCCCACTAAATGCTTCTGTCCCACAATTTCTGCGAGTATTTTTGGGCGCATGCGTTCAGCTAGGGGCTTCTTTGCCAAATTTTCGAATAGCTCTGTCATAGTAATGATGACAACTAATCACGATACACGTTTACATTACAAGTGTTAAACGAGGGGGCGTTGTTGGGTGTCTATCTACATGTAAGCCGTTAATATATAGCTGTGTATTCTGAAGTGTATACCCCGGTATACGGATTTAGTTAATATCGCTTCACTTTTTATCCTCCGAGACGATTCTATGCCACAAGATTATGAAGGTGGCCTCATTCAATAGATAGTAATTTCGGAGGATGGTTATGAGTATAACATGCGGATCACAGATGGTAGCCGGTTTAACGGTGCCACGAATTCCACTGGTTTTGATTGAAGGTGGAACTTATCAACTTGGAAGGTGTAGTAGTATAGCTTTGTCAACTTTTCGAATGGCTATTACTCCTACAACGAATGCGCAGTATTCATCTGTTGTGCAACAGCTTGGCACGGCACGCTACTTCATGGAAACGACCGATCCCGTAAATGGCAGATCGTTCGTAGTGGCAAGGGGTGATGATCCGGAGGAGATAAGAAACGCAGATGAGCTGGAAGTTCAGGGGTGGTTTCGCGAAGCTGGATATCCCGACTTGGCGGATGATCACGATGGACGGGGTGCGCTAAATGTAATTTCTGTTGGGGAGTTCGATCCAAAGACGGGCTTTGACACGCGCGGGCAACCCGCCGTGGAGGTTACGTGGTATGGAGCTCTTATTTTCGCAGAAATGATGAGGCTGGTAACTGGTAATGATTATGCTCTGCCTACGGAATATCAGTGGGGATGGGCTGCGAAGGATGGCAATGCTGGTTTGGGTTATGCTACAGACACGGGTCAGCTAAGTCCGAAATCGGCTCATTACGATCACGACTATCCTGAGGAAGCAGACCCAAACGTTCCCGCAATAACTACGGTTCATGTTTATGATCCCCGTTATCCTGAGATGGGGAATGGACTTCGTCATATGACCGGTAATGTGTGGGAGTGGACGAGTACGTGGGATGGTAAATTACCTAAAGGCCTACTTGAGGATCCTGTCGGTCCAAAGGCCGGTTCTTGGAAAAGTCATTGCGGTGGATCCTGGAGGGAGTTCATGTCTGACTCACTTAATTCCAGTGCGTTGCATCACGCTTTGCAAACTTACAGCTCCAGTGATCTTGGTTTTCGTCTCGTGATTAATGGGGGTGGGGTATGAGTATAGCATATGGGGCAAAAATGGTGGTGGGTTTAACGGCACCTGTGATTCCAATGGTTCCTATAGAAGCTGGAAGATATCAAATGGGCGCTGGTGGCGGCATGCATTCCATCTCCAGTTTTCAGATGGGGGTGCACCCGGTGACGAACGGGGAGTATGGCCATGTTGTGAATCAGCTTGGTGCGGAAAGATATTTTGCAATTGCGACCGATCCCAGAAGTCATCGACCTGTCTTGGGTGCAAGGGGAGATGAGGGTATATTTGATATTGCCTCACACGAATTACTGAGTGCAATATACTATATGGGTAGTTCTGTTAGCGTTAGTGACTTGCCAAGGTTCGCAGGCAGTATACAATTTGTAAAATTAGAAGAACGCCACTTGGTTGGCCTGGAGAGGTTCTATGGACCTAAACAACCTGTGGTCGATGTCGCCTGGTTTGAAGCGGTTATATTTGCAGAGATCATGAGGATGATAACTGGAATCGACTATCGTTTACCAACCGAAAAAGAGTGGGAGTGGGCAGCGAGGGGTGGTGATCTTGCTTTGGAATATGGAACGAGCACAGGTCGGATTGATCGAAGTATGGCTCATTACTGCCGTGGTGGTGATGTAAATAATACTATTGATGTTGATGATGCCCGTTATCCTTCAATGCCAAGTGGACTTCGTCACATGGCCGGGAACGTGCGTGAGTGGACGTTAAACTGGTATGCGGATGATCCAAGCGAATCTCCCATCTATTTGTTCGATTCTGGAAGAAGTGTGGGTAAGGTGACACGCGGAGGAAGCTGGATGGATGACACCACTTCCTCCTTGAGTGTAGAAAACAGATATCACCATCGTGTTGATGGATATGGTATGGATCTTGGTTTTAGACTTATGGCACTTACTCCTTTTGGGGATAACCAGCGAATCACCCCATAAATTGAACCTATTGCATAGCCCTCCTCCCCATGATAAGCAGCTTCAATGCTGCAATCCCTGCATATAAAGGACTTTGCGATCATAGATGAGCTCGAAGTCGAGTTTGCACCAGGCCTCAATATCATGACCGGAGAGACCGGTGCAGGCAAGACGATCATCATCGAAGCCCTGAACTTGGTGATGGGGTCGCGTGCACAAACCGATCTCATAAGGTCTGGCAGAGAGAAGGCCTATGTAACAGCGACCTTTGACGGCGCTAGGATCTCACCTGAGCTCAAGGATCATCTGGACCGAGCTGGCATCGAGTGTCAGGATGATCTGATAGTCCACAGGATTATAGGTAGCGCGGGTAAAGGCAGGATTTCAGTAAATGGCGTGCCGGTTACCGGCTCCTCCCTTAGAGAGATAGCTGAGAGACTCGTCGATGTTTCAAGTCAACATGAGCACCAACTTCTCCTCGACCGTTCAAATCACGTGAGCGTTTTGGATTTCTACGCAGGTCACGACGATCTCGTCAGGGGATATAGGGGTATCCATCAGAAGTATGTCGAACTAAATTGCGAAATAAAACATCTGGAGAATAACGAGCGTGAGGCGAAGGAGAAGCTCGAGTTCCTCAAGTTTCAATTCGACGAAATCAAATCTGCAGATTTGAGCCCAGGTGAAGATGCGGAGATTGAAAATAAGAGGTCACGACTCAAACACTCTGCGGCGCTCGAGGAGAAGAGTCGTTCCGTAGAGGCTATGCTTTATGGGGATTCGGGGTCCGCTATTGAAGTTCTCGACAATTCTTCTCGACTTCTCTCTGAAGGGTCAAGATTTGATGTGGAGCTTCAGAAGATGTCTCAGGGGTTGGAGAGAGCGAGATCAGAAATCGAGGATGTCGCCAGGGAGATTTCACGTTACGCGGATGCATTGGATTCCGATCCTGCTACCCTCGAGGCCCTGGAGGAACGTTGGCATCTGATGCGGGGGTTGATCAGAAAACACGGTGGCTCTATAGAATCGTGTTTATCCAAGGCGGATGAACTCTCTCATGAAATTGATAGTATCGCGAATTATGATGAAATTCTTGCACAGAAGAGAATCGATCTGGAAAATTTAGCACTCGATAGAAGGAGTATTGCAAAGGAACTTGGCAAATCGAGAAATCAAGCGGCTACGAAGATGTCCGGCGCTGTAGCATCTAATCTTTCAGATCTAGGTATGGGAAAGACGAGTTTTTCGATTCAGATCGAGGACCTTTCTGAAGATTGCTGGGATGAGAGCGGACCCAGCTCAGTCGAGTTTATGTTAGCTCCAAACGTTGGTGAACCTGCACTTCCCCTTGTAAAAATTGCATCCGGAGGAGAACTCTCCCGTATCATGTTGGTTCTTAAAAGCGCTCTTTCAGATAAAGCGAATTTGGCGAGCACTTCGATATTCGACGAGGTAGACAGCGGTATAGGAGGTGCTGTTGCTGAGGTCGTAGGTAAAAAACTCAAGCAGGTTTCAAAATCAAAACAAATCATATGTATCACCCATCTGCCTCAGGTTGCTGTCTATGGCGATAGCCATATAAAGATATTAAAACAGATCAAGGCGGGTAGAACGGTTACGAAGCTCAATAGACTTCCGGCAGATGACAGGGTTGACGAGATAGCGAGGATGCTCGGCGGTGAAAAAATTACGGATGCCACGAGGGCTCACGCGGTGGAGATGATCGAAAATGCTCGGAAGGGTGAATAGTAGGGGGAATATGGAATTAGATGCGGCGGTTCAAAATACGGTAAAAAAACTTGAAGGCGAAGATGTGGATATGTTTGAGGTCTTTGGAATGTCGAAGAGTTCGCTGAGTATTGAGGCGAAACGGCAGATGATACATATGTATCGACGCTCGACCAGCAGGGGTATCGCTGTACGTGTAGTCGCAGATGGCAGGATAGGTTGGTCGGCGACCACAGATATATCTGCAAAGGAGGTAGCGAAGACGGTTTCGCATGCCATCGCATCCCTCAAAGTTTCTTCCTCATCAGATGAAGCAGTTATAGTAAAACCGCAGGAGCCCGAAGGGGGATTCTACGAACGAGTGGGAAGATCCTACTCTGAGATATCCGATGATGAGAAGATGCAGATGGCCTTGAAACTTGAAAGTGAGGCGATAGCATCGGACAAGAGGCTGGCACGAGTGAGAAGCCCTATTTATGAGGAGGAGACTGTTCAGTTTTCAATCGTGAATTCGAACGGTGTATTTCTCAACGCCAAGCGAGGGCTTGTCTCAGCTATGCTTTTGGCGATTGCTACCGAAGAGGGTGTATCTGAGAGCGAATTTGATTTCGTATTTACGCCAAGGTTCGAAGATCTGGATGTTCAGAGTATAGCTAGAAATGCCGCGGAGCGGGCTGTGGCAAAGCTAGGTGCTACATCGATGGAAGGTGGACAGTATCCGGTCATTTTCGAAAATAGGGCGGCATCCTCTATGCTTAAGATTTTGTCCCCATCGTTCTTTGCCGACAACGTTCAGAGATCGAAATCGAGACTGGCCGGGCAGGTGGGCGAAGAGGTCTACAGTCCCTTGGTTACGATAATAGATGATGGACTCCTGCCGGATGGTTTTGGATCGTTTGCCTTCGATGGTGAAGGGGTTCCGTCTCAGAGAAATATTTTAGTTAGCAGTGGTAAAATCAACTCCTTTCTCTACGATGGACCGCGGGCTAATAAGGATGGTGTGCCATCCACCGGCAATTGTATGAGAGCTGATGTAAACGACATTCCATCTATAGGTGTAACGAATTTTTTCTTAAAAGCAGGGACGACTAAGGCTGGAGATCTCATGTCGGATGTTAGCAAGGGACTGTTCGTTACCAATCTCTTGGGTATTCATACGGCAAACCCGATCAGTGGCGATTTTTCATTCGGGGCTGAGGGCTTTCTCATTAAGGATGGTAGGAAGGATAGGCCGGTAAGGGGTGTCACGATTGCTGGAAATACGCATGATCTTTTTAAGGATATTGTTGCTGTTGCGGATGATCTTACCTTCAGAAGTCAGTGTGGGTCCCCTTCATTTAGGGTGGATGGACTTATGGTAGCCAGCTAGAATTTACGGATGATTATTATCGATCTTTTTTCGGTCCTTGATGAAGGGGCCGAAGGGATTGATTTTTTTTGCTTTTCAAGGCATAAAAGTCAAATTAGGATGAAGAAAGCGGTGTAGTTTGTATGAGTATTAACTTAGATAATCTAAATTAAAGGTGGCGGATGAAGGTTAAATCCTTTGGCATCTCCGATGTGGGTAAACGGCGCGAAAAGAACGAGGATAGCTTCCTGGCGAATCAGGAGCATATGCTCTTTGCTGTGGCTGATGGTATGGGAGGGCATCTCGGAGGTGATATCGCCAGTAAATTAGCGGCCGAGACGATTGGAGAGGTAATATCTTCCCTGGAGACAGATCCTGATATGACGCTTCAGGAGGGTGGAATATCCGTCAAACCTGGCGAGTTTCAGAGCTATCTTCGTTATGCAATCAGACTTGCCAGTAAGAGAATTTTTGAAAAAGCTGATGGTGATGCCTCTCTTCGAGGAATGGGTACTACCACCGTCGCACTTCTACTGCGCAATGACAAAGCTTACATCGCCAACGTCGGGGACTCTCGCGTTTACAGGATTAGGGGAAATCAGATACTTCAGATCACGAAGGACCATTCCCTTGTAGCAGAGCAGATGAGGGCCGGCATTCTCTCCGAGAAGGATGCTAGAGTGCACCGCTTTCGGAATATCATTACGCGCTCTGTTGGTTTTCAGGAGGATGTTGAAGCTGATGTAGACATAAGGGTTGTTCGTGAGGGGGATCGCTTCGTACTTTGCTCGGATGGACTCAGTAATATGATTAGGGATGATGAGATCAGGGACGTGATAGCCAATACCGATGTTGAACCTGGCTGCACGCGTTTGATCGATATTGCCAATGAGCGTGGTGGTGATGATAATATTACGGTAGTTGCGGTAGAGGTTGTGAGTGTGGAGGGTGATGGAGAGGTCTGTGATGATGAGGGTGATGATGAGGATGAATCTTGCCCTGACGAACAGACGATTGATATATAAAGCTTTTAATGATAGGTAGTTAGAGTGATATTGACACGATATTAGGGTTGTGTTACGAGGTTGATATAATTGTTAACATATTGATTCTACTAATAAAATCCATAGACGAGAGAGATTCATTTGAAGAGAACCGATACCAGAAGGAAACCGGCAAAGCACTTCAGTATCATGGTTGTTCCGCGCGGTTCCGCTAAGATAAGGCGCTTTGAAGTTTCGCGCAGAAAACTTAGGTGCGCATTTACTGCTGCAGCTACTTTTGGAATTGTCGTTCTCATCGGAACAGTTTCGCTCTTCGTTTATCGTCATTCATATCTCAAGACGGAGGATGTTCGGGTTCAGTCAGCAGAGTTTATGATTGAGAAGGCTGAGCTTCTGAATCGCATCGCAGAGCTTGAAGGTTCTTTAAGTCGAATGGAGCGATTTGCATCGAAGATCGAAAGGGCGATGGATGTTTCTTCCAGCGCAGGTTCCCGTATTAAATCGATTGCAGGTCGTGGTCCCGTAGATGAGGAGTCTTGGTTGCCAGTTCCTGATAATTCATCTGCGAACTCTATCGCTGGTCTTGGTGCAAGTACATGGCGCTCTCCATTTTCAAAGAACTTGGGCAAGGGGTTGAAGCTCTCCCTGGATAAACTTTCAGATCGCATCGATAGAACTGAGGGAAAGGTTCATTCCGTATTTGCTCTTCAGAGGGATAAGCTGCATTTTTGGGCCTCCCTTCCTACGATATGGCCAACCAATGGATGGATTACATCTGAATTTGGTGCTGCACGCGGCTGGGGTGGTAACGGCAGAAGAAGACATGAGGGTGTCGATGTAGCTGGCCCCCGCGGCACCCCGATTATCGCGCCGGGTTCTGGTGTAGTTACTTTTACTGGATATAGACGGGGTTATGGTAAGACGGTAATGGTCGACCATGGATATGGGATAGCAACGCTCTATGGACATTGTCAGTCGCTCCTCGTGGATGAGGGGCAGCCGGTTAAGAGAGGAATGGTAATAGCGACGATCGGAAATACAGGTAGAAGCACAGGTCCACATCTTCATTACGAAGTGCAGGTTGAGGGTGTTCCGGTTAATCCTATGCTGTACATCATGAATGATCTTTAGTTCCGATTTGGTCTCCTATTTCTATATAAACACTTCAGATGATTTCATTTTTCTTAAAAAAAATCTTCGGTACGAAGAATGAACGTGAGCTTAAACGAGTTCTGCCAATCGTCGAGAGCATAAACCTGCTCGAAGCGGATATTAAGAAGCTTACGGACGATCAACTAAAAGCAAAGACCGATGAATTTAAGGGGCGGGTAGAGGCTGGTGAGTCCTTGGAGGATTTATTGCCTGAGGCCTTTGCGGTTGTTCGTGAGGCCAGTATTCGCACCTTGGGTATGCGTCACTTCGATGTGCAGCTTTTCGGTGGCGTTGTGCTTCATGAGGGCAAAATTGCCGAGATGAAGACGGGAGAGGGCAAAACCCTCGTCGCAACGCTAGCGGTTTATCTCAACTCGCTCAGTGGAAAGGGTGTTCATGTTATTACAGTCAATGACTATCTCGCGAAGCGTGATTCAGACTGGATGGGACAGGTTTATAGGTTTCTAGGGCTTTCAGTAGGCGTGATCGTTCATGGTCTCGATGATGAGGAGAGGCAGGAAGCCTACAACGCGGATGTAACATATGGAACCAACAATGAGTTCGGTTTCGACTATCTTCGCGACAACATGAAGTTCGACTCCACACAGTTTGTTCAAAGACCTCTCAATTTTTGCATCGTTGATGAGGTTGACTCAGCGCTTATAGATGAAGCTAGGACTCCGTTGATCATTTCAGGTCCGGCAGAACAATCCACGGAGCTGTATTATGTCATCAACGGTATAGTGCCCTACCTCAAGAATGAGAAGCACTATAATGTTGATGAAAAAGCGAAGTCGGCAGTCTTAACAGAGGAGGGAGTTGCTGAGGTTGAAAAACGTCTGAACATATCCAATCTCTACGATCCGCAGAATATAAATCTTCTTCATCACGTCAACCAGGCCCTAAGGGCACATTCACTCTATACGCGAGATGTCGATTACGTGATCAACGATGGCAAGATTGTGATAGTTGATGAATTTACGGGAAGGTTGATGCCCGGCAGAAGATGGAGTGATGGGCTTCATCAGGCTATTGAGGCTAGGGAAAATGTAAGGATTGAAAATGAGAACCAGACTTTGGCTACGATTACATTCCAGAACTTTTTCAGAATGTACAATAAGCTGTCTGGAATGACTGGTACTGCGGACACTGAAGCCGAGGAGTTCGCCAAAATTTATAATCTCGATGTTATCGTTGTTCCTACTCATATGCCGTTAGTCAGAAAGGATAATGCGGATAAGATCTATAAGACGGAAGAGTCCAAATGCAAAGCTGTGGTCGAACACGTTAAAGAGATGAGTGCACGCGGCCAGCCAGTTCTTGTAGGTACAATATCTATTGATAAGTCTGAGAAACTTTCAAAAATGCTCAAGCGTTATGGTGTTCCACATCATGTGCTGAATGCAAAGCATCATGATAGGGAGGCGGAGATCGTCGCCCAGGCAGGGAGAAAGGGTGCTGTAACCATATCTACGAATATGGCTGGTCGAGGAACTGATATTCTTCTCGGTGGTAACCCGGATTTTTTGGCAAAGAGCAGGGTGGGTCTCGACTCCCCTCCGGATGTCTTTGAGTCCGTTCTATCTGAGTGTAAAGAGATCTGTGCAGCTGAGAAGGACCATGTGTTAAAAGCTGGGGGGCTTTATATTCTCGGGACGGAGCGTCATGAAAGTAGGCGAATTGACAACCAGCTCCGAGGTAGGGCTGCCCGTCAGGGTGATCCCGGTGAATCCTGTTTCTTTCTCTCCCTCCAGGACGATCTTCTTAGGGTGTTCGGTGGTGAGCGTATATCGGGCTTGATGGATAGGATTGGTATGGAGGAGGATGAGGAAATCCAGCATCCGTGGCTTTCCAGAGCTATTGAAAATGCACAGCGTAAGGTTGAGGGCCACAACTTTCTGATTCGTAAAAACCTCCTTGAGTTCGATGATGTGATGAATCAGCAGAGAACGACCGTATATGGAAGGCGTCGTGAAATTCTTCAAAACGCCAGCAGTAAAGATATGGTTTTGGATATGGTCGACCAGTTGGTGACTGAGGTCGTTGAAAGTAGCGTCCCCGAGAAAATAGATGCGAATTTTGATCCTTCACTTCTTGAGGAGAGGGTTACGACGCGCTTCAATATGTCATTCTCATTTAGCGAGATATCTCAGGATATCAAGAACCAGCAGGATTTTGGTTCCGACCTTTTCGATCGTGTCTGCGCCTATTATAATGAGCGTGAAGAAGCCAATGGTGTAGAAATGATGCGCCGAATTGAGACCATATTGCTTCTTCAAACCCTAGATTCTCTCTGGAAGGACCATCTCCTCTCGATGGATCATCTGAAGGAGGGAATAGGGCTTCGGAGCTATGGGCAGAAGGATCCATTGCTTGAGTACAAAAAAGAAGGATATATTCTGTTTAGAAATATGATGGATCGCTTCGTATCCGACGTCACAGAAAAATTATTCAGGGTGCAGGTGACCACCGAGGATAGCGTGGCAAAGGCTGCAGAGGCTGGAAAGGCAAAGCAGCCAGTGAGGGTTGAACACGCGGAAGCTAGAGCGTTTGATTCGAACGCCCTCGCTCCTGATGAATCCAAGGGGGGTAGGGGCAGAAAGCAGGAGACTGTAAAGCGTGATGCCCCTAAAGTTGGTAGAAATGACCCATGCCCATGTGGCAGCGGCAAGAAGCATAAGAAGTGCTGTGGTGCTTGATAGGCCGTTATTCGTGGTTTGATTCTCGTTATTCATGGAGTCTGTATCTTAAACAATGAGAATCGAACGACGAATAACGGTTTTTTCGTTGGAATTATTCATTAAACTGATAAAATGATTTTCCTATGGCGACGAATCCTTCACAAATTCCAGGCTCTCAAGGTGGCGATGGTCGTAACTCGGGGGCTGTGAATGATATAATCGCTAAGTACAGTGATGTCCTTCTGGCAGCTCTTGTCGTTGCAGTCATAGGAATGATCGTCATTCCTCTGCCCACCTGGCTGGTAGATATTCTCCTCACCATACAGATCACGATAGCGATTATAATATTGCTTGTAGCGCTCTATATCAGCGATGCCCTTAAATTTGCCTCCTTTCCGACGATTCTGCTGATAGCTACGCTGTATAGGCTGTCTTTGAATATATCGACAACACGTTTGATTCTGGCCAGGGCTGATGCTGGTGAAGTAGTCAGGGCATTTGGTACATTCGTTGTCCAGGGAAACTACGTCGTTGGTGGAATTCTCTTTATCATCGTGACGCTCGTCAACTTCATCGTTATCGCGAAGGGTGCAGAGCGTGTTTCCGAGGTCGGAGCCAGGTTTACATTGGACGCGATGCCTGGAAAGCAGATGTCTATCGATGCTGATCTTCGTGCCGGCATTATTAATATGGAGCAGGCGGTCGAAAGAAGAAAGACCCTTCATCGTGAAAGTCAGATGTACGGAGCTATGGACGGTGCGATGAAGTTTGTTAAGGGAGATGCGATTGCCGGCATGATCGTTACCCTTATCAATATTATAGGTGGTTTGATCATCGGTGCAACATTTCGTGGAATGCCTTTGCTAGAAGCAGTGAAAACGTACTCCCTTCTAACAATCGGTGATGGTTTGGTGCAGCAGATACCAGCGCTAGTTATATCGGTTTCAGCTGGTATCGTCGTGACCCGAGTTGCATCGGAGAGCGAGGGCTCAAACCTCGGTAGGGATATAGTCACGCAGGTCACGGCATATCCAAAAGCTATGATAATCGCAGCGGTAATATTGCTGATCATGGCCATCGTACCAGGCCTTCCCAAGATACCGTTTATAATCTTAGGAGTAGTCGTCGGTGGTATTGCCCTCTACCTCATAAAGTCCAGGGCGAATGTTGTTAGGGAAATTTCTGAGACGCCGAAGCAGGAGGCGGTCAAAAGGGCAGTCAAGAAGCATGGAGATGTTTTGCCGTTCATCATGCCCAGCCCAATTTCCTTGGAAGTTGGAAGCGGTCTTATTCCATTCGTTGATGATTCACAGGATGGCGGGCGGTTTATAAACGAGCTGATTCCGCTGCTGAGGCACGGACTTTACTATGAGCTTGGTGTTAACTTTCCAGGTATACAGGTGCGTGGTCAGACTGTGGATATGGAAACCGAGGCGTATGTTATCAATATAAATGAAGTGCCGGTTGCTCAGGGTAAAATCGTACAGGGACATATACTCGTCGGTGAGCCGTTAGAACAGTTACAGCTCTTTAATATAGTTGGCACAGAGACGATACACCCTATCGATGGTTCCGTCGTTACCTGGATTTCGGAGGAGTATAAGGATGTTGCCACGCAGGCTGGTTTTAGAATGTGGGACCCAGCTGAGTACTTGATACTTCATCTTTCCTACATACTGAGAAAGTACGCGCATGAATTTTTAGGAGTGCAGGAAGTGCAAACTATGCTTACTGAGCTTGAGAAGAGCCACCCAGCGCTTATTCGCGAGCTGATCCCCAAGGTAGTAACCCTGCTTCAGCTTTCCGAAATTTTTCAGAGGCTCGTGCAAGAGGACATCGCTATCAGGGATTTGAAGAGTGTGTTCTCCACGCTCGCTCAGTGGGGTGAGATAGAGCGCGACACTCTAATGCTGACAGAGCATGTGAGGGCGGGGTTGAAGAGGTATATCACTCATAAGTTTGCTGGAAGTGCGAATACCTTAGCCGTCTATCTGTTAGATCCGGATATCGAGGACCTCGTAAAGAACTCAATAAGAAGAACTGAGAAGGGTAACTATCTGGCACTGGAACCGGAAATTACGCAGGAGATAGTTGAGGCGGTTGGAAAGGAGATTGCGAGTCATCCATTTCCACCTGGTGCAAGGCCTCCTGTGATTCTCACGACAGCCGAGATACGTCGTTATTTTAGGAAAATAGTCGAACTTGAATTTCCACAATTATCAGTATTATCCTACCAGGAATTGTCGGAAAATTTAAGGATTCAACCCATCGCAAGGGTTAGTTTGCCTGAGGGTGTATTCGAGACGGCTGCAGCTGTCTAAGGCCTTATAAAACAGTTCTTAGAATTCCATAAATATTGTATAATATTAAATAAAGGAGTATAATATCCTGAATGTGGGAGAATTTATGACTCAAGAGATAGGGTGTAGGCGCAAGCTACTGATAATCGATGATGAAGTTGATATTTTGGAATTATTGAAGGTTCGTTTTGAGGCAGTCGGTTATGATGTTTCAATAGCTATGAGCGGGCGGAGTGGAATCGATATAGCGATGGCGAAGCAGCCCGATGTAATCATACTCGATATTATGATGCCGGGAATGGATGGTTTTGAAGTGTTGAAAAGACTGAAGGACGGGGCTTCTCCTGTGAATAATATTCCGGTTATTATTCTATCCTGTTCCGCGGAGGAGAAGAAGTCGGAAAAAATTTGTAGGAAGATCGGTGCTGTAGATTATATGGTCAAACCATGCGATGCGATAAAACTCATAGATAGGATAGATAAGATTGTCGACCATCAGGATTGTGTTTAGTAAATTCCAAGATCGTCAGTATTAAGATATCAATTGGATTTAAGGTGTAGGCTTATCATCGGTTGTATCTGCTGTCGTAATGTCCAGTTTAAATGGTCCACGACCTAGCTTAAGGTCGATCGTGTTTTCTACCCGAGCTCTGTTGTATCTCTGTAAAAAAGTAGCGTAGGCATTCAATAGATAAATTATATACGTCGGTATTGCAGTTTCGGGATGCGTTAAAAGGAATGGAAGCATCTTTATCATGAAGGGTAGTGGAATAAATGTTCCTAGTGCATGTGCCCCTTCGTTTCTTCTTGTTGCCACTGAAAAATCCTGTAGGGTATCTAGTGTTCTTATTGAGCCTAGAAAATATTTATTGCCACCCTTGCCTGTGCTCATACGCGTTTCAAGGTCTTTAACTATTTCTCCAAACGATGGTGCTTTATCCCTTTCGATGAGTTTCATAAGTCCATAGTATAAACCTGCCGCTCCATAGTACATACCCTTTCCAAGCAGCTGAACTCCCTTCTGAAAATACTTTATGCCCAACCATCTATATAATCTGCCGCTTCTTTCAAAAAATTTTGGTTTGTAATAGAGGTCCACTAGTGGATTCTTATAGAGCCCATCACCTCTTCGAGTGCGTTTTTCATTGGCATGAAATGCTTCGATCTCTGATGGTTCCGGACTGATGACCCCACCCATTATCGGACGATCTGCTGTCTCCGCCATGCTAAACTCGAGTGCGCTTAACCAAAGACCAGGTTCGCCCGGCACAAGGAAGTGTTTTGCATTATTTGCGAGGCACGGATCTGATATCGCATCCTGAATTGGTACAACATTTTCTAGAGCAGGATGACTGTCGCTCCATATTAACTGACCACCCACAACGCTATTGTTTGGATAGTTGATTAATTCTAGATTATCAGCTGCAACTCGGTACGAAGATGGTGCAAATCTTAAGGGTCCCATCGTTTGCTGCAATTCCTGATGCGGGAATTTCGGTCCGATTAGGGATGTGTCCATTAAATTTAAAATCATACCCATGGTAAGATCAGGCGGAACTCCGTTCGGATATATCGGCGTAACCGCAATAAAACTAGGTACTCTTACTACGGGCGGTGGTGTGGGTAGAGATGGTCTCATTATAAATATCTCCTTATTGGTTTGGCTGGCTTATCGCTGATAGCTATGAAATGTTGCTATTTTTTATTATAAAATAAAAGCTATTGAAATCTTATGGTTATGCTTGGAGGTGATTATGGGGTGCAATCAAAAATTCCATCTGAAGGTAGGCCCGCCTCCGATTAGAATGTAATCATCCCAATCGCAGAGAACGTAATGAACTTTCGCAGAAATTCCGATGTCGATGTTATCAGTTATCTGGTAGTCGAATCCAAGTCCTCCGTTCATTCCAAAGCTGACAGTCGTCCGTGATCCAGACATGATCCAATTACCAGCTACGATAGAGCTGCTGGAGTTGGTTATATAAGGTCCCACTTCGCCACTTACCCAAAGGCGTACACGCTTATCGTTCATGTTTAGGTCTGTATTCGCGTATTGAACACCGCCCGTTATACCTATGATGTTTAGAGCGCCATCTACATTTCTATCGATACCATTTTGAATTACATGTCCCGTGCCTGTGGTGCGCGCATATGTGAAGGATCCCGTAGCGAAGAGGGGGCCTTGCAGATTCACTTCAAAAGACGGCTGCATGAGGATGTATATGAATTGATCTAAGGATGCGCTGGCTAGAGGGTTAGCATCAAAGCTGCTCGTTACCTTTCCAAGCCAGCCCACGTTCGGTGTGAAGCGGACTGCCCACTCCCTCTTCTTAACTTCCTCCTCTTCAGATAATTTAAACGATGGTAGTGACTCTGAATATATCTCGCGTTCATCGGGGTGCTTGTCGAAATAAGAGGGGTCCAACTCCAAGGCCTTTTGGTACGACGTCGCTGATTCATGTTTTTCATTAAGGGCGAAGGCTGTAAAGCCACGGCTTCCCCATGCTTCGACCATTCCAGGTGATAGCTCCGTTGCCTTTCGATATGCTTCGAATGCCCTCAGATCAAAGCCCAAATCTTCCAAGGCAACGCCCTTATTGTAATATGATTTAGCATCGTTATGCCAGACGTTGATTGCGGCATTGAATTCAGGGATTGCCGCTTCCGGAAGTCCTAACTCACCGTATATTACACCGCGAATGCGAAACATCTCGGCTTTGAGTGGTGCGGGAGTATCCCCCGGCATCATTTCAACAGCTTGTTCGCACGCATCCAGTGCCTTCTGCTCCTTCTCCTCTCTGCATGATTGGATCAACTGTTGAAGTGTTTTTGCTTCTTCCGCAAATGCAGAGGTCGGGAATAAAATGATGCTCGAGAGTGCTAGCATCGCAAACATCATAAACCTTTTTCGAAGGATATGCATAGAGGGTATGAACATCATGATAAATAGAAATATTATGTAAAGGGGTAGATTAACTCTTTTGGAATCTTTAATGAGCGAACAACCTCCATAGTCATTATCCCACGCCCCTCCCATTCCCGTAGTTGTAAAATTGATGGATGTTGCACCGAAGCTGCTGTCATTTTCATCAAGGAGATCATCCGATATACATACAGCGAATGATCCGAAGCCGAGAAGATCATCAAGGTGAAGCGCTACTATACTGGTATCGCTTCCGGCGGTTGAAATAGTGCCAGAGAGGGCTTCTGATGCGTTGCAATTGACGTCGTAAGATTTAAGTTCGTCATCTGATATTGACAGGCCCACCTGTGTAACTGTTATCGGTACTGCGAATAGGTTGTTCGACGTGAGCGTGGCTGATGATGTAGGCGATGGAAAATGAACTATAAGAGAATGCATATCAGCTGGGACATCATCGGCGCCGTCAGGTATGCCGATCAATGCGATACTATCAAAATCTATGCTTCCGTTTTGACTGGCCCATACTGCCGAAAGGGCATCAATCTTTCCATAGCCCCAGTCATCATTAGGTATGCTCCCAACGTAGGAATCGATACGTGATGTAGCCTTGAGATATAGCATGATGTCTGCGTAGGATAGCTCGGGGCTCGCCTCGAGCATTGTTGCGACTATTCCCGCGACATGTGGAGAAGCCATACTCGTACCGGCCATCGCTATGTGAATTCCATCATCCATCAGCATGCCGGGTGTTACGCTTTCGGTATCCTTTGAAAATGCGGAGATTAAGAAAGCACCGGGTGCAGCTAATGTAGGTTTTTCACCCTGCGAAGATGATATGGCAGGTCCTCTGCTGCTGAAGAAGGCGAGATCGTCCAATGCTATATCCGTGTATGGTTCCATCTCCACACCTCCCGCAATCCATTTGGTGCGGGTAGTATACGCAGCTACGGCAATCACGTTAGTCGCTGTAGCTGGGAGGGCAACTGTACTCAAGTTATCTCCAGGGTGATAAACTACATCATCTATGGTTTCGTCGATACCCTCGAAGTAGGAGGCGGCTGTATTGTCATGGATCCACACATCTAGGGAGGTGCATGATGATGAGTTCGCCCTGAAAACGATATCAAATACGTATCCGTAAACCGGTGCTATGCCGATCAGAGATTGCCATTTGCCATTTTCTGCGTTTACAGTCTCCGTTCGATCGAATTCAATTTCAATGCCACTGTCTACAAATGTACCGCCGACTGACTCACCTTGTGAGACCCAGGTAGAGCCTGCTATTAAAGCCGCGATATCACCTTCACCTGGGATAATGGCAGTTAGGTCGACATCGCAGTCCTGGGATCCCCAGATATCTATAACTGAGTAGCTAGCTGAAGATCCATCGAGTCTGATCGCAGCCATATTGCTGACATCGATATCAAGGTTAGCGTGCCTGCCACCTGTGAGCTGTCCTGAATTCCCAGCTGCAGCTATGATTGCGCGTCCGGACTGCGAATCCAGCAAAGTATCCAAGCCCTGTTCCAGCAGTGATGTTCCGTCGTGAGCTCCGATTTCAGTTCCAAGGCTCATGTTGATAGCAGCTGGCATTTCCAGGGCAGCCGATTTTTGAAAAATATAGTTTGCAGCATCGATCAGCTCTGCGCTTTCTCCGTTCGTTTTCACCATTATTATCGATGCTTCAGATGCGACTCCAGGATATGTGTCATCCCTGCCTGCGGCTGTTCCTGTAACGTGGGTACCGTGACCGACTGTGTCCACCTGACTTACGATTCCTTCAGCTATTGCAGTGGTGTCATATTCTGTTCCGTAGGTTGATTCAATTTCCGACGGGCCAGGGCCCATATCGTCGGTTTGATCCCAAATATACAGGATTCTACGATCTCCATTTTCATCCTGAAAGTCAGGGTGTGTGATGTCGATACCGCTATCGATCACACCTATGATAACCCCACTGCCTTCGTATGCAGCTTCAAGCCCGCTGCCTGTTATTACTGAATTGACATCGGTATCCGCATCAGCGAGATCGTTGAAAAAATTCATAGGTTTTGAAGCTTCCACATACTTAATCTCCTTCAGAGCGCCAATGGCATTCAGTTTCGATGGTGGAATTATTGCGGTAATGATATTTCCTACGATTGACCGGACATCTCCTCCCGACTGTCGAATTTCCTCCAGGGTGAAATCCACATCTTCAGTCTTAATGATCGTTCTCACCATCTCTGAATCGCCAATATTCTTTTGTACGAACGTGTTATCATGATGTTGTAGCTCTCTGTTGATTTTGAAAAAAGGGTCTACCTTGTTGCCGTGAGCAGTGCCTGAGAAAGTAAGAAAAAGACAGGATAGTGTGGGGATCAGAATTGTGATGAGGTTTATCTTCATAGTCTGAGTTGATTGAATCTACTATAAAATTGAGGAGTTGGCAATTAAGACGATCGTATTAGGATGATAGAAGGTTCACTATTGTTATACACGCGAATATGAGAATGATGGCACCAAGGCCGATCATTCCAATTTCCATAGGGGTTATGGACCTTAAGTTCTTTTTAGGTGCTAAGGGTGCTGGATAATTGAGTCCTCCCTCGGCTTCCTCTTCTAGCCTATCCCATTCCTCCAACGCTGAGCCTTCATTATCAGCCGATTCCTGATGCTCACGCTCGCCATTCATCTCCTGATCTTCAAATTCGCCTTCCGCGCGATGTTCCTCTGCGCTATTATCTATTCCAGGGATTTCCTGAGGGTGAATGTGAGCCGGCTGATGTTTTGGTTTGATATCATCAATGTTGGTGAGATTGATCTCCTGGGGGTTTCTAAATATGAGTACGATCGTGCCGAGAGCAATTCTGTCGCCATCGTGGAGATATTCCTCTACGATCCTTCGATTGTTAAGGAAGGTCCCATTTTTACTCTCAAGGTCTCTTATGGCTATTCCACCCCAGCGTTTTGAAATTCTGGCATGTCTTCTTGAAATAACATGCTCATTTATAGGGAAATCGCATTCTGGGTCACGGCCGATAACGATCTCAGCAAAATCATCCGAGAACAGAAATTTCTTCCCCTCGGCGGACCCGTTTAGAACTTCTATGCTCGGTATAGTTTCTTTATCAATCGCATTGAGCACTTTTTTCAGGAGCTTTACCTCTAGGATGTCGCTCTCAGTTACTTCGTCGGAGTTATCGATTTTGAATTCAGTTTCGCCGGTGTGAAAGTTTATGTGGTAATTGTCTATTGCTATTAAGTCTCCAGCCTGAAGGATGTTCTTCTCATTTGCCCTGAGGGGTACGCCATTTAGGTAAGTACCGTTTCCACTTTTCAAATCTACTATAAAAAAGTTTTCACCATCGGTGATAATTTTGGCGTGAGTGCGCGACACCCCGTTTCCATAGAGTGGGACTATGTTATCCTCTAGTCGGCCTATAGTGATCGAGTCCTCACTACATCTGTGAATTTCAGGCTCGTTCTTTCCAGGTTCTGTTATTATTAGTGTCGGCATTTTGTTCCACTCGTACTTATTTTTTGTTCCGCAACTTTGACTTCAGATGGGAACTCGGTTTTTCCAGCTTTTATGAATCGGCAGTACATCTCTCCGGCCTGCTGCGTTTTGCCAAGCTGCTGATAAAGGTTGGCAAGATTGTATAGGGCCCGCGCATATTTAGGGCTAACGCTAATAGTATGTTCCCATTCCTGCTCTGCCAAAATTGTTTTGCCCTGCTGGTATAAAGTCAAGCCTAAATTAAAAGACGCATCTGCAAAGTTTGGATTGATATTCTTCGCTTTACGCAGAACTGTTTCGGCGCTTTTGTATTGTTTCGAAGCTAGATAGACGGAGCCGAGCCTAAACCAGGCCATTGCATTTTTAGGATCCAAAGTGGTGACACTCTTGAATTCGTTTATCGCATCCTTGGTTTTCCCCTCCTGAATGTAGAACAGTCCTAGCTCTAGGTGTGCGTCGGCAGATGAGGGATCCATCTCAAGCGCCTTGAGAAAACAGTTCTGTGCTTTGAAATTGTCGTGTTTCTTAAGGTACATGTGCCCTAGCTTCAGCCAGCCTTCTACGGAATTAGGTTGATCGGCCAGGGCTAGGCGGTATCTAATCTGTGATTTTTCGTAGTCCCCCTGCTGTTCATATATCTTAGCTAGGAGCTGATGTGCATGTGTTAAACTGGGATTGAGTTCGGTGGCGATCTTGAGCTCGTTGATCGCTTGTTCGATATTTTTCTGGTCCCCGCCACTCTTCGATTTTTCCAGGTATGCGAGTCCCATCTGATAGTGGGAGTCGGCTCTCCTGCCATCCTTCTTCAACGCTTTTTTAATCTGCTTTATAGCATCATCGATTTTACCTTGAGCCATATATACTGCGCCTAGGTGGGCGTATGGCGCCGCATAATCTTTGTCTAAACTTATCGCTTTGAAGAACTGGGCTTCAGCCATCTGAAGCTTGCCATTGAGTTTGTATACGATACCGAGGTTGTTATAGGCTTCCACATAGTCAGGCGAGAGTTCGATGGCAGTCTTAAACTCTATTTCTGCCTGCTGCTTATTTCCGGAATTGAGAGCTGATACGCCCTGATTGTTATGAAAGGCTGCTCTGGCGCTGGGTTTAGTGATTTTCTTCTTCGATAGACAGATATTGGGTATCAGCAATAGGATCAGAAGCGAATAAGCTAGTATTTTAATCTTCATAACTTCCAACCTTTTTCCTTTTATAACTGCATTCTCACATCTAGCTCTCTCGAACGAGTCCTTTTTGCAATGTCCAATATCGTGATTTTCTTAGATAAAATCAAGATGTATATGCTCATAGATGCTTTACGCACAAATCTCTTTATGCTAACAATTACAGCAATATGGCAGACAAGAAGCTTGGCGGCGGCACCAACAGCGCAATATCCGATCGGACGTTGGGTCCCAACGATCATACAGTCATAAGGCCTTCAGAGGGTGATGATGAACATACGCCTTCCAAACCGCTATACGCACCTCCATATTTAGTCGTAGTCGACGGTCCCAGAGCTGGGGCTCATTTCCCCTTGAATGATGGGAAAAATATTATCGGAAGAGCGCCCGGCAATGCCGTTCGACTCGAGGACCAAAGCGTTTCAAGGCAGCATGCGGAATTGGAGAAGACGCCATCCGGCTGGATGATAAAGGATCTTGGAAGTAAGAACGGTACCAGCGTAAACGGCAAACCGGTGGTTGAATCTGTTGTGATCGGTCACAAGGATATCGTCAAGACCGGGATCTATCAACTGCGTTTAGTTACTCAGGAGATTACAGCCGCAGAGGAAATGAGCCTTCCTCAGGATGCAGCTATTGCAGATAGGACCGTCTTTGTATCTGCGCCGCCGGATGGACAGACAGCAAAGATGGAGAATATGCCTCCAGAACCCAAGATGGAGCAGGCTTCATTTCCTGAAGGGTCTGGGGAGTATGAAGCATATCCTGAGGGTCAACCGCCGAAGACTGGATTATTACAGAATAAGAGAACTCTCATTATGTTGGTTGTGTTGGGGCTCTTGGTTATTGTTGCAGGTGCATATTTTGCGAATAGATTGCTCTTTAAGTCACCCAAAAAGACGGTTTCCAAAAAACCGGCCATCACTAAACCAGCCACTAAGCCGAAACCACAGCTCAGACCGACTGCTAAAGAGGGGACCAAACCAGGTAAGACGCCGCCAGGGAGTGATAAGCCTGGGGATGCTACGAAAAAACCGATAGAGAAGAAGCCGCTTAAATCCGTTGTTAAAAAGGTTCCTGTGTTCCTTGATTTTGCATCGAGTCCTATGTCAGCTGAGGTTACCTTTCAAAAGGAAAAGCTAGGAAAGACACCGCTCAGAATTAACGTAGAGTTGGAACCTGAAAAAACATATAAGGCCGAAGCACTTTTCGAAATGCCTGAGATAAAGGAAAAATATGAACAGACGGTCGATTTTAAGCTCGAGAAGGGTGAATCAGTAGTTCCGATTCTATTTCGTGGGCCGATCGGCATGATAAAGATAAACGACCTTCCTAGGGATGTTGAGTTCTATCTCGAAGGAAAATTTTCATATGATCGTTTTCAGGATAGATCTGCAAAACTTACGGAAATAGTTCTGCAAAAACCGATCTATATCCCCTATGGGGAGTATTTTCTTGAGCTTCGTCGGGCGCGACAGCTCGGTGAAACCTCCCAGACCTATGTGACGGATATAATCTTCAGGCGTGACTTCTCAATAGCGAAGGAGAGTCCTACCTTTATGATGGAAGTGAGCGAGGGTGACCTCAAAGTTTTCCCAGTGAAGATTAAGTCCGAACCACCCAATTCAGACGTCTTTATCGACGGCAAAAAAGTTGGTGAAACTCCGTATGAAGGGAACTTTCCTATAGGTGAGCATAATCTTGTGCTTCAGAAGGAGGGGTATTTCGAGCATTCCGAAAAGCTAAAAGTTGATATTAACACTCCGTTTGTAGCCAGCGTGAAACTGAAAACTTCGCTCGCCGGTGCTCACCTCAACAATGCCAAACTAGCGATGGATCGTCAGATGTGGCAGGAGGCGATCAACGAACTTGCAGAGGCGTTAAATAGTAAGCCAGCACCCTCCGAGACAGCACAGGCGAATTATATGCTTGGTGTCTGTTACCTGAGTCTTAACGATATTCAAAGGGCGATGGGCTATTTTGAGCAGGCGAGGGAGAATAAGGATGTTCGAAATCAAGCGATGCTCGGGTTGGTCAGTGGTTATGCGATGATGCAAAGGCTTGATAAGGCATTGCCACTCTTAGTTGAGGTGATGCTCAAGGCTAAGGATGAGAGTGTTAAGAGAGAGGCTACAGATCTTTTCCAGAAGATATCACCTTTCCGTTCCGTAATTTATGTCTACTCAGAGCCCCAGGGTGCCTTGGTGACAGTCAATGGGAAGCCGGTTGCGCAGAGGACGCCGGTTATTCTGCATGAGCTACCGCTGGGTAACTACAAGATTCGTGTTGAGAAGGCCGGGTATCAACCGACCGATCTAAATATGAACCTTGCGGTAAATGAGTTCAATCCTATCATTGTAAAATTGAAGCCAATTCCTAGATAGTGCCGCAATTATCCCAAAAGGTGTCGGACACCTATTTTTTTGGATGGTTTTTATTTTGACGTTTTTAGACTTATTATAATTAGTTAAATGATTATTGTTTAATTCGATTTCTTTCTAATATCTTGAAATTATTGAATGGTGTGAAATTGAGGATGTATCAAGTGATTGGCATGGAGTTTGCTGTAAACTACTCCTGTGTTGATAAATAAAAGGAGGATCTTATGGATACAAGGAAGATTTTGACCGGTTCAGTCGTTATGCTCTTGGTGCTAGCGCTTAGCACCCCATTTGCGATGGGTGCGAGAAGAAAAAAAGAGAAAAGACAGGTTAAAATAATCGATTTGTCGGAGAGGGGTTCGGAGGAAAGTCGTGAAGCAGGGCAAGAGATAAAACTTCCACCTAACAACGATGTCATTGTGGTTATAGTTAATAACCGAATTGACCTTGTCGCCTTTCTAAATGGAATGGGTTTGGATAGTGATGCTGTTACAGGTGCTGGTGAAACTGGTTATGCGGGCGAAACTGTAGCCGGCTTTCAGGGCCCAGGAGATCCCCTTGATGATCCAACGCCAACCGTAAATCCCTGTGAATATAGTGGTAAGGATTATTACGAGGGCGATGACACTGATAACATCATAGACTATAGTGAGGTTCATGATGGTAAATCGTGGACACTGAACGGTAAGGGGGGCAATGATGTTATTCGTGCTCCTAACAAGCCCAGCGTGGTTCGTGGCGGAGACGGTATGGATGTGATCCATGGTGGTAAGTGCGCAGATAAACTAGATGGCGGGGATGGGGATGATATAATATTTGTAGGGCAGGGTGATATTGTGATTCCGAGTGATGGCAATGATGTGATTCATTACGAGTAATGATAAAATGCAGCAGCCAATTGTTTAATCAAAAAGGGGGTCTCCTATCTATGAGGCCCTTTTCTTTGATTTAAGCATCTTCAGTGTAGGTATGTAAAATCCCGAGATATATATGGAATAGAGGTGATGTCGCTCCATCTTGACAAGGCACCCTTTCGGGTGTTTATAGGGCGTGGGGGAAAGGGAGGAAGTCATGAAATATCAATATCTGCTGGCTATTGCTCTTTCCATTGTTCTGTTGGGTTCGACAGAGGTTGGGGCTGAAATAAAATCATCCGATTTGACGAAACAGGTGACTCTAACGGAGGAAGCAGCCCTTCTGACTCAGGTCGATGCTGTGAGCCTGTATATGAGTTCGGATAAGGTCGCCTTCGCACCGCGGCTCAATAACGCGAATATCATTGAGGTGGAAACCACGGTGCTCGATAATAACCTCCTTGCGAACTCCTCTGCGATGCAGGGTTTTGTTACGCGTACGATTGACTCATTTGTTTCCGTGCTTCAGGAGCGCTTGCCGATCTATGCACCTTCGGTGGCATCAAAATTTCGAAAGAATGGTGATGTTAAATTTATGATAAATGCCGGTGGTGAGAGGAAGCCTGTGGCGATGTGGTATGCGGGTAAGTGGTATTGGGATAAGGCCTGGACGCCATACGCGGCGCCGGTTGTTAATTACGGTGTAGCACCTTATCGTGCGGTGCCGAATCACGTTGTTGGCGATGTTGCAGCTCAGGCTAAGGGAAAGTTAGGCTGTAATTGTCCGGCGAGGAGATAATCGAACATTGGAACGGGGGAAAAGATGAATATCGAAGTCTTTAATAAAACAGTTTCAATCAACAGAGCGTTAGTCATGTCTACGGGAAGTTTGATCTGTGCGGTGCTGCTAGGGTTTTCCGCGTTGATAAAGATTCCGATTCCAGGTTCTCCGGTTCCCGCTACACTTCAAACTTTTACGCTGCTTCTGTGTGCTGGAATGCTGGGTCGTTGGTATTCAGTCCAAATGGTAGGGTGGTATCTCATCTTAGGCTTAGTTGGCGCGCCATTTTTTGCGAAGGGTTCAGGTCTTCAGTATGTCTTCGGTGCGACCGGAGGATATCTCTGGGGATTTTTTCTTGCATCTTTTATCGTAGGTTTCTTACACAAGAAATCTTCAGGTTTGATTAACTCAGTTGCAATCTATGTTGCAGCGGCGCTCGCAATTTATATTCCGGGCATTCTTCAGCTGAAGTTGGTGACAGGATCCACATGGCAGATGACACTTGCCATGGGTCTCTATCCATTCATAATGGTAGATCTGATAAAAGCAGTGATAGCCTCGCAGGCCCGAAGAGTCTCACGTCTAATTATCTAGTGATTACAGTGAGTTGCATTGAACATATCATGCTGAAATCCTATTTATATAGCTCCAAAAAACAGCGCAACATTCTTGAAGAAATGTCGAGAATGAGGGGAATGAATTAAGGAGAGAATATTATGGGAGTCGATCCGATCGTATGTGTAAAATATAGTATCTACAAAGATTATCCTTTTTTGAAGGATGCTACTAATGTGGGCGAAAAATGTGAACCGCCTGAAGATGGAACGCGATGTAGTTTTCTTGCTACTAGAGGTAGGAAGAAGGATGGAAGGTATGGAGATGGTATAATGGAACTTCACTGTGGAATGCCCTACAGATTTCCCGCAGCTATCCTCACTGAAAAGGGTGAGTTGTTTGTTGACTTAAGTAAGGCCGAGTTTAAACAGTTTTACGAGACTTATGGTAAAGCGGGTTTTAGTATGAAGCCGACCAAAAAGGTGGATGCTTCGAATGCTCAGAGTTTCTTTATAAAAATGTTCGGTGGTGAGGAGTTTACACCTGCAGTGAGAGAGAAAGTTTGTAAGAAACCTGATTCATGTCCGGTTCCCAATCACGATTAGACTGTTACTTCAACTTAAAAACTATAGGACGGAGGTTTAAACCTTCGTCCTTTTTTATTGTCTCACATCCGAAGTGTTGTGAAAAGTTGTCGACAACATATTCGCTGTTACCTTTGGCCCACTCAACGTAATCATCCCTGTTTTCCATTATGAATATCTTTCCTTGGTCGTCTCCTTTGGAATAAGCTCGTGCTTCATTTAGATGTCCAACTGTTGCATCTACGCTCTCCGCATCAAATCCAATAACTATGTCAGCTTTATCATAATCCGATGGGCGAAAGTAGGGTGGATATTCTCCATCTATGACCTTGCCGAGTACGAATGTGATCTGCATCGTCTTTATTTCACCGGAGTCGGTTCTGATTTTAAATTCTACGATAGATTCGCTGTGTGTAGGTGTTGAGAAACCTTTTCGCTGTTTTAGATCAAGTATCTTGCCCTGCTGTTCAAGCATGCTGAGTTCCGTGTAAATTTCCTTATAATATTCCTGATCGATTTCGGTATATGTAAAATTCACCTGTTTGTGCTCGGTGCTGTTTAAAATCTTCGCTCCGAGTTCCAATGGTGCGATGTGATTGCCACTTGCGAAGTACATGATTTCAACGGGTCCGCTTTCAGGAGTGGCATTCGGCATGAAACTATGAATTACAGTGTCGGCAACTTCCATGAATGCGGGCACGTCGTGATACTGTCCGGATTCACCAAGCTTCCATTCATCGATCTCTGTGTTAGGTGTAAGAAAAGGTTTTTCAGCGCGACACATATAGCTCGTTGCGTCGCAGGAGAGATGAGCTGTACACAGATCATCCATCTCCTTTGTTCCATGTTGATAGCATGTACCGCCATCGGGCGCGAGTCCTGTGTGACTCAGAATCAGCGTTGCTATCTGATCACAGCGCTCATCGATAGATTCACACCAATCATGTCCTGTGGTGTCGGTCGGTTTGGTGCCTGGAGTTAGTTCGTTTACGGGCATAGCTACCCCCTGTCGATAAACCACCCCTTTAGATTATTATCGGCAGGGAGGGGGGTGAAAGTTGCGACTGCTCAAAGAATAATTAGTTAATAATATTGAGGTGTTATGATATTAATAGGGGGATGCTACCTACTTGAGTCGGAACATAACTGCACTCCTGCCGAGTCTCCTGGGCGTATCACTCCTATTCCCTTCACATCCGTAATGTTGTGAAAAATCAGAGGTCAAGTCCCTTCCATTCTCTAGAGCCCATTCCTTGTATACGCTGATATTATCTATTATGAAGATCTTTCCATCACCGCTCTCGATGCTTTGCTCAGCAGCGTCACTCAGTTGCTTCATCGCATATTCTCCATCTTCAGGATCATAATTCATAATTACGTCAGCTCTATCGTAATCCATTTGTCTGAAATATGGTGGATATTTATCGCATGAGCCGTATTCGGAGCATAGATCGAGCTGTTCTGTGAAATCTCCCTTTTTCCCCAGCACGAAGAGCAGTTCAAAATCCTTCGGTTCTCCAGATAAGGTGCGGTATTGAAAATTTATTATTAACTCTGAATGGGTTTCGGTTTCTTTTCCGCGTCTTTCTTTAACGCTCTGTATCCTTCCTTGTCCTTCAAGTAGCGAGAGTTCCCTATATATCACTTTAAAATAATCGGCATCGATCTCTGTGTATGTGAAACGAACATTGCAGTAATCGGTATTTTCAAGGGCTTGCAAGCCTAGCTCCAGAGGAGCCATGTGGTGACCCGAAGCATAGTATAAAAAGTTCAGGGTATCGTCATCCGATTCGGGCTCTGTTAAATAATCGTCGATTAGCACTTCGGAAATTTCTTGGAAGGACACTAGGTCAGTATAGATGCCCATTTCGCTAAGACCCCATATCTCAGGTACGGTATCTGGCGCAAGAATTGGACCGTCAGTGGTTTGGCAAAGAAGAGATGTCCTGAGGCAGGGTTCTCTCTTTTGACACAGATCAGCAGTTTTGGGGTGATCTCCAACAATTCTGCATGTGCTTACTGCATCTAGTAGTATAGTTTGATCAGCTATCGCAGCGTCTATCGTTTTACAGCGCTCATCTATTTCGCGGCACCAGTCGTGTGGTACACGTGTTTCTCTAAGATAGTCAGTGTATGACATATCGACCTCCCATTATTTTTTGTAATATTACCGCTGACTAATTATCGTCGATAAGGAGGGGTGAAGTGCGTCAATACGAAATAAGTGTATACCATGGTATACACCTGTAGTTGGACCTTCATTTAATTGTATGAAGATATAGCGATTTATTATTTAAACACTGCGAGTAGTACTCCTGCTGCAATTGCAGTTCCGATGACTCCGGCTACATTTGGACCCATGGCGTGCATGAGGAGATAGTTCGAGGGGTTCTCCTTCTGAGCTTCGACAGCCACAACGCGCGCGGCCATCGGAACGGCAGATACCCCGGCGGCGCCGATCAATGGATTGATCTTTCCCTTCGTCAATCGATACATCAGCTTTCCGAGCAGGAGACCGGCTGCTGTTGAAATTGAGAAGGCTATGAGGCCGAGCAGGAGTATGCCTAAAGTTTCAACCCTTAGAAAGCGTTCCGCTGATAACTTCGTTGCAACGCCAAGTCCCAAAACTATCGTAACTATATTGATGAGTTCGTTCTGAGCTGTTTTTGAAAGTCTTTCAACTACGCCACACTCACGCATGAGGTTTCCAAAGGAGAGCATTCCAATCAGTGGAGTAGCGGTAGGGAGGAAGATGATGCATGCTAGTAATATGATGAGCGGGAAGATGATCTTTTCTGTTTTTGAGACGGGGCGCATCTGAGCCATCACCGTGCAACGTTCCTCCTTAGTCGTTAAGAGTCTCATGATCGGTGGTTGGATCAATGGTACGAGTGCCATATAGGAATATGCTGCTACAGCTATTGCACCCATGAGGTTTGGCGAGAGCTGGCTCGACAGAAATATCGATGTTGGACCATCGGCCCCCCCGATGATTCCTATGGAGCACGCATCCTGCAGGGAAAATGAAAAACCTGCATATTTTGTAAGCAGTAGAGCGCCGATTACCGTAGCGAAGACGCCGAACTGTGCAGCTGCGCCGAGCAGTGCCGTTTTAGGATTGGCTATTAATGGTCCGAAGTCGGTGAGTGCTCCAATACCCATGAATATCAGAAGGGGGCAAACCTCGGTTGCTATTCCTATATCGAAGAAATATTTAAGCAGCCCTCCATCGAGGGCTATCCCACCCATGGGAATGTTTACCAGTATTGTGCCGAAGCCTATTGGAATCAAAAGTAGCGGTTCGAATTTCTTTACGATCGCAAGATAGAGTAGGAAGCAACCGACAATTATCATTATAAGCTTCATCCATCCTGCAGCACTTTCATAATTTTCTTCCACGTGTGGTATGAGCATGGTGGCTGGTTCCGGATCGCCACTCTTTCTGAATATGAATTGGTAAACGCCGGTTGTCTTTCCTAGCCTTTCGATTAATCCGCCAATGGTGGAGATCTGAGGTGGATTGTTTTGAATGTCATCAGTCTCCGAAGCTATTGCTGGCGCAGCAAAGCTGAGTAAAACAGTAGTGATGATGATAAGGAGTAGGATCTTGGCTGAATTCATAGTAATTGCCTCTAATTGTTCCAATTAAATAATCAGATCATTATTACTTCTTCAATGCGTACAATGGTTGTCCATGTCCGAATTCAGCACCTTCGGTGACGAAGTATCTATCCAAAGTGCCAGCATCCGTGGCTTTGATCTCCGTCTCCATCTTCATGGCTTCGATAACTAGGACTGTTGCACCGCTTTCAATTGCATCACCTGGTTGTTTTACAAACTTCACGACACGTCCGGCTAGAGGTGCATCTATGACGTCTACACCTTCCTCCTTTGCAACTCCGTTCGTGGATGCGTGGGTCTTTGCTGATTGTGAAATATTTCCTATGTTGCCCGTTCCCTCTTCAACCGCAACATCATAAGCTACGCCATCAACTGTTACTGTGTATTTTGAGATACCTGAGGCTGGTGTTTGGGAGCTGACAGCCTTCGTTTTGGGTTTTGAAACACTGACGGGAGGTTTTTCGCCCTTCTCCCTGGCTTCAAAGAAGCCCAGTGCCACCTTAGGAAAGAGGGCGTATGTGAGCACATCCTCTATAGATTTTGCCTTATCCTTCAATTCCTCTTTGAGTTTATGCATCTCCGGTTTGATGAGATCGGCGGGGCGACACGTAATAGGTTTCTCATCGCCCATGGCTTTTTTCTGAATTTCCTTATCCACCGGCGCTGGTGTTTTTCCATAGTATCCACCGAGGAGGGCTTTTGTTTCAGCGGTAATCGTCTTGTAGCGTTCGCCTTGTAGAACGTTTAGAACTGCTTGCGTACCTACTATCTGTGATGTCGGTGTGACGAGCGGGGGGTAGCCGAGCTCTTTTCTAACATTCGGTATTTCATTCATAACATCGTTGATTTTATCCAATGCATTTTGTTGCTTGAGTTGGCTTTCAAGGTTGGAAAGCATTCCACCCGGAATTTGGCTGATCAGGATTCTTGTATCGGCAGCTGCGAAGGAACTTTCAAATTCAGTATAATTCTTTCTGACATTTCGAAAATGTTCTGCAATTTCATTCAATATGTCCATGCGCAATTCGCTGTCGTGTGGTGTTTCACGAAGCATGGCGACGAGGGTTTCGGTGGGTGTGTGAGAGGTGCCGAGGCTTAGCGATGATATGGCCGTATCGACCATATCACAACCGGCTTCGATAGCCGTATATAGCGCGGTGGAGGCCATGCCGGTCGTGGCGTGGCTGTGAAGGGAAAGGGGGACTTTCACATTTGCCTTTAATCCCGAAACGAGATCGTGCGCAGCCGTTGGAGTTATAAGCCCCGCCATATCCTTTATGCAGATTGAATCACATCCCATCTTCTCCAGTTCAATTCCTAGTTCGATAAAGCGTTCATTGGTATGAAAGGGACTTATTGTATATGAGATGGTTCCCTGTGCGTGTTTATTTGCTGACCTTACAGCGGTGATGGCACGTTCCAAGTTTCTGGTGTCGTTAAGGGCGTCGAAGACCCTAAAGACATCAACACCGTTTGCTGCGGCCCTTTCGACGAAGGCGTCTACGACATCATCGGCATAGTGCCGATATCCAAGGATATTCTGTCCACGAAGAAGCATCTGGAGCCTTGTGTTCGGCATCGCCAGCTTGAGCTTTCTAATTCTATCCCATGGGTCTTCGCGAAGAAATCTGATGCAGGAGTCAAATGTGGCGCCTCCCCAACACTCCACAGACCAGTATCCGACCTTATCCAATTTAGGTGCTATTGCTAACATGTCATCGGTCCGCATTCGCGTTGCGAGAAGCGATTGATGTGCATCCCTGAGAACCAATTCGGTTATTTCGATTTTTTTCTTTTTAACCATTTTTTCGTCCTTAGCAGTTGATGACTAAAGGTTGCAGTTAAGGATATGTTGACTTCAACCGTTGCCTCTAAACTTCTTTATTGCCGCAGCTATGACGGCTGCAATTGGTTTTCTCTTTGCGGAACCAGCATCACCCAGAGCATGTTGCTCAGCGGAGGGTGGCCCTTCGAATGCATGAATAATTTTTGCTGATATAGGTACCGCCACAATGAGGAATAGTAGGATTAAGAATACAACTCCCATTCCTACTGCCATTATTCTGAGTCCGTCGATTAGCATCTATAATCCTTTCATGGAAGGTCTCTCATTACAGGATGGGTTTTGTCAATTTTAAGATCTCTCCAGAATGAAGGCGATGCAGCTTGTTGGAATGATCCCTTATCTCAATCGCACCGTCATTTCCGAAACCCTCAACAGAGCCTTTCATAACCTGTCCTCCTAAATCGATCAACACCTCTTCGCCAACTAATGTCATTAAGTCACGCCATCTATCGGAGATTGCTGTGAATCCCTGCTCCAGGAAGCTGTCGTAGAGTTTAAAAAAGATAGTTAGAAGTTCCTCAAGTAATTCCTGAGGCTCGGGTTCCAGGTTCGTTTCGTTTAAGATAGATGTTGCAGGTCTATCGATTGTGTTCAGCTCACCTTCATCCTGCTTTATGTTCAATCCGAGGCTTGCCACCACATGGGATAGCTTGCTTCCGATGAGGCATCCTTCGGCGAGAATTCCGCCAATTTTTTTATCCCTTATTAGGACATCGTTAGGCCATTTTATTGAGGCGGTGAGTTTGAATTTCTGAAGAAGTTCGCACGTAGCCACCGCAAGGATTGGAGTTACCAGGCTTGCATCAAGTGGTGGTATAGCTGGTTTTAAAACGATAGATATTAGAAGGGATTGTCCCTCAGCGGAAAGCCACGTGCGGCCAGACCTTCCGCGCCCCTGACTCTGGTAGTCCGCGGTGAGGATTGCGCGATCAGCGAGGGAGGCACCATTCTCGATCGCATACGTATGGGTTGAACCTATACTCTTGAAATGCCTATGGTTTGGTATCAAGTTGCCCCCAAAAGAATCGTAGTGGAATATCAACTAACATCGAAATATTATGCTGACAACAGCTATTAGATTTAATGGCAAAAAACGCACTTTTTAAAAAGGGCTAAAAAAGGAAAAAAAACACAAAAAGGGGGTGTACAAAAAAAATTAAGGGAGTATAGACCGCAGTTGTAGTGGGGTGTTTTTAATTTCTTAAGAGGGAGTGTTTTGGATGCTTCTAATTGCCTGCCCCGGCGGAAGATATTTCTGGGCTGGCGTCTCAAAGCGATTGAGACATTCTGAGTATGACACAGGGATCCTTTTTAAAAGGTTCCCTTTTTTAATGGAGGAAAAAAATGGGCAAGAATCTGGTTCAGAAAATCTTGGAAGCGCACCTGAAAGAGGGAGAGTTAAAGGTTGGCGAGGAGGTCGGTATTCGTATCGATCAGACGCTAACGCAGGATGCAACAGGAACTATGGCCTATCTGCAGTTTGAGGCGATGGGGCTCACCGAGGTCAAAACGGATCTTTCCGTTTCATACGTAGATCACAATACGGTGCAGGTGGGTTTTGAAAACGCTGATGATCATGCCTATTTACAGAGTGTAGCAGCAAAATATGGCATCGTCTTTTCAAGGCCTGGAAATGGCATATGTCATCAGGTGCATTTGGAGCGATTTGGAAAGCCCGGAACTACGATGATTGGAAGCGATTCACATACGCCTACCGGCGGAGGAATTGGCCAGATAGCGATCGGTGCAGGTGGTTTGGATGTTGCTGTGGCTATGGGAGGAGGATTCTTCTATCTCCCAGCTCCGAAAGTTTACAAGGTTAACCTGACTGGTGAATTGAAACCGTGGATTACTGCCAAGGATGTTATTCTCGAGATGCTTGAGACCCTTAGTACGAAGGGTAATGTTGGCGTTATATTGGAATATGGTGGTCCAGGTATGGCGACGCTTACGGTTCCAGAGAGAGCGACCATTACGAATATGGGTGCTGAGATGGGTGTTACCACATCTATCTTTCCATCGGATGACGAAACCAGAAAATTCCTCAAGGCTCAGGGTCGCGAGGGGGATTGGGTTGAGTTAGGCCCGGATGGGGATGCTACATATGATCGTCAGATAGATATCAATCTTTCAGAAATTGAGCCGCTGACGGCAGCGCCCCATAGCCCAGGCAATATAAAGAAGGTATCCGAGCTTGCTGGAATGAAGGTTGATCAGGTCCTGATAGGTTCCTGTACTAACTCTTCTTATAAAGACCTCGTTACGGCTGCAAAAATTTTAAAGGGCAGGAAGGTTCATCCCAAAGTGAGTCTGGGAGTTGCTCCCGGTTCGCGCCAGGTGATGCAGATGCTCGCCAAGGAAGGATATCTTGCCGATCTTATCGAATCAGGTGCTAGAATTTTGGAGAGCGCCTGCGGTTTCTGTATTGGAAATTCAGTATCACCAGGATCTGGAAAGGTATCGATCAGAACCAGCAATAGGAACTTTGAAGGCAGAAGCGGCACGAAGGATGCTCAGGTCTACCTGACGAGTTGCGAGGTGGCTGCTGCTGCTGCAATCGAAGGCGAATTTGCAGATCCTCGGAAGCTGGGTTTGGAATATCCGAGCATAATGATGCCGGAACAATATGTTATAGATGACAGCATGTTTATCTTTCCGGCGCCGAAGCTCAAGGATGCCGTCATTGTTCGTGGTCCGAATATCGGTGAGCCTCCCAGAAATGAAAAGCTTCCTCAGGATCTAAAAGGTGAGGTGATGTTGAAGGTTGGGGATAAGATTACTACAGATCACATCATGCCGGCTGGTCCGCGTCTAAAATACCGTTCTAATGTGAAGAAATATTCCACGTTCGTCTTTGAAAATGTAGATTCGGCATTTCACGAGCGTTGTTCAAAAAATAGAGATTCCGGAATCCATAATATCATAGTAGCTGGTGAATCTTACGGGCAGGGGTCGAGCCGTGAACATGCGGCGCTGTGTCCTATGTATCTTGGAGTGAAGGCTGTGGTTGCAAGGTCTCTCGAAAGGATCCATGCCGCCAACTTAGTCAACTTTGGGATCGTGCCTCTGACTTTCAAAAACCCGGCTGATCATGATGTTATCTCCCAGGGAGATTCCCTTGAAGTTGTGAATTTGCGCGGTGCTATTGAGAAGGGCGAAGTGGTGAAACTCATGGATAAGACGAATGGAAAGACCATTGAATGTGATGCGAATCTGTCGGAGAGGCAAAGAGGAATTGTTCTTGCCGGTGGGCTCTTAAACTATACCAATTCGAATTAGATTTTATAGTTCAAAAACTGGAAGATAATTTGTAGTTTTTAACGCATAACGTACAGCGCATAGCGCAATGCGGAGGTTTTATGGCAATAAAAGGTATTCGAGAATATGATGCGAAGAGGATGCTTGCCGATTTTTTGAAGGCCGGCTCCGTGGGGAAATGCAGTTATGATGGTAAGGTTGCTCTCATAACTCCTGAAACTGACTTCGGTTCCCTTGAAAAGGTTAACCCATGGTTGGCTGAGGAGAAGCTCGTCGCGAAGCCAGATCAACTCTTCGGAAAACGCGGAAAACATGGCCTCCTTCTGATCGATGCTGACTGGAAAGGCGTTCAGAAGTGGGTGAAGGAACGCATGAATAAAGGAACGAAGGTTGGTGAGATAGAGGGCATGCTCACTCATTTTCTGGTCGAACCTTTTACGCCTCATGCTGAGGATGAGGAGTGGTATGTCGCCATCCGTGATGAGCGTGAGAATGATGTTATTTATTTTTCGACGAAGGGTGGAATCTTTGTTGAGGAAAATTGGGATAAGGTGAAGCATATAAAGGTCCCGATTCTAGGCGGTATAGATAAAGTCGATTTGGATTCGGAACTTGCTGATGTAGGCTCAAAAAAGTCGGAAGTTGTAGCCTTCGTAAAGGCCCTCTACAATTTCTATGCTGAAAATGGTTTCTCCTATCTTGAGATAAATCCATTTACGTTCGATAAGAGCGGCGGAATTGTACCTCTGGATATGGTGGCGAAGGTTGATGATACTGCGGCGTTCGATTGCAGAAACACGTGGAGTGGGCTTGAGTTTCCAAAGGCTTTCGGCTCAACATCATCAAAAGAGGAAGAATACGTAAAGTACCTTGATGAACAGAGCGGCGCTTCGTTAAAGCTTACGATTTTGAATCCCACGGGTCGCGTTTGGACGATGGTTGCGGGTGGCGGTGCCTCTGTAATATATTCCGATACCGTTTGCGATATAGGGTTTTCAAAGGAACTCGCTAATTACGGTGAATACTCCGGGGATCCATCGAGAGAACTTACTTACGAGTATGCGAAGACACTTTTGGATCTTATGACTCGTGAAAAAGATCCAAATGGTAAGTTTTTATTGATAGGTGGTGGTATAGCGAATTTTACCGATGTGGCGAAGACCTTCACCGGAATTATTCAAGCCCTTACCGAATACAAGAAGAAGCTTATCGATCACAACATTAAGATATATGTTCGCCGTGGTGGTCCAAACTACAAGGAGGGGCTCACCAAAATGCGTGCATTAGGCGATACGTTGGGCCTTCCAATTGAGGTTTATGGACCCGAGACACACATGACTAAGATTGTTTCCTTGGCGCTGAAATAATTACGGAGGAGTTATGAATCCCGCAGAAATATTTTCGAAAGATACTGTATCAATAGTCTATGGTTATCAGCAGAATGCCATCCAGAGGATGTTGGACTTCGATGCTGCATGTGGTCGCGAAAGGCCATCGGTCGCTGCTATAGTAAATCCGTCACGTGCGGGTTTGCATAAGGTCTTTTTTGGAAGGAATGAGATACTCCTCCCGATGTATAAGACTCTCAAAGAGGCAACGGAGAAACATTCCGACGCGGATGTGATCGTGAACTTCTCATCCCAAAGGAGTGCCTTTCCAACTACGATGGAAGCGTTGGAGAATCCGAACATAAGAACGGTTGCGGTTATAGCGGAGGGTGTGCCTGAGAGAAAGGCTCGTATTCTGGCAGCGACAGCAAAATCTAAGGGCAAGTGGATTATAGGACCAGCCACAGTCGGTGGTCTTAAGGCAGGTTGCTTTAAGATTGGAAATACGGCGGGAACGATCGATAATATAATCGAATCAAAGCTTCATCGTCCGGGTAGCGTGGGTTTCGTTTCAAAGTCAGGTGGTCTTTCGAATGAGTGTTACAATATCATCGCCCGTAATACTGATGGCCTATATGAGGGGATTGCGATAGGTGGCGATTCCTATCCTGGTTCCACACTCCTGGAACATATCCTTAGATATGAGCAGATTCCAGAGGTCAAGATGATCGCGGCTCTAGGTGAAATCGGTGGAACCGAGGAATTGAAAATCGTAGATGCTCTCAAAGAGGGTAAAATTAAAAAACCTTTGGTGATCTGGGTGACGGGAACCTGTTCGAAGATGTTTCCTGCGGGTGTTCAGTTCGGACATGCTGGCGCCAAGGCGGATTCCGCTTTGGAAACTGCTGATGCGAAGAATGAGGCTCTCAATAAAGCTGGGGCCGTGGTGCCAGAGTCGTTTGATGACTACGGAGCTGCGATCAAAGGAGCCTATGATAAGCTGGTTACTGATGGAGTTATTAAGCCAGCTGAGGAAATTTCTGTTCCTAATTTTCCAATGGATTACAATCAGGCCGTTAAGGAGGGAAGGATAAGAAAGCCCTCCCAGTTTATCTGTACAATTTCAAACGAGAAGGGTGAGGAGCTCCTATATAATGGTGTTCCAATCTCCGAGGTTATAAATGAAGGCTATGGAATAGGTGGGGTGATCGGACTTCTCTGGTTTAAGAAAAATCTTCCCGATTTTGCCAGGAAATTTCTCGATATCGTCCTGATGCTTACCGCCGATCATGGTCCCGCAGTCTCTGGCGCGCATAACGCCATTGTGGCTGCGAGGGCGAACAAGGATATTATATCGTCACTCGTATCAGGCCTTCTCACAATTGGACCTCGCTTTGGCGGTGCCATCGATGGTGCGGCACAGGGATTCAAGGCCGCTGTGGAATCGGGTATGACTCCTGAGGAGTATATCGTTTCGATGAAGAAGAAAGGTGTTAATATCCAAGGTATCGGCCATAGGGTCAAAAGCGTTACAAATCCTGATATGCGAGTTACCCTTCTCAAGAAGTTCGTCAAAGAAACATTCAAGGAAACTAAACTGTTGGATTATGCCCTCGAGGTTGAGGCTATAACAACTCAGAAGAAGGGTAATTTAATTCTCAATGTCGATGGCTGTATAGGCATTACCTTTGTCGATCTACTTTGGTCTCTCCCAGATCTGTTTTCGAAAAAGGAGGTGGACGAGATTATCGATATGGGGTGCTTGAACGCTCTCTTCGTCGTCGGGCGTTCCATGGGTATTTTCGGCCACATTTTCGACCAGAAGAGACTTAAACAACCTCTGTATAGAACGCCATATGATGAAATAGCTTATATGTCTGACGAGTAAAATAATACGATGGGCCGCGGGATAGTAACCGCGGCCCTTTTTTTATTCAAAATGTTGCTAAAACGACTTAGTGAATTATCCAGATATACAAAATGGATTTTCCTCTTTGGATTATTTCTATTCGCCATATCGTATTTCATGAAGGATGGCCTACCTGGGCAGAATGAAATTGATTCACGACTTCTTCTAAAACCCATTCAAAAGGAAACTGCCAAGGAGCCATTTGGCGTGAAGTTCGATGATAAGCTCTATTCTATAAAACCGAAATACCGTTACGATCTTTATGGCCTTATCGTCAGTGCGCGCGATCTCAATAAGACGTGGTACAATATCGATTATGAGAATGATCCATTTAATATCAAAGATCTCTGCGTGATTTGGGGAGGTAATCTCGCCAGCTCAGATTTTAGGAGGATCGAATACAGTTCCGGATTATGGACCTGTTATATCAGGTATCCTGCCGGTGTGACATTCGTGGAGGATGCACTGTCCAATAACCATCTCCTGCCAAGCACGCCTGAAATATCCAAAAAGTTGAGCAAGGCGGGAATAGGGGATCAAATCCACTTTAGAGGATATCTCGTTGACTATCTGGTTGAGGGTAGTTTTGGGGAGAGAAGATCGAGCACTAATAGGCATGATAGGGGTAACGGTGCTTGTGAAGTTGTTTACGTGGAAGATTTTCAAATCATAAAAAACGGAAATGTAGTTTGGGAGTTCTTATACTCATTATCGAAATATATTATTTTGTTTGCTATAGTTGTTTGGGTCTATTTTAATCTCATGAATACGCCGACACACTTGAGGAGGTAGATAATATGAGAGCTTTGATACTGGACAATGCTATCGATCACGATGTCTACAAACCAATCGGCCATTGGAAAAAATTTCTCAAGATGCCATTTGATTCATTTCATGCATCAGCGGGAGAGCTCCCTGGCGATATCTCTCAGTATACGCACATCATAATTACTGGCTCTGAGGATTCTATCACAGAGGAGAGGGGATGGATCGGTGCGGAGGAGCTGCTTGTAAAAAAGGCGGTTGAGGATGGCAAGGCTGTGCTGGGTAGCTGCTATGGGCATCAGCTCTTAGCGAAGTCGCTCTTTGGAAAGAAGGTTGTTGGTAAGAGCGAAACTCCCGAGCTCGGTTGGGATTATCTGGAGGTCATTCGAAATGATCAACTCTTTGGCGATGCGGGAAACTTGCTGCCGGCACTTTTAATTCATTTTGATGAGGTGAAGGATTTGCCCGAGGATTACGTTGATGTCATATCCACAACGAAGGGATGCCGAATACAGGCCTTTAAATTAAAGGGTTTGCCAGTGTGGGGCGTTCAATCTCATCCTGAAATAGATGTGAAGGAGGGGCAGGCTACTTTTGAGCGCATGATCGCAAAGGCTGAAAAGGAGAATTCACCTCGTCTGAATCTTTTTCTTAAAGCACGTGATTCAGTTCCAAAGGAAGCTGGTTGGTTTGATGGTTTTATGAAGAAGTTTCAGGAGATCAGCGTCTCCATCTCCTCTTGATGATATCCCTCATCTTGCGATGTCGGGTGATGCCTTCGCAGCCGAAAACTTTTCTACATTCATGTGGTTTGACCGGGTGGATGTCGCACTCCCCCTTTTTGTTAAAGAAGATGCATTCGGTAGTACCTACCTTCTGTGCGGGTGATAGGGCGTAGGTGTTGTCCTCGAGGTGCTCATTGCAGTATTTATTGATAAATTCAGGTTCTGTGAGACTAAAAAAAGCTGCTGCGGTTGCAATTTCATCCGGCATGAACCACCCCGGCTCGCGCTTGCAGCATTCCTTGCACTTGTCACATGTGCAGCCCTGCCTCTTCTGCTTTCTAACGAGTTTCTTTTCCATTTATTCTCTTTCTCCAAAAATTGCCGTTCCAACGCGCACGATAGTAGCTCCCTCTTCAATTGCCACCTCAAAGTCGTGGCTCATTCCCATTGAAAGTTCGGAATAACGAGTTGCTGGGCTCAACTCTTTATTTAAGACCATCAGCAGGTGGTTCAATTTTAGGAAATATGGCCTGCTCTTCTCTGGGTCAGGATTGTATGGTGGAATAGTCATCAGTCCACGAAGCCTTAGGTTCGGAAGGGATTCAATATGTCTGGCAATATCTACGAGGTTGTTCTCATCGGTGCCGGATTTGGAAAGCTCCCCTCCAACATTAACTTCGATTAGGCAATCGATGGGGGCGGGTGCACGCTTATTTAGGGTGTCGGCGAGTTCAACGGAATCTACTGATTCAACGAGGTTTACAGTAGGTGCAACATATTTTGCCTTATTCTTCTGAAGGTGCCCGATAAAGTGCCAGTTTATCTCTAACTCATTGAGATCATTAGACTTCTCTTTGAGTTCCTGAGCATAATTTTCACCAAATGTGCGCTGTCCAGCCTCATAAGCCTCTCGAATGAGGGATGATGGCTTGAACTTCGATACCGCAACTAGTGTTACAGATCTTGAATCCCTGCCATGCTGGTCACAGCGTTCCTTAATTCGTTTGCGTATCTCCCTGAGATTTTTGGCTATATCAGTCATAGGTCATCATTTAAACACGGGTAACTCCTTGTCAACAGTGAAGAAGATCAGTATATTGGAAACATGTTAATCAGGGGGAAGATAGTCATTATTTTGACGTTCGTTGCTTTATTTTTCACAACATGTGTTTTTGGCCCCAATCGTTCCACCGGAGTAGTCTCATACCGAGATGATCGTGTCTATCTGAGGAATTTGGATCATTTTCAGGTTGGGCAGTTGCCAGGGGGCTGGGAGCGTATGAGGACTCGCGTCAGAACCATCACTTTTTATAACGAGGGTTTGGGATCTACGATATCTACGGATGCTTATTGTGGCAAGAACGTTGAAGCGCGGCTGCTTGATTCCTTGAGCGGCGATATCCTCAACGCCTTCGATAAAAAACAGGTCATAAGTGAGAAGGAATTTGATTTGGATGGGCGGGGAGCTGTGCGTCAGCTAATTGCAGGTGAGTTGGATGGAGTAGCTGTGACCGTTGATTTGGTGATAGTCAGAAAGAATGAATGCGTTTTTGATTTCTATTCCGTATCTGAAGGTGGAATTTCACCGGAGACTACCAATGCCTTTGAGCTTTTTTTCGAAGGTTTTCACTACGAATAATTTACATTTAAACTATGGCATCAAGTGCTGATAAAATTAATTCAAGGTTGCACCTTACCTTTCTGGAACTGACGGGGCGTCGTATTCTCTCGATGTTGAGGATTGTCGGTGGCGTATCGTCATTGGCTATAAACTCCGTCAGGGTTCTCTTTACTTATAAACTTGCGGGCAATGAGGTTGTTCAGCAGTTCGTGGCCATCGGAAATAAGTCTTTTTCTATCGTTACGCTGATATCCTTTTTTACGGGTCTCGTTGTGGCCCTTCAGCTCTCAGTAGGTTTGGGCCGTTTCGGACTTAAGCTCTATGTAGGTACCATAGTGGGGCTTTCGATCTTCCGTGAACTTGGTCCAGTGCTAACCTCCATTATGATTGCTGCAAGGGTGGGAAGTGGTATCGCCGCTGAACTAGGTTCTATGGTCGTTACTGAACAGGTGCTGGCTATCGAAGCGATGGGTGCGAATCCGATTCAGAAACTCGTGCTCCCTCGTGTCATTGCGACGACAGTTGCAGCACCGATCCTTACCACCATGGCAAATGCTGTAGGAGTTTTGGGGGGGATGCTTATCAGCGTTAGTGAATCTGGGGTAACCCCTAAGTTCTATTTGGATCAAGTTTCGAAATCGTTGATCCTTGAGGACTATACGAGCGGTATCATCAAGGCTGCATTTTTCGGTTTTTTTATCTCAATCATCTCCTGTTATGAGGGACTAAATACCTACGGTGGTACGGAGGGTGTTGGTAGACAGACCACCAAAGCGGTTGTTTATTCATCGATAACTATTTTTGTGTCAGATTTCTTTCTGACAAAATTGATACTGTACTTCTAGAGGGTTGAATGAAGGCAATTGTTGAATTTAAACAGATTAGGAAGACCTTTGGCGATAAAGTGGTCTTGGAGGGTGCTGATCTCGCCATTTATAAAGGTGAGACTATCACCATTATCGGCGGGTCCGGTATGGGAAAGAGCGTTTTTTTGAAACTACTTTTGGGTGTGTTCAAGCCTGATTTAGGCGATGTACTTTTCGATGGTCAGAAGATAAGCGATATGGGCGAACGCAGGTTATCCCGGATGCGAAGAAGAATAGGTATGCTGTTCCAGGGCGCGGCGCTTTTTGATTCGCTGACGGTGAGAGAGAATATAGCGTATCCTCTTCGTGAGCATTTCGAATACTCAGAGGATGAGATAAGTGAAATCGTTCGGAGTAAACTGGAGATGGTGGGGCTGCCAGGTACTGAGGAGATGATGCCTGCCGACTTGTCAGGGGGAATGAAAAAAAGAGTTGGTCTTGCACGGGCTATAGCAACAGATCCAGACGTTATACTTTATGATGAACCAACCACAGGGTTGGATCCCGCGAATACTAAGAGAATTTGCAACCTCATACTCGAGATGCAAAAGAGGCTTAATGTTACCTCGGTTGTCGTGACGCACGATATGGATGCTGCTTTCTCGGTCACGAATAGACTTGCTATGCTCTACGACAGGAAATTTGGTTTTGTGGGTACGAGCGATGAAGCAAGGTCTTCCAAGGAACCGATCGTTCAGAATTTCATCCGCGGTGAGATGGAAACGGGTGATGGCTGATATTTGAGACGGAGGATATATGCCACGTAAGAAGTTGGATGAATTTAAAGTAGGGCTTTTCGTCACTGCGGGCCTTGTAGTGGCTATGATTATAGTCTTTATGGTTGGTAGTGAGAGCCAGTTCTTCGAAAGGCGCTACACCCTATACACAAACTTCGCTACGATATCAGGTCTTCGCGTAGGCGCCCCAGTACAGCTCGCAGGTCTTAAGGTTGGATTTGTGGATGATATTCGTTTCCCAGAAGATCCAACCACAAAGGATATGTCGGTCGTCTTGAAGATTAACAGGGAGTTTCAAAAACGCATACGTTCGGACAGTATAGCGACAATTGAAACACAGGGTCTCCTGGGGGATAAATTCGTCTACATATCCGTGGGTAGTGAATCCCAGTCAGTGATACCTGATAAGGGTATTTTGCCTGCGAAAGATGTGACGTCGATCTTCTCATTGGCCGAGAAGGCTGGTGAGATTATGGATGACATAGGCGCAGCCTCAAAGAAAGTGAATGAGATGCTGGGATCAGTCAGTGGAAAGGGTGAGGGTGATCTGAAGGCTATTGTTTCCTCAATAAGGAAGACGGTTGAACAGATTGAAAAGGGTAAGGGACTTGCTCATGCTATTATTTACGATCCTAAGGGTGGGAAGGTAATAGCTAACCTAGCTGACACCATGAAATCTGTTAAGGGAATTATGGCCGGTGCAGAGGAGGAATCCAAAGGTAATCTTGGGGGGCTGATCGTTAATTTAAGACACGCCTCTGATGATTTGAGAAAGATTCTGGGATCGGTTAGGAGGGGTGAGGGAACCCTTGGAAAGCTGATCATGGATCCCGCCCTCTATGATGAGCTAAGAGCTCTTTTTGGAAGAGCAAATAGAAATAAGTTGCTTCGTGCCGTGATTCGTTCAACTATGAAGGAAAATGATAAGCGCATGTTGAAATAGTGACGCTTCTTTGATATCATATTCGCGAATGAAAATGACTGCAAATATACGTAAGGTTCGAGCTTGCAGCTGACAAAGAGAGGGAGGTAGTGATGTCGACAGAACAGAAGAATAAAAATGATTTGATGCAGATGATTGCATCTCTTCACGATGTCAAATCCTATCAGGAACTTAGTTGGGAAGGAAGTTTCGCTGACTATCTTAAGATAGTACAAAAGAATCCCAAAGTTGCGGATACGGCATTCAAAAGATTGTACGACATGATCCTCACCTATGGTTTTGAGGAGTATACTGAGTATAAGAAGAAGATTACTCATTATAAATTTTTCGAGGACCCCATAGATGGAGGCAAGGATGCTCTGTATGGTTTGGATCTTCCTCTTATGAAGCTCGTAAATGTTTTTCGATCAGCTGCAATGAGGTATGGAACAGAAAAACGTATTCTTCTCCTGCACGGCCCTGTTGGTGGTGCGAAATCTACGATCGTCAGGTTACTCAAGAAAGGACTCGAATCTTATTCTAAAACTCCAGATGGAGCGCTGTACGCTTTTATATGGGATAAAGGTGCCCTTGAGGATAAAGGGCTGATCTTTGGTTCAGCACAGGAGATTCCATGTCCGGTTCACGAGGACCCACTTCATCTGATTCCTTTCGAGTTGAGAAGTAAGATTTTGCATGAGATCAACGTCAATCTCTCAGTAGAACAACGTGTCATGATAGAGGGTGATCTCTGTCCAAGCTGCAGGTATATCTACAAAGAGCTCGTGAAGCATTACCATGGTGATTGGACCAAAATAATAGATCATGTGAAGGTTAGAAGGGTGATCCTTTCTGAAAAGGATAGAGTTGGTATAGGTACCTTCCAGCCTAAGGATGAGAAGAATCAGGATTCTACTGAGCTGACTGGAGATATCAACTACAGGAAGATCGCGGAATATGGTTCCGATTCCGATCCACGCGCATTTAACTTCGATGGTGAGTTTAATATAGCTAACCGCGGTATGATCGAATTTGTCGAAGTTCTCAAGTTGGATGTGGCGTTTCTCTATGATCTTCTTGGCGCCTCCCAGGAACATAAGGTGAAACCTAAGAAATTTGCTCAGACCGACATTGATGAAGTTATAATCGGCCACACTAATGAAGCAGAATATAATAAACTCCTGAGCAATGAGTATATGGAAGCGCTTAGGGATCGTACCGTAAAGATCGATGTTCCTTATATTACCAAGCTTCACGAGGAAGTGAAGGTGTACGAAAAGGATTACGGTCCGCATCGTGTGAGCGGAAAACATATAGCTCCACATACAATCGAGATGGCAGCGATGTGGGCAATTCTTACGAGGCTTGAGGAACCTAAAAAGGCCAACCTCACGCTCATGCAGAAATTGAAGCTGTATGATGGCAAAACATTACCCGGTTTTACCGAGGATAATGTTAAGGAACTGCGTAAAGAGGCGAGAAGAGAAGGTCTGGAAGGTATATCTCCTAGATATATACAGGATAAAGTGTCTAATGCGCTCGTATCCGATATTGCGGGCGGTTGCGTAAATCCTTTCATGGTCATCAATGAATTGGAATCCGGTTTAAAACATCACTCCCTTATCAAGAATGAGGAACAGAAAAAGCATTACAGGGAACTGCTCGCTTTGGTGAAGGAGGAGTATGAGGATGTTGTTAAGAATGAAGTTCAGCGAGCTATTTCAGCTGATGAGGAAGCAATTTCAAGGCTGTGTGCAAACTACGTCGATAATCTCAAGGCCTATACCCAGAAGGAGAAGGTGAAAAATCCTTACACGGGTCAGTATGAAGAGCCTGACGAGAGGTTGATGCGTTCTATAGAGGAGAAGATAGATATCCCAGAGAGCAGGAAGGATGATTTTAGACGCGAGATAATGAACTACATAGGTGCGCTGTCGATCGATGGAAAGAAATTCGATTATAGAACCAATGAACGCCTACATAAGGCGCTGGAGTTGAAACTATTCGAGGATCAGAAGGATTCTATCAAACTTACAAGTCTCGTTTCGAGCGTTGTTGATAAGGATACCCAGGAAAAGATAGATGTTGTGAAGAGTAGGTTGATCAAGAACTATGGGTATTGTGAAACCTGCGCTACGGATGTGTTGAACTTCGTGGCTTCGATCTTCGCGAGGGGTGATATCAAAGAGAAAAGGCAACCCCAGAACTAGTGAGTAGCTAAGTATAGAAAGCTTGGAGTTGATATTTTTGTTATCGCTCCTCACTTTAGGCGTAGAACTCCGAACCTAAGGACTGCAATGGCTCAAAAAATTGACCAGGATGTTGGGCGCTTTAAACAGATCATAAGGGGTCGAGTTAAGAAGGAACTGCGCAAGTTTATCTCGAGTGGTGAGTTGATCGGAAAGAAGGGGAAGGATCTTGTCAGTATTCCGATACCTCGCATTGATATTCCTCATTTCGTATATGGCGATAGGGAAAAGGGCGGCGTCGGCAAGGGCGATGGAGATGTCGGAAATGGTGTGCAGCCAGGAGAGGGTGATGCTCAAGCTGGCAATGCTCCCGGTGAACATATCCTAGAAGTCGACATAACCTTCGAGGAGCTCGCGGAGCTTCTTGGTGAGGAACTTGAGCTTCCAAGGATTGAACCTAAGGGCGTTAAGGATCTCGATACTAAGAATATCAAGTATACCGGCATGTCCTCTGCAGGTCCCGAAAGTTTACGTCATTTCAAACGCACCTATAGGAAAGCTCTCAGACGACAGATAATAAGCGGTACTTATGATCCGAAATGTCCCGTCATAATTCCCATACATGAGGATAGGGTTTATAGGACGTGGAAGGAGATCAAGGATCCGAAGAGTCGTGCGCTTATCGTGTATATGATGGATGTTTCAGGTTCTATGGGCGATGAGCAGAAGGAGATAGTGCGGCTCGAATGTTTCTGGATTGATACTTGGATTCGTTCCCAGTACGAGGGGCTTGATGTTAAATACATCATTCACGATGCTGTCGCACGTGAGGTGGATAAGGATACTTTTTTTCATACTCGCGAGAGCGGTGGTACGATCATCTCTTCAGCCTATAAGCTATTTTTAAAGATCGTAGAAGAGAACTATGACGTCAGTGAGTGGAATATTTACCCCTTTCATTTCTCAGATGGCGACAACTGGTCGGGTAATGACACCGAGGAATGTTTGAAGTTGCTTAAAACGGATATTCTGCCGATATCGAATGTATTCTGCTATGGTCAGGTTGAGAGCGAATACGGAAGCGGTCAGTTTTTAAAGGATCTGGAGGAGAGGTTTAAGGATGACGAGCTCCTGTTAACATCCAAGATACCCAATAGGGACGAAATTGTGAATTCGATAAAGACTTTTTTGGGTAAGGGTAAATAATAAGACGCTATGAAAAAGCAAAGTTCAAATAAGAGCAGGTCATCAAAATATCAGACGCATCTTCCAGCTGATCTTGAGAAGGTCAGGAAACGGATTGAAGGCTATGCGAAGGATTTCGGATTAGATTTCTTCGATGTTATATATGAAGTCCTTGATTGGAATCAGATCAACGAGGTAGCCTCCTATGGTGGTTTTCCCAATCGCTATCCACACTGGCGCTTCGGTATGGAGTATGAACAGCTTGCGAAGAGCTATTCGTATGGCTTATCTAAGATCTATGAGATGGTGATCAATAATGATCCTTGCTTCGCCTATCTTCTCTATTCGAACAGTATGGTTGATCAGAAACTTGTCATGGCGCATGTCTATGCCCATTGCGATTTTTTCAAGAACAATCTCTACTTTGCCCATACCAACCGTAAGATGATGGATGAGATGGCAAACCATAAGACGCGCATCATGAGGTATATCGACGAACATGGGCAGGATAAGGTTGAGAGTTTTATAGATTCCTGTTTGGCGATTGAGAATCTTATTGATTATCACGCACCTGCTATAAAGAGAACGAGAGCTCCTGGCGGTGATATAGGAGCGAGAAGGCCAGTCAGAAAGCTCAGGGCTGATCGGCAGTATATGGACAAGTATATCAATCCCAGTAAGTTTATGGATGAACAGCAGGAGCAGATCGATAAGGAAGTGCAGATGGAGAAACAGTTCCCAGAACATCCTCAGAAGGATGTGCTGCTCTTTCTGCTCGAATATTCTCCGCTGGATAATTGGGAGAGGGATATCCTGTCAATAATTCGCGAAGAGGCCTATTATTTTGCCCCTCAGGGGCAGACGAAGATAATGAATGAGGGTTGGGCTAGTTACTGGCATTCAAAGATTATGACTCAGAAGGTGCTCACCGATGCTGAGATTATCGATTATGCCGACCATCACTCAGGCACTGTAGCTATGGGGCCAACGAGGATCAATCCCTATAAGATAGGTTTGGAACTCATGAGGGATATTGAGGAGCGTTGGAATACCGGGCGTTTTGGCAAGGAGTATGATGAATGTGATAATATGGTTGAAAAGGCTCACTGGGATAAGAAGCTTGGCCTAGGTCGTGAGAAGATATTCGAAATTAGAAGGCTGTATAATGACATCATGTTTATCGATGAATTTCTAACGCCGGAGTTCTGTGCGAAGCATAACCTGTTCATTTATGCCTATAACGTATCGTCAGAACAGTATGAAGTTGCGAGCCGTGAATTCGAAAAAATTAAGAAACAGTTCTTATTTCAATTAACGAATTTTGGTCAACCTATCATTAACGTTGTCGATGGCAACTTTAGGAATAGGGGAGAACTTCTTATTAAGCATACCCACGAGGGTGTTGATCTGAAATATAGCTATGCCTGTGAAACGCTTAAGATGCTATATCAGATATGGCGACGTCCGGTGACCATCGAAACGATGTATGATGGAGTTCCGAAATATATTCATTGTGAAGGTGAAGAGGTTAAGGAAGAGCGCGTCTAATTATTCTTTTCCTAGTTTGTGTCACGATTGTCATAATCATCACTAAAATTACTGAACTTGCAACTCCGAGTAGGATCGCGCCTATGTAGAAGGCGACCCCTATATTGAAGAGCGCTATGCTGGAGTAGAAGAGAGGGTTTAGTAAACTGTGCTGTCCGTTGGGTGCTGTCCGTTGAGTGTCAATATGCTTCCAGATGAATATGTTGAATAATATGACAACGAGTGGAACCAAAAACCACCCAAGGAAATTTGTAATCGGAATTCCAAAGTATTCTCCTGGATGTGCATAGTAGTAGATCTCCCCTAGGAACCACTGTTTACCGAGCTTTGCTACGGGGTCTATTATGACATCAAGCATCATTGTGAGAGTGGATCCGGCAAGAATCAGCCAAATCTTTCTTGTTTTTGGAAG
>JABGOS010000114.1 GCA_018645265.1 Deltaproteobacteria bacterium
CAATGTCTCGACCTTTCCCGATGAAGGTGCGGATTGCACTGTAAACAGTGAGGTGGAGGGGTTGATATCGGAATTTTACAATAACAAGAAGCCTATCGGTGGTATCTGTATAGCCCCAGCTGTTGTGGGAAAGGTTTTTCAAAACCTAGGCATAAAATTAACAGTCGCCGATGGTGGTGAACTCTTTTCTCCCCTTAAAAAAATGGGACATGAGCTCGTCGGTTGCTCCGCGGTTGAGTGTATAATAGATAATCAAAACAAATTCATCTCAACACCGGCATATATTTCAGCAAAATCCATAGGTGAGGTGTGGTTGGGAATTGAGAAGCTTGTTAATGCGGTAGTAAAGATCTCCTAAGAGTTGTCTATGAAGATAAAAGTAATTACAGTTGGTAAAATTAGATCGCGACCATTGCAGGAGCTTGCGCAGGATTATTTCGGCAGGCTCTCTCACTATTATCCAGCTGAAATCGTTTCTGTTAAGGATGATGGTCGGGCCATTCAAAAGCTTGAGGGTTCTGACATTCTGGTTGTTCTTGATGAGAGGGGTCAGCAGAAGGGCTCGGTTGAGTTATCCGAGTATCTATCCAGCCACTCCATGCGCGGCACGAAGAATTTGGTGTTTTTTATCGGTGGTGAGGATGGGGTTGGTGTCGAGATGAAAAAGCGCGCTAATATTACCCTGTCACTATCTATGATGACGCTTCCACACGAGCTTGCGCAGGTTGTACTGTTGGAGCAGCTCTATAGGGCATGTTCTATCCTGAGGGGTGAACCGTATCATCGAAAATGAGACTAAGGTTAAGGCTTAGGTTGAGAAAGATCTGATCCTCAATCTTATCCTAAAATTATGAACAAGGAAGAGATCTCACAAATCTTTGAAGAGCTGGCGATGCTTGCGGAGCTGAACGACGAAAGCCCGTTTAAATCGAGAGCTTATATGAATGCCGCTAGAATTATATTGGATCTGACGGATGATCTTGAAACCCTTGTGAATGAAAACTCACTGACGGATATTGAAGGTATTGGGCAGAATATAGCAGCAAAGATAGTCGAGCTCGTAAATACTGGAAAGCTTAAGAGCTATGATAAGCTTCGGGCTCTCGTTCCGGATGGCGTCTTTCAGATGCTGAAGATTTCAGGCCTTGGTCCCAAGAAGGTAAAAGTTCTATGGAAGAAGTACGCGATTACAAATCTTGGCGATCTCAAGATGTCGTGTGAGAGACATGCCCTAAAAGCCCTCCCTGGTTTTGGTATTAAGACGGAGGAGAATATTCTCGCTGGTATAGAATCCTTAAAGAAGTTTTCTGGGAAATGGTTGTATATAGAGGCGCAGCGATGGGCTGAAGAGGTCTTGAGTGATGTTGCAAAAATTAAAGGGGTGGTAAGGGTTGAAATCGCAGGCAGCATCAGACGCAAAAAAGAGGTCGTAAAGGATATTGATATAGTTGCAGCTGCCGACAATTCAGCCCATATTATGAAGGCGTTCGTATCGCTTCCGTACGTCGATAGAATCGTTCAGCACGGGAAGACAAAATCCGAGGTGATTCTCAATTCCGGTATTCAGTGTGATCTGAGAGTGGTGTCCAATGATGAATATCCCTTCGCCCTTCATCATTTCACAGGTTCGAAGGAGCACAACGTCAGGATGAGAGGGCTTGCTAAGTCGAAGGGTATTAAGATGAACGAGTATGGTCTCTTTGAGGGGAAATCCAAGAGGGGTATTCCTTGTAAGGACGAAGCTGATATCTTCAAAGCGTTTGGCCTCGACTACATCGAGCCTGAGCTCAGGGAGGATATGGGTGAGGTCGATGCTGCGGGAGAGGGCGTTCTACCACAATTGATAGAAGGATCCGATCTTAAGGGTATCTTGCACGTTCATACGAACTATACTGATGGTGAGGCGACGATCGAGGAGATGGCGCTCGCTGCTAAATCGCGTGGCTACGAATATATAGCCATCTGCGATCACAGTCAGAATCTCACGGTAGTTGGTGGCTTGAAGCCTGCCGATGTCCGAAAGCAGCACAAGGAGATCGATGCTCTCAATAAGAGGATTAAAAATTTTACAATTCTAAAAGGGATAGAGGTTGATATTCTTGCTGATGGTTCTTTGGATTATAGTGACAAGGTTCTATCATCCTTCGATATCGTCATAGCTGCTGTGCATACACGATTCAAGATGAGCGAGGAGGATATGACGAGGCGAATTATACGTGCGGTAGAGAACCCGCATGTCGATATCCTTGCGCATCCTACCGGTCGCCTTCTCCTTACGAGGGAACCTTACCTGGTTGATATGAAGCGTGTTATAGATGCTATCGGTAATCATAAAAAGGCAGTTGAAATAAACGCTCATCCTCAGCGCTTGGACCTGGATTGGCGATGGATGCGATATGCTAAGGGGCGAGGTGCTAAATTTGCCATCTGTCCCGATGCCCATTCCACCGATGGTATTGATAATGTTATTAATGGAGTAAATGTAGCCAGGAAAGGTTGGCTGGAGAAGGGCGATGTCCTGAACTGTTCCGATTTAAAAAAGTGTCCGACACTTTTTGACCGTTTACACCGATAAGTGTCCGACACTTTTTCAAGTTGACAGGGTCTGTTCCCATCGCTAATTCAGTGGACAGAATTAAGGCGTTTTTTGATTTGAAATACAGGGGGAGTTGCTATGTCCAATTGCGATGATAAGGTTCCAGAGAATGTAGAGGGTCGTTTCTACGTTGATACACAATGTATAGATTGCAGTTTGTGCAGGGATGTTGCTCCGAAGAATTTCTACCAGCAGGAGGAGGGTGGCTACGCCTATGTGGGAAAACAACCTGAGGACTATGATGAGGAGGAGCAGTGCAAGGAAGCTATGGACGCTTGCCCAGTCGAAGCTATAGGAAATGATGGTGAATAGATAGATCCATTCTACATATATCAGTAAAAAGGTGTCCGACACTTTTTTGGGAATTCCTCAAAAAGTGTCCGACACTTTTTTTGTGTGCAGCATGTTATCGTGCATCGATTCGATGCAGGGTGATGTGTTTTGGTGATTTGATTTGATATAAACTTCCTGAATTACATTCCATTCTTTGTGGCACGAGTTGTGCACCTTGCTTGGCTCATGAAGAGAAACAAGAACATTTTTAAAAACGAACGTGGTCAGAGCGCAACGGAATATATGCTGATAATAGCTGTCGTGGTTTTAGGTGTGGTATCGGCAGCTAGTCATTTTATTCCGGTTTTTAATCAAGCTGTAGCTGGGCTTGCACAGAATGTTGCGGGATGGCTCACAACAAATCAGCAGATGGTAAATCCATGAAGCGGCTAAAATCAAAAGGGTCAACTGCTGTTGAGATGGCAATGCTAATGCCCTTTATTGTTGTTCTAATGCTATCTATAGTTGGTGTTTCATCCCTATGCGTAAAGGGATACCTAATATCTCTCTCTGCGTTTCGTATTGCTAGGGCTGAAAAAGTATTTCAGGGTAGTGTAGCTACTAAGGGTGAGCTCTATGCAATGCTGACACCTGATTTTTCGGGTGGAATTGATGTTGATTGGTTTGGAACGGATGGCTCAAAGAGAGTTGAAAATTGGAACTTTGGGCGGTTAAGAGTTGAAGTGTCTCCGGGAGGGTTGCCTGCTATTGTTTCAGCTGATCGATTGACACGTTATGCTCCTGTAGCTCCGGCACTTCCTAAAAACCTTACAGATGTTGCCCTGGGTGGCGGGGATACGCCATCACCTTACTGCAGGGATGGCACGGGATATTATGTATGTGGTTACGATTACTGAAAGGGGAGCGCGGTAGTGCTGCGGTTGTTTTGATGGGAGCACTTCCCATAATGATTTGTCTTATGGCCATGGTGATATGGATAGGTCAGGTATCTTACATAAAAAGTCGCCTTCAGATTGCTGTCGATAGAGCTGCATACGCTGGTGCATCGTATATGGCGCATGCCCTTAACAGTATCTCTGTTGCTAATTGGAAAATTTATAAGGCCTACAGATCGCTTGAACGAGACTTTGTTATGGAGTCACAGCAGAATGAAGAGGCGGCGAAGCAAAGGATAGATAAATATGAAGCTTTAAAAAATGAACAAATTCAAAAGATCAGTTCTATTCTGGGGTCAGTCGAAGTGAATGTAGATGATATCGCATTAAGACTTCTTGAAGCAAATGCGCCTGGATCGTTTGGTGAAACAGAGGTCGATGCGGGCTTTGTTGTAGCAAAGGATGTTGAATCGGAACTTCAATGGAAGGAACTTTCATATAATATCATTACCGGTCAAAATTTCATTGACCCTGATAATGTGGATGGTGGCAGCGTAAATGCTCTTAAATATCTCGTAAAAAAGAGCGCACCAAATGCCTCTGTCGTCGTTATGGCAAAAAAAGATATCACCCCCATTATTTTAAACGCACTTGTCGGGGGAGATGTCTCAGTAATTACCGCATCAGCTGCTAAGGCATATGGTGGCTCGATTAAGAAATTTGCACTCAAGGGTGGAGACAGCATTGATGATGCGGCTAAATCAATAAGTGAGGAGGGCGGGGATTATCTGTATAGAAGTGCGATAGTTCCCATGTGGACAGTAGGTGTGGAGGGAACTTCATATTGAGCATGATGAAGAAAATAGAGGGGTCCGTTGCCCTTGAACTCATCGCCTTAGTGCCTGTATTTGCAATATTTCTTTTGATAACAGTTCAGCTTTCAGCCGGTTTCCATGGTGCGTTGAAGGCTGTGGCAGATTCGGAAGCGGGTGCTGCATATACGATATTGGAGTGGGAAGATTACAATTCAAACAACGGTCTCCTAAGACCGTGCCTCGAAAAAATTGGACCTGCAGTTGTCACCTCCGATGGTTATGTTTTTGCTGTAGGTGCAGGTACACTTCAAACAAATATAACACTATCTGAAGGAGTGAGAATTGCTGAAGGACCGATTTGCATGCATGACCAGTCTCTTTAGAAGAAAGCCGGTCATCGTATCAACTATTGCTGCCGTAGTAGCTATGACTTTGTCAGCCGGTTATCTAAAGGCGAGGGAGCATAAGCTTTTGAAAATGTCGGAACTTATTAATGTAGTTAAAGCAAAAACAAATATAAGAGCGGGTGATCTAATTGCTGATGGAGCGATATTCGTGGATAGAATGCCAAGGCACTTTGCTGAGCCGGGGTGTTACTCTGAGGTCGAAGAGGTGTTGGGGCGAATATCGGCGGTTGATATTCTTGCTGATTCTCAATTGAGTGTTTCGGATCTGAGGGGCGACCAAGTGCCTGGTGGGGTGGCCGCTTTGATACCATCAGGAAAGCGAACACTCACCCTTGTGTTCGATGACCCATCGGGAACGCTGGGAATTATCAAGCCTGGTGATAAGTTGGATATCTTTGCCACCTTCGATCTCGGACGTGAGGTCGCCTCAAGAAAAACGACTTTGGTGCTTACACAGGGCGTTGATGTCATAGCTGTTAGTGGAAAGGTATATGATGCTTCTATAGAGAACTTCGGAGTTACAGCAAGCAACTCATTGTTTGGCGGCAAAATAAAATCACCGTATAAGAGGATGGAGACAATTCTTACCCTAGCAGCCGAACAGAAAACTATCCAAAAGATAATATTTGCGAAGAATTATGGAAATCTCTCCATAGCTTTGTGCCCATTTGGTTTTAATGATGATCTCACCCCGGCAATTCCAGTAACAATATCGACGATAACTGGCAAATACGATGAACTTCTTCCAATGAAAAAGAATTATAGGGAGTATCGAGGGAGGTAGTTGGTTTTGAAAACGAGTGTTCTTATGATTGCATTTGTTGGAGCTAGTATTGTCTCTGCTACCACATATGCCTCATTACAAGACCAAGTCCTTATCAAAGGACAATCCGATACCATCATTGTTAATTATGAAATTGGAGACGTAGCTGTAGCAGACCCCAAGGTCTGCGACTACCTGGTGGGCAAGGGGAGAGGGTCTTTGTACATTAACGCAAAGGATAGTGGAGAGACCTCCATTACACTATGGGATGCTGATGGTGCAGAACGAGATAATTTTTCAGTCAAGGTGGTTACAACAACTCTGAAGGATATTTTGGATAAGGTAAAACGCGTATATGGCAGTATGGATGGTGTCGATGTGGAAATAAGAAATGGGAGGGTTGAGGCTAACGGTGAAGTTGTTGATCCATATGATTTTAGAGAGATAGAGAGCCTGTCTAGGTCGGAATCTAAATTTAGAAGCCAGGTGAGGCTTTCCGATAATATTATAGGAAAGATTAGGCACGCTATAAAGAGGGCGGTTGCAATACCGGGTATTACCGTTGAATCATTCAATGATAAAATAGTCCTTTCAGGGGTAGCCTATAATTCTACCGACAAGATGCGCGCTTTCGAGATAGCTAAGATTTACTATTCTGATGTTCTCGATCTCGTTGAGCTAAAGGATACCGGCAGACTTGTGGGCAGGGGGGATTTAATAGAACTTGAATTTCATATGATGGAGATTAAGCGCTCCGCACTCAGACAGTTGGGCATAAACTGGGCGCCGGGCGCTACCCAAAATGATGCTGGGGCGAATGCTGCTATGGGTGGTGGGGCAGGTGTATTATCATCTGTTGCGGATGTTGGAAGATCCCTCCTTGGTTTCGTGTTTCAGTTGGCTCCTAAATTGAGGATTATAAGGGAAAACGGCAATGGAAGAGTTTTGGAACGTCCATCAATAGTGGTGAAAAGTGGTGAGAAGGCCGGGATATTTAGCGGTTCAGAAGTGCCATATTATAACAACGATGAAGTTCAATTTAAGAAAGTAGGAATAGATATAGAAGCTGAGCCGATAAGGGTGGGCGATGGAATCGACTTGAGAATTAAGGCTACGCTTTCAGCTCCATCGGGTGATATTAGAGGTGCCGTCGACACTCATACTGTTGCCACTACAGCTGTTTTGCCTCTTGGTCAAAGCCTGGTTCTTAGCAATATTATCAGAAATGGTGATGTTAAGATGAAGAATAGAGTTCCAGGAAACATAGATTCTTCTTCGGCATTATTCACACTTTTTTTATCCAAGGACTTTCAATCTAACAGGTCTGAATTTCTGATTTTTGTAACGCCTAGGGTGTTGAAACAACCGAAAACGGCAGAAAGTGACCTCGTAGAATATAAAAACAATGAGCGTACAATGATCAGGGAAAGGTCTAAAAAGGAATATGAAAAGTATTTAAGTAAGTATGATCTTGTGAATGAAAAGAAGAGGCTGGCACCGAAAAGAATCAATAAATACAGTAGGGAGAGGCTAAGGTGAGTCTTAAACTTTTTGGAATAACCGATGTTGATGGTGGATTCATGTCGAGGAGGGTGGCCCTTGGTGTATCAAAGAATCTTTCCGGGAAAGGATTGGATGTATTGGTAATAGATAGTGTGGGTGACTGTCACGGACATTTCAAAAGCATTCCAGGCGATGGATACGTTCAATTTGGCAGCACTGGGGCGAGTAATGTGTCAATGAATCTGGCTGAGTTGAATGATGAATTTCTCCTCTCATCTGAATCGGTATACGATGTGCTTATCGTTGTTATGAAAGAGGTTGTCTACGATAGTATATCCCCAGCTGTGAAGATGCTCCCTGTTGCAGTAATAGTTCAAATGAACAGTCAGTCCTCGATTAAAAAAACGAAAGGGCTGGTGACAACTCTTTTGAATGATAATTCCTTCAGCAGGCCCGCATCATTTATCACAGATTCAGGGAATCGCTTATTAGATGCTAGGCTTGTAAGGAGTCTCTATATACCGTCGTGGGGTTCTGTTGGTGATATCGAACATATAAGCGAAAGGGTTCTCAGCCATTCAACTGTTTATGAGATTGGTAGGGCTGGTAATGCTAACAACCTACTGAGAGAAGATCATCCGACCTTAAATGCTAAGGATGTGCCCGCTGTGCAAAGGGATGGGGCAATATTTTATGGGCCGCTAAACAAACTCATATGTGATCCAGAGATTACTGAGGTTATGGTTAATGGCTCAGATGAAGTTTATATTGAGAGGAGAGGGGGTATCTATAAAACCGATGTTTGCTTTAGGGATGATGAGGAGCTTCTATCCCTTATCGAAAGGATGGTCTCAAAGGTTAATAGAAGGATAGATGAATCGAGCCCGATGGTGGATGCCAGAATGGGTGATGGTTCTAGGTTAAACGCTGCCATCAAACCCATTTCAATAGATGGTCCGGTACTTACGATCCGGCGTTTTGTGGATACACTGAAAAGCATCGATGATCTTATATCCCTGGGAATGCTTACTATGGAGGTGGCCGATTTTATTGCGGAGTGTGTTGATAGAAAAGTCTCCATGGTGATATCCGGTGGAACGAGTTCGGGTAAGACGACACTTTTGGGGATTCTTACCTCCTTTGTATCCCCGAATGAGAGGATCGTTACAATCGAAGATTCAGCTGAACTTCATCTTATGGCGAACCACGTAGTGAGGCTAGAAGCGCGTCCGCCTAATATTGAGGGTGCTGGGGAAATTGCAATTAGAGAGCTTGTCAAAAATGCGCTGAGGATGAGGCCGGATAGAATAGTGGTAGGCGAGTGCAGGGGGGCTGAGGCTCTGGATATGCTTCAAGCGATGAATACTGGCCACGAGGGTTCACTGACTACTGTACATGCTAATTCCACAAGGGATGTTATTTCAAGACTTGAAACAATGATATTGATGGCCAATGTAGCTTTGCCGCTGAAAGCTGTCAGACAGCAGATAGTGAGTTCTGTGAAGATGATTATTCATCTTGCAAGGGATGACTCTGGTGTAAGGCGTGTCGTGCAGATAGCTGAGCTAACTGGTATTGAGGGTGAAACACCATCCATGCAGATTCTTGCCGATATAGATTGTGATGGTTCGGGTTTGAGTCGTCTTACCGGATTAAAACCTAAGTTCTTTGAAGGGGTGTAGGTATGTTCGAATGGTGTGTCGTAAGCTTTGCAGTTTTTATCTCTATTACCTCAGCGTTCTATATCGTGACATTCATATATAGAGGGTATCTGAAAAAATATTATTACGCAGAGAGAAAGGTGCTGATGGATGAATTCAATCTTGTAGGTATGAGATTGAATTTAAAGTATTTAACAGTTTTAATTTATATCAGCCCGGCAATTAAAATTCTTCTCAGAATATATCGAAAAAAGAGGGAAAGGGAGGTTGAAAATCAACTTCCAGGGGCGCTAATTCTAATTGCAAATGCGATCAAGGCCGGCCTTTCACTATCTCAATCTATCGAGGTCGCAGCTGATGAACTCAAGAATCCTATAAGGCACGAATTCGAACTCATGGTCGATTCACTCCATTCCGGTGCCTCCGTGGATCAATCACTCTCGATTATCGGGCGTAGGGTTAGGTCTAAGGATGTTGATATATTTGTGCAGTCCGTTGAGGTGTTGAGGCGTATGGGAGGTAATCTCATTGATACTTTTGCCCTGCTAGCAGACACAATAGATAGCAGGCGACGCGTTATTCGTAAGAACGATGCAGCTCTCGCTCAGGGTAAGTATCAGTCGTATATGCTTCTGGTGATGCCGTGGGCCATAGGTTTTATGTTATGGTTTGTGGCGCCTGATTATATCGATCCTCTTATAAATACCAGGCTTGGATACTTCTTCATCGCATTAGGGGTTTTCCTGGAAACGATAGGAAGTATGTGGATGATAAAAACAGTAAGAATAAATGTGTAATGTTACGGCGACAGTATGATGCTGTTGTAGGTGATTGAGATGTTGGTAAATTTATTCATAGTCATATTCGCTGCATCAATATTTATCATTATGTATCGCGCTTCAACTCTTTATTATATATTTAAACAGGTTGAGGATGATGATTGTATGCACGGAGTTAAATCACCTATTATGAGGATATTCATACCCATGAGTATTCACCTAGGTTCCGTTCTCAGCAGCTTTGTAAAGATCAAAGACAATGATAGAATTAGATCTCCTCTTATCAGAGCTGATGTAGATGATATGATTAATATATCAGACTTTGTGGCTTTTAGGCTGATGATGGCTTTAATCGGTAGCCTCTTCGGACTTATCATTTGCGATTCAACTAATTTGCTAGAGATATCTTGCTTTGGACTGCTTGGATATTCCTTTCCGGGCATTCACCTAAGAAATATTGCTGCAGATAGGAAAAAATCCATAGAGGCGGAGCTCCCATATCTGCTCGATATGTTGACGCTCTCTGTTGAGGCTGGAATGGATTTTGTTCAGGCAATTATAAGGATAAAAGATAGGATGAGGGTTGGTCCAATGAAGGATGAGTTGGCCCGTTTTGATATTGCTGTAAAGGGTGGGTTGAGAAGGGCTGAAGCTCTGAGTATGATTTCGAATAGACTAGAAATTCCATCTATAACATCATTTGTATCCGTACTTGTTCAAGCTGATAGGTTCGGGACCGGCGTTGGTTTGGTGCTGCGAGCGCAATCGAGAAGGCTTCGCAGTGAACGGTTGGTTAGGGCGGAGGAGATGGGTGCGAAGGCATCTCAGAAGATTCTTCTACCATTGGTATTTTTTATTATGCCTACAACATTTATAGTGATCTTTGGTCCCATAGCGATTCGCTTTATGACAGGGGGGCTTGGTGCGTTATTCAGTTGAGTTATCTCAGAACTGTAAATGACTGGTGAGTTGTGAAAGATGTTCTGCTTGATAAACATGATGTTCTATGGCGCGTAGTAGCAGTTATTGGTGTCACTGTAGTTTTGTTGATACTGTTTCTGTCAGGTAAGTCTGACTATGAAGTGAATGATGCAATTCAATTGGAAGAGGGAGATAGTCGTGTAGATGTAAGCCGCAGGGAAATTGTATCCGAGATTGAGGGGTATGTTGAGGATGGTGACTTGTTTCAGTTGGGCGTGGCTATAAAAGAAGTAGACCTCTTATTTTATGATAATGATTCATTTAAATTTATAGATGAGTATGGAGCGGATTCTATTTCGTCAAACATAAACTTAAGTGGAGGTGCTACTCAATTCAATCAGGGATTGCTTGTGTTGGGTGTTGCAGGTCACTATATCAAAGCTCATGGAGCTGAAGCTACTGGAGCATATAGCGATGCCAGGATGCATTATGAAGAGGCGTATAAAGATATTTCAAAAATTATGGGATTGAATCATTTAGCACTTTCCATTAATTCCTCCCTTGAAAAAATTAGTGAGAAGTTGAGATCAATAGCCTTTAATAAACTTAAAAAAATTAGAAGTGATCTGGATGCTCTCATGGGGTTCGATGATGAATTGAAGTTGGTACATCTAAGGAGGTTGGTTGGGGATGTAGGATCTGTTCAGGGTAGGAATTTCGGTGATGCAGACTTTATTTCTCTAATGGATGATGTAAATGTAAGGCTTCAAGCACTATCCATTAGAATGCTTAGAACAGCCATTTCAGAGGAACAGCTGTTCGGATGTAAGGGGGCGACGAGATTCTATTCCAAAATTATTGATGTTTTCGAAGGTCTAGACCTTCCTTCAGTCGCGAGTGCAAAAAAATATTATAGACGATGTGCCGATCCCCAAAAAGTGTCCGACACCTTTTAGTCATTTTTTGTAAAAAGTGTCCGACACCTTTTTTAAGAGGTACGCTGATTTGTGCACCGAATCGAACATAGATGTTCAATAAACCGAAAAGTGTCCGACACCTTTTTTAAAAAAAGTATACTTCAGTATACACATCTAAACATATCGCAATATAACTATATGATATATATGGTATTTCGTCGTAACCACCCTTGTTTGACGCTGCGACGTATAATGTAATTTCCCCTTGTACGACATCCATTATGGTGATAGTCATGGACTGCGCCCTTATAGTTGGACGGTTTGAGGCTGATTATTAGAACAGCCTGAC
>JABGOS010000123.1 GCA_018645265.1 Deltaproteobacteria bacterium
AGTGGGTATCCCGGATCTGAAATACAAGGCGTTCCACCATCTGAAACCAGAGCAACGTCTTCTCCATCCCTTAACCTGGCAACAATAGAATCTGCTTTAGGGTTTTCATTACCCTTAAAGAAGCTCGTTAACTTTGTATGTATGTCGAAATGAGTCAGAAGTTTCCTCGTGTGGCGCGTATCCTCCGCCGCTATCAGATCAACCTCCTGCAATATGCGAAGGGCTCTGGAGGTAATATCCTCGAGGTTTCCTATCGGTGTAGCTACTATGTAGAGTGTTCCAGACATGATATTGTTGATCCGATCATCCAGGATCCGGAATTCGATGATCCGGATGGCCAGTATAGTTTATTCCTCTGAATATTTTCGTGCTATCGGCAGCCTTCTACCCGAACCAAATGCCTTCGATGTGATCTTGATCCCCGGTGCCGCCTGCCTCCGCTTATACTCATTCCTATCGATCATAGATATGATATGTTCGACGAGCTTTCTCTCAAAACCCATCTCGACTATAGAATTGACGCCGTACCGCTCCTCGACATACGCGCTGATTATCGGATCCAGCTTATCATAGGGTGGCAGCGAATCCTGATCCTTCTGATTCGGCCGAAGCTCGGCTGATGGCGCTTTCCTGATCGTATTCTCAGGGATTACTATGCTGCCCTGATTGATCTGCCTTGCGAGCTCATAGACCATCGTTTTTGGAATGTCCGATATCAGGGCGAAGCCGCCGACCATATCGCCGTAGAGTGTGCAATATCCCACAGAGAGTTCAGACTTATTGCCAGTGGAGAGCACCAGCGCCCCATCCCTATTTGAAACCGCCATAAGGATATTACCTCTGATCCTCGCTTGTAAATTCTCCTCGACTACAGACACACTCTTCGGATCCTTCGAACAATCCAGGGTATCCTTATACGCGTTGAAGATCTCCCCAATAGGAACTATTGAAGTATGCATCCCCAGATTTGTCGCCAGGATTTTTGCATCCTCAACGCTATCCTTTGAGGAATATTCAGATGGCATGAGGACACCGGTTACGTTGCGACTCCCGATCGCCTCACATGCGATAGCGGCAACAACAGCCGAGTCTATTCCACCCGACAAACCGATAACAGCTTTCTTAAAACCACATTTGTGCATGTAATCCTGAAGGCCCAGAGCCAGGGTTGCCCTGATCTCCTCCATCCTCGGCATATCTCTCGGTTCTGCAATCTCACTCAAATTGTCGAGATCCACGATGAAGGAATCCTCTTCGAACGCCTTTCCCTCGTAGACCATCTGACCCTTCGCATTAGTGATAAAACTCCGACCGTCGAAAACCAATTCATCGTTGCCACCAACCATATTGCAGTACACAACTCCAACCCCATAGTTGGAGGATATTTCACTGATAAGTTTTCTTCTGAGTTTCTGTTTGCCTATCGTGTAGGGCGATGCGGAGAGATTAATGATCAGGTCGGCTCCCGCTTCACTGAGAACTTTTGCGGGATCATCGTGGTAGAGCCTTCTTCCAGCGAACTGATGAGCGCTCCACAGATCCTCACAAGCGGTAAGTCCAACTTTTCTACCGGCAATTTCAACTAACTCATGTTTTTTGGCAGGCTCAAAATAGCGCGCCTCATCGAAAACATCGTACTGCGGAAGAAGCGTCTTATGCTGCACATACTTTATGCGCCCTCCCTGCAAAACACCCACGCTGTTGAAGAGAGGTCTGCCATTTGAGCTTTCATTGACCGATACATAACCTATTATTATAGCAGTCTTGCCAGAGGATTTTGCGATCTTCTCCACTGCTTCCAAATTCGCTTTTATAAATGAATGTTTCTCGAGAAGATCCTTAGGAGGATATCCGCAGACGGTGAGCTCAGGAAAGACGATAAGATCGGCGCCCTCCTTCTCGGCCCACCTCGACTGTTCGATGATCTTTGCGGTATTTCCTGCAAAGTCGCCTATCGTAACATTGATCTGTGACACGGCAATCTTCATAATTAAGCGTTTCTATGGCCCACCGGTTTTAAAGTCAAGCTAGGCAAGGACTATCTTCACAATCCATTGGATAAGCAATGCTGCGAGGAAGACATACATCAAGAGATCCCTCTGCGCCTGTGTTAGAAGTGGCTTAATCCTTCTTCCGAGAAGAACTGAAGCAACTGCCCTCAAGAACATATACGCAAACCACAGAGCTATAACGATACCCAGTGGATGCGCATCTATGCTGGCGCGAATATGACCGTGGAGCAGTTCGGATATCGATGTCGTCATACCACAGCCAGGACAATCAAATCTCAGAAAGTGCTTAACACCACAGAGGGGGATTTTCTGCATGAAAGGTATCTGGAGATATATATATCCAAATAAAACGAGGGCTGGGACAAGAAATATCATGCCCCAACCCTCCTTGATAAATTTTTCTCTTTTAGACAACTGAATCTCTCCTAGAATCAGAGTCCAACCCTCTTGGCTGCAAAATCGCCGATCAGCGGTATGCGCCAGCGCTCTCCCTGATAAGCCTTAACCATACAGACTATCCAAAGGATGAATGCGGCTAGCATAAGTATCGGAACCAAAAAGCCTACCATAATTCCAAGGACACTCGCTATCATTCCAAGGATAGCTGCTACGATTTCAAGCGCTATCAATAGGACGATGTATGCCACACCGAAGGCTACTGATTGCCATGCGTGGAATTTAACATCCTTATTCTCCTTCTCTATCAGGAGAAAAATGACTCCAGTGATGGGACCGCAGATATAGCAAAGAAGCGCCGCTATGTTCGGTGTGAGGCCGGTTCCCGGCGTTCCACCCTGCATGCCACCCTGTGGCGGTTGTGATTGTGGTGGTGTCGACTGTCCTGCTGCTATCATAATTCCCCCTTTTTCCAATATTATTAGGCTATTAATGCATAAAAACAGCCATTTGTGCAAGGCTCAATACATGGAATCCAACTGATCCCTATATTTTTTGGATATCTCACCCCTTCTCAGCTTCAAAGTCGGCGTCAGCTCCCCTCCATCTATGGTGAAAGCACCATCAACGATCTTAAATTGTTTTATCGTCTCATACGATGCGAGCTTCTTATTTTTCTCCTCGATATGCTTCCAAATCAAACGACGAATTGCAGGATGCTGGCTGACGCGCTTTGGATCCTCAATCGGATAGCCATGTTTTTCCAGATAGGAGAGGGATTCCTCCTCATTCAAAGTAACAAGGCCTACCAAATACCTTTTATCATCCCCAAAGACTACGAAGTGGCTGATGCAGGGGGTATCAGTCATAATTGTTTCGATCATCTGCGGTGCAACATTTTTACCAGCGGCTGTGATTATGATCTCCTTCTTCCTACCGGTAATTCTTAAAAAGCCATCCCTGGAATACTCCCCAATGTCGCCGCTCTTGAACCAGCCATCATTTGTAAATACAGCCTTCGTATCCTCTGGCCTATTCAGATACTCCTTAAAAACTGTGCTTCCGCGAATCAGAATTTCGCCATCAGAAGCAAGTTTAATATCGAAACCTGGAAGAGGCTTGCCTACAGTTCCAAAGTGATAGTCGTCGAAACGATTTACAGTAATAGCTGCAAAGGTCTCGGTAAGGCCGTAGCCTTCCAGAACTGATATTCCTACAGAGTGAAAGAAACGGCCGACATCCTCCGGCAACCTGGCACCTCCGCATATAAAACAATACAGTCTTCCACCCAATCTCGACTTCAGCTTCTTGAAAATCAGAGCCTTTGCAATCGCGTATTTAATTCTCAAAGGTATGCGAATAAATCTATGCTTCTGAGTCAGTTTCCCGTACTTAAGACCTACGGAAAATGCCCACTTAAAAACCAACCTCATCAGTCTACTGGAACTATCGATATGAGCATGAACCCTCTCATAAATCTTCTCAAGCATTCTTGGAACACCGCATACGAAATGTGGCCTTATCTCACGGTAGATCTCCGGCAATCTGTTCATGTCATTTGCAAATGCAGTCTGGCATCCATGAACGAAGTGAAAGACCTCCATCATCCTTCCAAGAACATGAGCTAGGGGTAACCAGAGGAGACCAATCTCATCTGATGAAAAGCTGAAGACCGGCTCGATTGCTCTCACCTCGCCAATCAAATTCGCATGCGTGAGGACGACTCCCTTCAATGAACCGGTTGTTCCGCTCGTATATACATACGTCGCAATGTCATCGGGGGAAATCGCTTCGACTGTTAAATTTGATTTTGTATGATCCCTCTCCTTGTAATCCTCAATCAGGGATTGCATTGAAATTACACCGCCGAGATCCTCCATACTGATCACTCGGATTTGCTCCTGTGATTGCACCTGTCGCATAGCATCATCTAGAACTTGTAGCAGGGCTTCATCCTCGACAAAGGCGATCGTAGGCTTTGTATCATTCAGGATATATGCAACGCGCTCTGAGTTGAATGATTGATATATCGGCACGCATATGCCACCAGCAGCCATCACCGCAAAATCCGCCACCGCCCACTCAAATCTCGTCCTTCCATAGATGATCACGCGATCACCCTTCTTGATCCCCAGATCGATCAGGGCATCAGCGATAGCCTGGACTGAGGCGAGCACCTCATTCCACGACTTGCTCACCCAATTCGATTCAATTTCCAGGTGAACACAGGGCTTCTCTGAGAGTTCCGCTGCTTTTTTATAAAATCCACTGATTATTGTATCATTCATATTATATATTAATTATTTATAGTTGCTAGTTAAGGTATTACTTTAAAATGCATCCTCCACAAATTCAATGGAAGGCTCGGGCGTTGTAAGGTCTATTCCAATAACATCGAAGACACATATCGGCTGCATATGGTCTTTGATGTGATTCTTTGAATCTATCAAATATGCCTCAGCTGCCCGCTTGATTCGCCCTCTCTGTCTCTCCGTAATCGACTCCAAAGGTGGCATAAATTCTATGTTTTTTCGAGTCTTCACTTCAATAAAATGAAGCTCCTTGCCATATTTTGCAACAATATCTATTTCACCGACCCTATACCTGACATTCCGGCCAACAATACTATAGCCCTTCTTCTGAAGGTAGTTCGAGGCATACTCCTCACCAAAATCTCCTACTTCCCTTCTTCTATCCTTTAAAATACCCATAAACCCTTAAACTATTAAAATATCACGATTATCCTTGCAAACCACCGATTATCAAGCTATATGCCCACGACTTTTTCGAACTGAATAAGTTGCCGAGATGGCACTTTCAAGCAAGATGGAGGAGTTTTATGCCCCGCACCTGTGTTATATGTAAAAAAGGACAATTAGTAGGACGTAATGTGTCCCACGCTAACAACAAGACCCGTAAGGTCTCTTTGCCAAATCTTCATCGTACACGAGTCGTGATAGATGGCACTGTGAAGCGAGCTAATGTCTGCACGCGCTGTATTCGTTCAGGTAAGGCACAGAAGGCCTAAATAGCCTATCCCCTAACCCTTTCGACAGAGATAATGCCTTTTACCCTCTCAAGGGATTTAATCACATTTCTGAGTTGAGTAAGATCTTTGATCTCAATATCAAAACCGTTTGTGGCGGTCTTGTCGTCGTTTATCGTAATCGAGGCGCCAGCTATATTGCTTCCCTCTTCGGTGATAGCCTCCGTCATCTTTGCCAACATGCCAGGCTGATCAACGCATACGACACGAATTCTGGCTATCCTCGTTGAGGCATTTGACATATCCCATTCGACATTTATCAAACGCTCCTTATTCTGACCTAGCACCCTAGGACAGTTGCTCACATGAATCGAGACGCCCCTGCCCCGCGTCACAAAGCCTATGATCGGATCTCCAGGTATAGGATTGCAGCACTTTCCAAAGGATACGAGCATATCGCCCATACCACCGACTTTCACCATCCCTTTCGATCTCTTTATCTTCCTTACGATCTTACCGATGACTGATTCAGCCTTCTGATCCTTCTCATCATTCTTTAGATCGTCCTTTGGAACAAAGAGGGCTATGACCTGTTGCGCGGAGAGTTTTCCATAGCCTATACTGGCAACTACACCGGCTACATCGTACGAAGATTTCTTGGCATACGCTGCAAGCTCCTTGCTCTTAAGAATCTGATTGATGCTGAGCTTGTATTTTCTACATGCCTTCTCCAGAAGCTCCCTTCCAATAGTTGAAACCTTCTCCTGCTCATCTTGACGAAGCTGTTGTCTGATCTTCGCCTTCGCTCTGGAGGTCTTAACAAAATTGAGCCAATCCTTGTGAGGAAGTTTCTTCTTCGATGTCAGGATCTCTACCGTATCCCCGCTGTGAAGTTCATAACGAAGAGGGACTATTTTTCCACTGACCTTCGCGCCTATACATGAATGCCCAACATCCGTATGGATGCTATATGCAAAATCGAGCGGGGTTGACCCCCTTGGAAATTCGAGAAGTTCACCCTTCGGAGTAAAGACATAGACATCATCCGCAAATAGATCGAGCTTTACCGTGTCCAAGAACTCCGCCGGATCTGAGAGCTCCGTCTGCCACTCGAGGAGTTTTCTTATCCATTTAAACTTCATCTCATCTTCCTGCTCGATGAGCTTACCTTCCTTATATTTCCAATGTGCGGCGACTCCGTGCTCAGCGATAGCATGCATCTCCTGAGTTCTTATCTGAAACTCTACCCGCTCACCCTGCGGACCTATTACGGTCGTATGCAGCGATTGATAGTTGTTCGCCTTAGGCATGGCTATGTAATCACGAAACCTACCAGGGACTGGACGCCAGAGGGCGTGAATTGCCCCCAGAGCTTCGTAACACTGTTGAATGTTATCAACTATCATCCTGAATGCTACGATGTCGTGCACCTGATCTAGTGGGATATGTTGGATCTCCATCTTCTTCCAGATGCTGTAATAATGTTTAAGCCTCCCATAGATATCGCATTGGATGTTGTGTTCCTTCATCTTATCGATGATGACCTGTTTGATATCCTTGATGAATTTCTCTCTCTTTACACGCTTCTTGCGAACCTGATCGTCGATCATCTGATATACATCCGGCTTCAGGTGCTTGAGTGAAAGATCCTCCAACTCAATCTTCATCTCCTGGATACCTAGCCTGTTTGCAATTGGGGCATAGATATCGACAGTCTCCTGTGCGATTGCTACCTGCCTCATTTCCGGCATATGTTCCAGCGTTCGCATATTATGGACACGATCGGCGAGCTTGATGATGATGACCCTGATATCCTTCGCCATCGCCATGATCATCTTCCTGAAGTTTTCGGCCTGGCGTTCTTCGGATGTTGTGAAGTGAACCTTCGACAGCTTCGTAACACCATCAACGAGATCCTTGATCTCCTCGCTGAAGAGCTGTTCAACCTCTTCAAGCGTCGCGACGGTATCCTCAACGGTATCGTGAAGAAGTGCTGTAGTGATTGAGGGAAGATCGAGCTTCATCTTCGCAAGAATGCCCGCGACCTCCATCGGATGTACTAGATATGGTTCGCCTGACCTTCTGGTCTGACCCTGATGAGCCTTGGCGGCGAAGACGTACGCCTTTTTTACTTGGTCGACATCAGCCTCAGGATTGTAGGCCGATATCATATCGAGTATGTCATGAAGACGAATCATTTTTTTGTATACTCGTTAATCCGGAGAACCAAACAAGCGGTTTGCCGGGCAATCTGACTGTTTTACTCAGCGTTCTGTACCTGTTCGCGCAACCTCTCAAGCTCTGCCTTACAATCAACGATCATCTGAGATATGTTTGCATCGGACGCCTTTGCACCTATTGTGTTTGCCTCTCGATTCATCTCCTGCAGCAGAAAATCGAGTTTTCTTCCAACCGCCCCATTACTGCGAACGAGATCCTTGTATTGTTGTGTATGACTCGCGAGCCTTACCAATTCCTCCGCTATATCCTGCCTACCGCCAAGATATGCTGCCTCCATCTGGAGACGCTGCTCATCAACTTCTGTCTGACCAAGTTCCCCGTTGATCTTGCTGCGTATCCTCTCCATATGAGCACCACGAACGCTCTTCGATCTCCTCTGAACCTGTTTCACAAGGGATGATACTATATTGAGGCGCTTCACCTGATCCCGCTTGATAAAAACACCCTCCTTCGCACGCATCTTTGCAACCTGTGTCGAGACATTATCGATTAGCTTGGATATCTGCCCCCATAATTTTACGTATGAACCACCCTTCTCCTCTATCTTGATAATTCGATCCAAACCAACTGTACTGAAGAAATCGATTTCATTTTTCAAGCGAAGCTCTTTCTTCAGCTTCTTGAGAGTATTCTGATATTTACTTGCCAATTCTTTATTAATCGATATACGAACGCCCCCGAAGAGGGGTTCCTTCTCTTTAAAATAGACGTCGAATTTACCTCTTGTGAATTTTTTCTGTAGGTGTTTTCTGATGAGAGCTTCAAGAACTGACATCCTACCAGGTATTTTAACATTCACCTCGTTGAATCTATGGTTCACGCTCTTTATCTCAATGAAAAGTCTGCCTTTGCCTACTTTCCCCTCTATCGTTCCATAACCTGTCATTGAATTCATAATTGCATTCCCCAAGTGTCAAAAAGTAATCAGTACGTTCCTAGCGTTCAATCTGAAAATAATATTTCCAGAATCATCATCCTTCAAACGTAACGGTTGTTTCACCAAGCTCAACAGCATCCCCATGTTCCAAAAGCTTAGATTCAACCTCTTCACCATTTACGAATGTGCCATTCTTACTGACGAGATCAAGAACTCCCACGCCGGTCGTATCGTAAAAGAGCATAGCATGTAATCGCGATAAGTTACTATCGGTGAACACGATATCGGGCATCCTTCTGAATGACCCGACCGTATCCTTCGATGACCCAACGATGCCCTTACTCTTCCGAAATTGGGCTCCAACATACTGTAGGACTAATCTCTTCGTCGTCTCATCAAGCTCCAGAGCGATATCCACACTGAAGACAGCTGTGTTGTTTGGATCTACGCTGGCCCTACCAATAGCTCGACATGTCCCCCTCTCGAGCTGAAATGTCATGTTCGTATCAGGACCATCCACAACTTTAAAATTTGCACGAGGTAAATCCTTACCAGTTTCCCCAACATCCCTTTCGGAATGAATATCCATAGCCTCTTCTATGGACATAATCGGTATTCCATCGCGAACCGGATAACGCATATTGCAACTTTTGCAAAAAAGATTCTTTCCAGTATCAATGGAAGAAATCGGTTTCTTGCATTTCGGACACACCAGAATATCTAGTAGCTGTTTGTCTATCATTCCTCAACGTCCCTTGCCTCTGTCGTAAGTCGATATCACCTTGTCGGTGATATCGTCTCCGCGTGGCGCATAGAGAACTACATCCTGAGATTTTTCCAATATCAACGAATACCCATCCTGCTTACCTATTGAATCAACAATACCACGTAACTTCTTCAAAATCTGTCTGGTCAAAGTGGCCTCTCTATTTTCCATCTCCCTTTGAAAAGCGGACAACATCTGCTGTAGCTCAAAAAACCCAGTCCGATACTCCTCTTCCTTCTTCTTCATACTCGGGTCTGAAACGAGAAGCCTTTTCTGATCTATATCGTTTTTCAGCGCTGCTAGATCCTTCTGCATCTTGTCGAGCTTTTGCTGCTTCTCCTTGAACTCATCCTTAAGACGCTTCTTTGCAACACGGCCATCCTTCACGCCATTTAGTGCCCTGTTAAAATCGACATAGCCGATCTTGACAGACCCCTGGACAAAAACGGCCTTTCCCTCCTTAGCATAGGAGGGAAGGCCGTATAAGAGCACAATAATTAAAGCCAGAAATATAACTCTACGCATCATTTGGATTTGTTGAAACCTGCAATAACCTTATCAGTAAGATCTGTTCCTGGGAGCGAATAAAGCGCCATTTCTTTCGGCACTATCATAGCATAACCCTCGGTCTTACCTATCTTGCTGATGATTTGCTGCATCTTGTCACTGATTGGCTTGATGTAGCTAGCTTCCTTCTCAGCGAAGTCTCTTTCAAACTCGACTGTCTTCTTCTGAAGCTCCATGAATTTCTGCTGAAACTGCATCTCCTTATCCTTCAGCGCCTGCGCAGATAGGATCAATCTTTTCTTCTCAAGTTCCTCTTTGAGTTTTTTAAGATCGTTCTGCAGAATTTCAAGTTTCTGTTTTTTAGCCTTACCATCAGCTTCAAGCTTGGCCTTTGCGGTCTTACCAGCGTTGACTTCATTCAAAGCCCTGTTGAGATCAACATAGCCCATTTTTGAAGTGCCCATAGACGCTGATCCACTATCCGTCTTCTTTGCCTCAGCAACTGTGACTAAGCCGATTACGGCCATTGCGACAACTAGAGATACGACTTTCTTCATAACCCTAACCTCCTGTTATTATAGGACATTTATAAAACCGCGTTTATATAATATATATAGGTCGGTAATACAAGCGAAAATACGCGGAATTTCTAGAAGAAATTACCGATGGTGAAGTTGAATACCACGCTATCCTCGCCAGGTTGCTTGTTGATCGGAAAACCCCATTCAAAGCGCAACGGGCCCATAGGTGAATTCCACCTGATTCCAAATCCGTAATCCATGCGTAGATTGTCGAATGAATAGTTTTGATTTTCCCCATATGAATTACCGGCATCAAAGAAGGTAACTGCACGAATGCCAGCTTTGTCATATATGGGCAACTCAAGCTCTGTAATCAAGAGGAGTATCTTATCACCACCGTAGACGAAATCCTCTTCCTTACCTGATACTCCTTTCGGAATACGGAGCTTAGGACCGACCGAATTTGGATAGTATCCACGTAGCGAGTTCACACCACCGGTAAAGAACCTCTCGAAAAGCGGAACCGGTTTATCGTTCAAACTCTTTATGTATCCCACCCTGAAGAATTGTCTGAAGATTACCGATTTCCAAACTGGCTGATAGAACATGCTTCTAAAGTTGACCCTATAAAAATCGTTGTCTCCACCCAATTTCGTTCCAGAAACCTCCTGAACGAGCGCATTGTAAAGACCCTTCGTTGGGAACAGTCTGTCATTTCTCGTATCCCTGCTGAGAGTCAAGCTAACAGCAGATGTGAGACCGCTTGAATTCTGTCGGAACAATTGTGGTACTGTGTAACTGAATGATCCAACCTTTACCTTTTCAACTTGATAACCCAGATACGCACCAAAGTTATCGAAGAAGCGATGTCCGAGTGTCAAATCTCCACCCGTAGCCTCGCGCTTAAAGTCTGTATAGTTGTATCCGGTTCTATAGACTGAAAATCCTGCCAACCAATCCGTATCTAGGAAATAAGGATCAGTTACGGAGAGCATGAATAGCTGCCTAATCTTCGACAACTCTGCGGAAAGCGATGTAGAGACACCATATCCCAGAAAGTTATTCATCGTAACCGAAGCGTTGAAGATGAATTTTTCAACCGATGAGAAGCCAGCTCCTACATTGAAACTCCTCGTCGACTTTTCCTTAACGGTCACGTTAAGGACCATCGTATCATCATCACTTCCGCGAGGCGTTGCAAAGTTCACTTCCTCAAAGAAACCGAGACGCATCAAATTTTCTTTACTCTCCCTCAGAAGCCTTTCGCTATATCTATCGTTCTCCTTGAGCTTGAGCTCGCGCCTGATGACCTTATCGCGAGTAGTAGTGTTGCCGAATATATTTATGCGCTCAATGTCAATCTGCTCTCCCTTGCTGATGTTGATATGTATGTCAGCTGTAAGAGCTTCATCATCGGGAATAGTTTGAGGAACTATATTTGCATAAGCATAACCCTCATCGCCATAACGG
>JABGOS010000142.1 GCA_018645265.1 Deltaproteobacteria bacterium
TGCAGGTTTTCTTGCCGATGAGAAGGATGCAGATTCCGTGTATCAATTCAATATGCAGTTTTTTAATCTCAGCAGGATGAACCGAAAAGGGTAATTTTATGACAGGTGCTATAAAAATATTGGTCCTGATACTTGCTATGTTGACGATGCCATTTATCTCAGCGTGCGGCGGTGTTACGGAGACTGGAAATCCGCCCCTACCTCGCACTCCAGCAGCAGAACCCTCGGACGAGGGCTCAGCATATCAAAATTCAATATGTGGCTATACCGTCACATACAGTACCGCATGGAACTATGAGGAGTTGACTTCAACTGCAGTCGTTTTTACCGATGATGGAACTGAAGTCACTACCGCAACGTTTTCATGTTATCTCTTAAATCCAGAGCCGACATCATTGCTTGATTACTTGGAGATGACATATCCAAGTAAAAATTTCGTAGAATACGATACTACGACACTGGAGGGATATGAATACGATAATCCTACAGCTGGAACGAGTGGTGGTGATCAGAGAGAATATTATTTTCAGAACGGAGATATACTTCTAGTTGTGATTGCCGAAGTATTTGCGGAGGCTGAATTAGATTTTGAAGATCTGTTGGATGGAATTGCTTTTGAATAAATAGTGAAACGGGGGGGATAGAGAGGAGCTATCCCATGAAGAAAAAAACAGGAGGAAATGTCTTAGGATGTATCGTAGCGCTTGTAGCAATGTTCTTTTCAGGATGTGGAGGCGGAGCATTTGATGAGCCGCCGACTGTACCAAATAGAACGAAACCACCGAAAATTCAAAGTATTGATCTCGTTAGATATGATGACTGTGAGGAGATGAACGTCGAGGTTCGTGAAACCATCATCCAGGAAATGGAGGGTATTCTGAGTACCTACATGGACCGCTGTGTATATGAAGGTGGGGGCGGCGATGGAGTGGCCTATGCACAACCAGATGATGAATCGAGCGAAGATGCTGCATCATTTACTGATACAAACGTTCAGGAAGCAGGCGTCGATGAGGCCGATCTGATCAAGACCGATGGTATTCACGCATACGGAATTGTGAAGGAAAAGGTTCAAGTTGTTAGGGCTTGGCCGCCGGAGAGTTTTGGAATGGTTGCGAATATAGAGGCCAGTGAAGGTAAGCCCGACAGCCTTTTTCTGAATGACGATAGGTTGATTCTGATTTCGACCAGGGATGGTGCTTTTTTATCGGTGAGTAATTACAGCTACGATTATGAAGTTCCAGAGCTCGATCCTGTTTTCGTGAATGTCGATATCTTTGATGTTTCTGACCCAGCAGCACCACTGCTTCTCTCGACAAAGAAATATGACGGTGAGTTGGTAAATACAAGGATGATCGGTTCGAATCTTCACGTGGTTTTTAATAATCAACTTACAAAGCCAGAACTAGATTATGAAATCGATTACAAATTATTTCCAAAATGTTCATCCGATGGAACGAGTCAGCCCACAAGGGAACTTGTGGTTGCAGTTGAAAAGCTCCGCGAAAAGAACATGGCGATCATAGATGGGCTGGATTTTGCCGATATCGTTACCGTGCCTGCGATTAAGAAAAAAGATGGATGTAATGATGTCTTGAGAAGTCATGCTGCATTTGGATCTGACGTTATCACCGTTGCAACAGCTGATGTAACGCAATCTTTCAACGAACTAGACAAGGTTTCCATAGTAGGTAACGGAGGCAATATATATGTATCAACTAATAATATCTTCATAGCATCGGATCAGAACGATTTTCATGAGATGTACGATCTTGATATATCATATGACTCCACGGTCGTTCATAGGGTGAAACTAGGAAGAAGCACTCTCGACTATGCAGGAAGCAATGCTGTTGAGGGTCATCTTCTGGATAATAGCTATATCGGTTCTAGATACTCAAAAAGATTTTCAATGGCGCAGTTTGCGATGAGCGAATACGAGGGATCGTTTAGAATAGCCACTAATCGCAATGGAAGTTGGACTGAAGATTTTGCAGGCGATAGCATGGTTGCTACATTCAGCATTACGGAGGACGATTTTATTCCTGACGGTTCGATCTGGGGCTTGGGCGTTACCGAGAAGCTACACGCCGTAAGATTTGTCGGGGATAAGGGCTATTTAGTAACATTCAAAAAGGTCGATCCCTTGTTTGTGCTGGATCTTTCCAATCCTTCAGAACCACTTCTTAAGGGCGAGTTGAAGATTCCAGGATTTTCATCATACCTGCATCCGTTTGGGGAGAATCACCTGATCGGACTTGGCTTCGACGCAGACGATCAAGGTGATTTTGCATGGACTCAAGGTCTGAAAGTGTCACTCTTTGATGTTTCGAATCCCTCAAATCCGATTGAAGTAGGTCATAGATTGATTGGATCCAGGATGAGTTACTCTGCTGCAGTTGAAGAACATCACGCCTTCACGCTCGATTCCAAAAAAGGAATTTTATCCTTACCTCTGGATCTGTATGAGGGTGGAAGTGGCGGTAGTCAGTATGGAAGTAAGAAAAGTGACGGTGTGGTATTGCTCAATGTTGATAGTGGAGGTGACTTTGAAACGATCGGCGAAATCGTAGTTGAGAGCTCTTCTAATAACTCTTGGTATGGCGATGCCAAAGTGCTTCGCACCATTATAATCGGCGATGATGGCGATGATTGTATCATCACTTTAGCCGACGACGGGATCTTGATGAATCGAATTGACGATGGGATGTCATCCCTCGGCAATACATAATAATCTCCCTTGTTTCATGGGATGCGCCACCTCCAACATGGTAGCATTCCTGAGAATTTTAAAAGGCCCCGAAATAGTTCGGGGCCTTTCTTTGTAAGCGCTCGCTATTTACACTAATGACAGTTATAACGACTTGATATTATTAAACAAACAGCTATAAAGAGGAAGTTCGCAACTTTTTTTACCGGATGCCGATATCTGGGGTGGAGGAAGGGAAAGGTAGACATCGTTGAAATCAGCTGGGATATCGACATCGTTGGCAGCAGTTCCAAATCCTATCCATGGAGTTCAGGGGGTGAATCAAATTGCAACCTCCCTCATGGCTCCTGCCGGACCACTCGGACAAATAAATTATATTCAAATTCCTGGAACGAGGGTGTCGCTTGCGGATGCAACTTCACAGGGCCCTTTTGTAAACGGCTTTTTGAGCAACAATGCCGCCATTGTAACAGATCTTTCTAGCAATTCCTTAGAGGGTACGATTCCAGTTCCGCTCCCTGCCCCAATAGATACAGGATCTTTTCCTGGGGCAAGAGCTTTTTTTAGAAAATTACTACGTAGAGAATTACCTAAGGTTCCCCTTTCCACTGACGAATTCAATACCATGCTTTTTAACTACGAGCATTTCGGACTGCACTATGATTCCAGAGGGTACTGGCTTTATAAGCCAGAGAGCGCTAGTAGAATAAAAAAATATTTGGGTGAGAGGCGTTATGCAGAACGTCCATGGGGCATCCTGGAACTTTTTGTAGAGGATAGAGTTGATAACTTTCTTTTGTTTCCAGATGTAGAGGAAGGTTCTTATTTTGGCCATAAGCCTCAGTTCCTTTTAGATCATTCAACTCTTTATGCGCCAAAGGTGGATGGGCCTGAGAGGCCGATAGTCTTTTTTCAGGATACTACCAGTCCCAATTTATCTGCAACTGTACAGAACCAGAAGGCAGGCACATCCCAGTGGGTTCGTGCAATGCGAGACCTCGGTCATAAGATTGTCTTTACGAACTCCCTGGACTCATTTCAACAGACTCTGCGAACGTATGGTGGAAGTATCGCCTTGGTGTCATCGGTTCAGGATACAATGTTATCTGCGGTGCAGGCCTATCACATGGCTAAGGAGGTAGATCCTACAATCCCCGTGGGTCTCGGTGGTGCAGGTGCAATACCCGAGTTTGCTGGATTGTTTGATTTTGTTGGAGTCGGCGAATTCTATTTAGGACTTCCCATTCTTATAGGTGCGTTACAGAGTTTCAGGGCGGAGGGCAGGTTGGTAGAGGCTGATCCGATACCGTGGTCCGACGGTATTGCTGAAATGGATGTGAGTGCATCCGATCGCCAGGCGGCAGATGATCTTTTTCAAAGCAGGTCATACTATCCTCCGGTATTTCGTGGGCCTGAAGCCGAAGAAATTTTGAGATTGAGCGCTAGAAGATATTTGGATGTCGACGGTGTTAGGGTTGGTGTGGAATTTCCAATAGCTCATGATCCCATGGATGGTGCTCGCTTGTTCCTCAAAACTGATTCTGGAATAGTTGCTGCAGGCCGAGGGCCAGATGATGGTATTTTAAATGATGCCAAAATGGACTGGTTTAGTAGGGAAACTGGTATGCCATTTCCTATCAGTGAAAGAGTTTTGCACAGGGAATCGCGGCCTATGCTTCAGCATCCTGAGGAGTTTGATAGATTGTCCGGAGCTAGATACCCCTCCAATATGGATGATCGGAAGCGGACACCATTTCTATATCCAACGATGTTGGCGAATCATGGATGTAGGGTCGATCCTGCGAGTGATAGATGCACCTTTTGTTCTATTATGACTCCTGCTGGAAAGAGGGCCCCTAGTATGGGCCAGATAATAAAAGTTATGCAAGAGGCGGTTGTCGATGGTAAGGAGATCTTCACTTTTCAGGATGATCGTTTTGTAGCGAGTAAGAAATGGGTTCTTGAATTTGTCAAAAGAGTTTCTGAATTAGGTTTGCATAAAAAACTTAAAATAAGAATTCAGACCAGGTCCGATGGTATTTCAGACAGTATAATGGATCTTCTCAGGGGAAGGCTATCCGCATCCTTCATGCTTGGCGTTGAAACGTTAAATCCTAGAAGGGCTGAGAACCAAGTCGGCCTCGGTAAGGTTCGCGAGGGTAGGGGGGAGAAATATGTCACTGACTCCATTCATACATTGGATCAACTTGCTTCAATGCCTAATGGCGGTTCAGATGCGGTATTCATAATTGCAGTTTCCCCGGGTGATACGATACAGGATATAGCGGAGGATGTTTATAATCAGCTGACTGTAATCGATCGTCTATGGAGTAAGCATAATTACCTTCTTCAGTTCAGATACAACATCGCACAGCTGCCGTACTATGGTGATAGAATCACATCCGGGCTGACCGGTTATTCAGGGGCACAGCCAGGTATGGTGCCAATAGAGATGTCGCAAAGAATAGCCTTGGGTCAAGTTGAGGGGAATTTCGTTCCGTTTGGGCCAGTAGATCATGAAGGTGCGCTTCATAAAACCGGGGTTTTTCTTCCGAGGGATTTTCGTTGGAGCGAACCAATGAGGCGGTTCATTCAGTCATTTTCTGTACGCGAAAATTCGGGTCCATCTTTTATGTCACCATCGATGCGCGATGTTGCTACGGTAGGTGATATGGTCTATGGATTGCAATATGTTCTCCGGACATCAACTGACCTATCGGATTTTGAAAGGGGGAGCCTGGACAAACGCTTGAAAAGAATTTCTATATTACATGGTCATCTTAAAGATTCTATTGGCCCTGGCGTTATGAATAGGTTTGATGCTATTAGTCATAGAGAGAAGGAACGCGAACGGCTTGGGCGCATTCCAGGAACCAGAAATATCTAAACTTTCAATCCAGGTGTAGAGCCAGGAACACATTGCTTCTTTGGCGATGTTAGCATTATGCATACGCCACCGATGATAACTATTGCAGCACCTATTATCGACCATTTATCGGGCATCTCAGAAAAGAAGAATAATCCTGAGAAATAGGAGCCGATGACGAATACATAACCGAATGGAGCAATGCTAGAAGCAGTTCCCAGTTTATATGCACTCGTCATCATCACCTGGGCAAGTCCTAACGATATTCCTGCAAACGCCAGTATCATAAACTCATTATGTGTTGGAATTATGAAATCTTTTACAGCCATGGGTAGGCTGAGAAAGATTATGAAGAGCGTGAAATAAAATGTGACTACCAATGGGGAATCCGTCGACCCTAATTTTCTCAAACTAATCATAGCCAGCGCTGCGAAGATTCCAGCGGACAGAGCATAAATTGCCGCACCCTCAAAAATGTTGGAATCAGGTCGCAGGATTATGGCTATACCTATAAATGATATTAATATGAATATAAATTGTAATTTTCCAAAAGGTTCTTTGAGTAATGCCGGAGCTAGGATAGCTACAAATATTGGAAGCGTATTGAATAGAGATGTAGCGTTTCCCATCTCCATATTCAACATGGCATGCAGAAACATGGCTAGGGCTATGTATCCAAAAAGAGATCTGGTGAAGATGATCAGCCAGTTCTTGGGGCGAAAACTTCTCTTTCTGATTAGTATCAGTGGTACAATCAGTAGGAGAGAGAATAGGCCTCTGAATAGAAGCACTTCAAACAGTGGAATTCTTCCCCCGGCATGTTTCATTGCAACCCAAGCTGATACGAATATCAACTGTGAGGCGATCATGATCAGTATGCCCTGTATAGACTTTCTGGGTTTCATTTAATCACCTTGAATGTCGAAGTTTTTATAGAGGCGGGCATTCCCTCCGGCATCTCCCCGCAGAATGATACGGTGATTTTATATTCTCCGGGTTTTATTTTGCTGGGCAATTTCCATCCGATGTTCAGCATTTCAGCGATATCTGCGAGGTTTGTGCATATGCCGTTCGTGGGAACTACAAAGGCCGGTTTAAACTCAGTTATAGGTTTCCATTTTTCCTTCTTATCCTTTCTTTCGAGGAGGAAGGTGTTTTTTACACCTACTGGGAAAAGGGTCATGCGTATGAAGCGCATTCGCATATCCTCTCCAGGTTTGTAGATATCTCTGTCTGTGACGATCTCTATAAGCTTGTTGTCATCTGCAATGCCGGTTCCTACTTTGGATGAAGTTTGATCCCAAAATCTTGCAGGGCCAACATCGAGGTGTACGTTTGTTCCCTGGTAATACCCTGCTCCACCAAACCCCAAATCTTTTACATAATTCCAAATATCTTTTGGATTAACCCCCTGCATCTGAATATCTGCGGCCATGCCGTATTGGTGCATGCTCGCCTTAGCAGCAAGTCTCCCCTTATTTCGGAGGTTCGTGTTATATGTTGGGCTTCTATATCCTGATATTATCGTTATCTTTGTCCCAGGTTTGAACCTATCCTCCAGATAGTCGAGGAATTCAATAAACCTCGGTGATATTTCCGATAAGGGATCTCCATATCGTGCTGAGAAGGTCTGCTGAATCTTACGAATGGCTGTTTCGTCGTAAGTCGCATCCGGATTCCGATACTGCCCCTTGAACGACGCTCCACTCTTGGCTCCCTTGATATGGATCTTACCATCGCCGGAATAAAAGTAGCGGGAGCTTGACGAATTAGATGCAAGTGCGCTCGGGATAAGGAATAATATGGCAATCAACATCACAAATATCTTCATAAAATAACAATAACTGTCAGGTGTTTATTGTCAAACCCAACAATAACTACCTGGAGATTAACATTTGTTCATGGTATCTAGGGGGATGGATAATGGACGACGGATAAGTCTCATCTCTTGGACATTGGTTTCGATATCCACGTTTTCAGTTGTTGCATTCATCTTTCTACACCCGGTGGGCAACAGCGATATCTTTTGGCAGATCAAGGCCGGTGAATATATAGGTCAAAATGGATTACCCCCGGGTAAGGATATATTCTCATATGTCGTGCAGGGTTCTGCCTGGATAGATCTTCAATGGCTCACAGAACTTCTCTTCTTCTCTGTTGAGAGGGTAGGTGGGTTCGTGGGGCTTTCAGTTTTATCCACTGCGCTCGGCCTGGTCCTGTTGCTTCTTTTGCTTGTTGGTTTAAAGAGGATGGGGGTGTCGGCCTTTCGTTCTCTAATTCTTATAACCCTGATTTTGATGTTTTCTTCGTTTAGGTTGCAGTTGCTTAGGCCAGAGCTATTCTGCTTTATCTTCTTTGCCGCTTTTTTGGTGACTATAGATAAGAGGGGGAAACTTACACGAAGTGAGATCGTATCTCTTATATTAATTCAGATACTCTGGTCGAACATGCATGCGAGTGCATTGCTCGGTCCGTTAATAGTACTCATTTTTTCCATCAGAAAGCCCAAGCTTCTCTATTTCGTACCGGTTCTTATGGTGTCGATGATGCTGAATCCATTTGGATTTCAGGTTTATCTCTATCCGTTGAATCATATTTTGTCGGATCGCATGCTCGCTATTACTAGCGATTGGTCAGGACCGAATATGTTTCATGGCGAGATCAGCTTTGCTGCCTGGGGTGCTGTTGTGCTAGCGGCAGTGTCAGGAATTATGATCTTTGTTAAGAAGAGAGTTAATCTTCCTGCACTTATATTGACGATCATCACCCTCGGGGCGGGATTTTGGGCTGCGAGATTTATGCCGTTATCCTTGATATCGCTTGGATGGCTCCTTGGCGATCTCGTATCCGGATCAAAAGGTGAGGCTCTATGTTGCGGCCTCCGTAGAGGGCTGGTAGTCGCATCGGCTCTTGTCATTACAATGTCAATCGCAGGGTCGATCTTCGCTGGTCCGCCGACAGGGCTTAGGATTATGGATGGGAAATATCTGTTCGTCTTGGGTAGAAAAGCTGGAGTGGGCATTGCAAAAGAAGATTTTCCGGAAAGGGCGGCAATATTTATAAAGGCGATGGGGCTGAATGGTAATATGTTCAATGATATGGCCTATGGCGGGTATCTAATCTATATGCTCTGGCCGTCTCAAAAGGTTTTTATAGATACGAGAACCCAGGTCTACGGGGACCTCTTTATATCGAATTATTCCAACACGCTATTCGATGAACAGATTTTTAATAATTTTGTGAAGGCGCAGGATATTTCATACGTAATTTACGATCCTAGACAGCTAAACGCACCGGGTGGTCCACTGAAGTTCTTGCTGAATAACGATCGTTGGAAGCTGTTCTTCTCTTCAGATAAAGCCGTCATATTCATCAGGTTGGATGATTGATTCCGTAATTTATGGGGAAGGGGTCTTGGGTCTAAAATTGACATCAGGCTTGCTCCCCACAAATTCTGGTCTGGAGAACCATGGTGAGTCCTTTAGTTTTTCGTACATTTTGCGATAGTCAAAAAAGGTTGCTACGAACACCCTCTTAGTAAAGAACGGTTTATGCTCCCTCTTCTTAGGCCTTCTATCGTAAACCTCTAAGCGGCCGGATATTATTCCATCCAGTTCATAGAAGTTGCGGAACATGATCGTATGTTTTGTAGGGTCAAACTCCAGTCGTGCAAGACCATCCAAGTATCGCTTCGCTGCTGTTTTAATATCCTCCATCCTCACGTGGTGATTGGCGTATTGTGACATGAATGTTGATACATCATTTAATGTACTAAACGTCGGGGTGTCCGACCTTCTTCTACGGGCTTTTTTGGGTGAAGCTTCTGCCTGGAGACTATCGGTTGGTGTCTCAGGTGGGCGATGTGTAACAATTCGTCTCCTTGGGTTCTTGACCTCCTCGGCTGGTGTAGGAGAGGATCTTCCTATTTGCGAAGGTGGAGGTCCGAAAGGGTGAATCCTGCTGGCGCTCAACTGTAATGGAGTGCCGGGTCTTATAGGGTTCACGATGAATTCTGTTGATGGAGGGCGTGCTGGGGGAAAAGATCCATACGAAGCAGCCGATGCAAATGCTGGTAAAAGCTGCACGTGGCCTCCGAAGGCAAAAGAATCAAGGGCTCTGAAGAAATTTGTTAGGCGCAAGTGTTGCTCCTCATTAAATAAAAAAGGGAATGGCGTTTTTCGCCATCCCCCCAGCAGCATGTATAGTAGTGTTGCGACGATATAATCAAGCTGTTTATCCTCGAGGTGTTTATTAAAATGGCGTCATATTTTCAGCGACGGTAATCGTTAAGTCATTTTTAGTAGGTTAAAGTGTGGAGTCACGGCTTAAGAAGTTAACATATTGATATTCTTAAGGTTATCTTCGGGCGCAAACTTGACCATCAAACTATTTTCCTCTAAGATGATCAATTGATAGTATTTAAAGATCTTTCACTTTACGCAATATTTGTCTGATTAGGGTGCAGCATTCTCTCGCACGTCACTTTATGGAATTTGCGTTGCGGTGTACGTCGATAGGGATGCTGTTGACCTTGGGTAACCATGTCTACACGAGAAAGCTTACAGGAAGTTCTTAAGGATAAGATAGGTGACGCTCTCTTTGTCGTGGTTTCAAATAGGGAGCCGTATATCCATAGATGGAGTGAGGGAAAGCTTGTTGTGGATAAGCCGGCCAGTGGTTTGGTTACCGCTATGGACCCTATGCTTCGAACTTCAAATGGTATCTGGGTTGCCCATGGTAGTGGTAATGCTGACAGGAGGGTTGTTGATAAGAAGAGTCGGGTGATGGTGCCGCCTGGTGAGGATCTTTATACCCTTAAGAGAGTGTGGCTGACTAAGGAGGAGGAAAGGGGCTACTATTACGGTTTTTCAAATAGTACGCTGTGGCCATTGTGTCATGTAGCATTCGCGAGGCCGACCTTTGATACGATGGAATGGGAAACCTATAAGAGGGTGAACCAAATTTTTGCAGATGCAGTTTTGGAGGAAATTGGTGATAGACAGGCATTTATCTGGATTCAGGATTATCATCTGGCACTTCTTCCGGCGATGTTAAAGGAGAAGCGCCCTGATTTGCTAGTTGCGCAATTTTGGCACATTCCGTGGCCAAACCCTGAAATCTTCAGGATTTGTCCTTGGAATAAGGAGATATTGGAGGGGATGCTCGGTAACGATTTGATAGGTTTCCATATTAAGATGCACTGTGAGAATTTTATCAATACAGTCGACCAATCCATGGAAGTGAGGGTTGATAGGGAGCGTTCTGCAATATTCCATCACGGCGGTGTTGGTACAAAGGTCCTAGATTTTCCGATCAGCGTTGATAAAGAGATGATAGGTAAAGATGCAGAAAAGGATTACTCCTATAATGAAGTGATCCAGGATGCGAAGCGATCGTTGCCGGCGAAGTGTAAATATATCGCAGTAGGTGTGGACCGTGTAGATTATACAAAGGGTATCCCGGAAAGGCTTAGAGCTGTAGATAGGTTTCTGGAGAAATATCCTCATATGGTGCGTAACTTCGTCTATCTCCAGATGGGAGCCCTCTCCAGAATTCGCATTGGCCTCTATAAGAGTTTAAATGACGAGATCAACCAGCTGGTGGATGAGATAAACTGGAAGTATTCCACTGACGATTGGACACCCATTGTCTTTTTGAGGCGTAACCTTACATATCCCGAGGTGTTGGCATTTTATAAGATGGCCAATGTTTGCATTGTGAGTTCATTGCATGATGGAATGAATCTCGTCGCAAAGGAGTTCGTTGCCAGCAGAAGTGACGAGGATGGTGTTTTGCTCCTTTCGAAGTTCACAGGTGCTGCAAGGGAACTTGACGAGCATTCGGTGATATTCAATCCGTATGACATTGAAGGGTTTGCAGACGCCATACATGAAGCGGTTTCGATGCCTAAGCCGAAGAGAAGGAGAAGAATGCGCAGACTTCGCGAGATTGTCGAAGAGAATAATATCTACAGATGGGGTGAAAACTTTGTCTCAGAGCTGGCAAAGTTAGCTTAAAGCAATTAAAGGTGTCGGACACTTTTTGTAAAAAATGGATATAGGAAAGCCGGATATTATTTGAGAAAATCCTCTAACAATATCCGGCTTTTTTGAAAACTGTTTATCTTTTCTTATTTTTTCCCTTTAGGACCTTATGATAAATATCAATTGTATTTCTTGTG
>JABGOS010000129.1 GCA_018645265.1 Deltaproteobacteria bacterium
TCCACGCTGGCGGGGGCTAAGGTACTTTCGATGGATGAGGATATAGGCAATCTGGAGAGAGGTAAATTCGCCGATTTCTCCGTTATGGATATAAGTGGTATAGATCCAAAATACAGACTCGGCGACATGGTTACCGACGAACTGGCATCTCTGCTTATGTATAGGGGGGACGGAAGGGCCATCGAATCGGTCTATGTAGCTGGCCAAAAACTCGATGTTGATGCATTTTAAATACTGGTGTAGAATCCAAAAACTATGAAAAAAATAATATCAAAGAAGGTGGGTCTGGTTTTACTCTCAATACTCATAATTCCTTTGGCTTCCTGCTCGGGGCCGAGCGAGGAAGTGGATAAAAAGGGAGTAAAGGAGGCGGCGAATCCCTATAGCTTTGATGATGTTATAGTTAAGGCGGATATGGATATCCCTGATTGTGAGCTTAGACAACTCAGCGGCAGGATGGTCTTTGTGACCTCAGCTCATTGTCCTCACTGCAAGAAGGCGCTTCCGAAGCTGGAGAAGATCGTCAAGGAGAGGAATTTGGGTGATATCTACGAGAATGTGGACACCTCAACCGATGAGGGTCGAGAAGTCCTGGAGGGCGCCGGTATTCGTATTCAATATGTTCCGACACTGATCCTCGATTGCAAAGCATATGTCGGCGGAAAATATACAGACAAATATGGCGACATTCTTTCACAGAGGAAATGATCATCTATGAATGCTCTTAGCCGTTCTAATAAACATTGGATGACGTTGGTTGGTGCACTGTTGGGGCTTGCTATTATAGCGGGTCTCTTTTTTGGTGCGAAATATGTTCCAGCGGATGCGTTGGATAGGATGGGTGGAAGCCTTCCTCTGCCTCTCTTTACGTTTATAATTGCGATAGTCGACGGCTTTAATCCATGCAATCTGTTCGTGCTTACTCTCTTGCTTGGGTTTTTAGTATCAGCATCGAAATCCAGGGGCAGGATTTATATCGTGGGATATACCTTCGTTCTTGTGGTGGCGATATTCTATTTTCTCTTCATGGCGGCGTGGTTAAATATCTTTAAATATATTGGATTTGTAACTCCTCTTAGGGTAGCGATTGCGATTATTGCGCTCGTAGCCGGTATTATAAACTGCAAGGAACTCTTCTTTTTCAAGAAGGGCGTTTCACTGACCATACAGGATAGGCATAAAGGTCCTCTGTATAGAAGGGCGAGGCGCATGAAGGAGATCATTGTCAGTGAGAAGATTCCGGCTCTCATCGCCGCGGCTGCTATGCTAGCTGTTTTTTCATCTCTGGTGGAACTGCCCTGCACTGCCGGTTTTCCTATTATTTATACGGGTATTTTAACAGGCAAGTATGTTGATGGAAGTGTTAATTATTATCTCTATTTAGTTTTATATAATATCGTTTATGTTCTTCCTCTGATGATAACCATTGGTGTCATGGGTTTTCTTCTCAGATCCAGGAATGTTTCGCAACGCGAGGTGCAGGTGGTGAAATTTATTGGTGGTTTCATCATGATTATACTCGGCGTTATTCTCCTGATAAAGCCCAGCTTAATAATGGCTGGGTAATCGACCTTTCTTCATAAAGTGTAGAGTCTTGATATTTGCAGAGGGTGTGCGCTCTCCTTGTTGTGTAATACATTGTTTTATAAAGTTAAATGTTGGTGAAGCAATTATTTAATCATTGCAAATCCTCAGAGACCTCCCTATAAAGCGTACTCTTAATGGCATTATTTATGGAGTGATGATGAGTGTGAATAGAAGTGATGTTGAGATTCTTAAGAAGCTTCCTGATCTAAAGGTGTACAGCCGAAGTGCTGCTGTGTTGCAGGCGAAGGATATTAATAAGGAGCTCTTCGGAAATTATCTTCTCAAGTATGTGATCGATGATCTCTATGAGATGGTCTTTGTCATCAATGATGGTCTACAGGTTCTGTATGGCAACGAGGTGTTCCTGAATAAGATCGGCATGCGGAGTATCGAAGATGTTCTGGGGGAGGATTTTGGAAAGATCATTCGATGTCAGTATTCTGCGGGTAAAGGGAATAGGTGCGGTACCGATAGTTCATGTAGTTTGTGTGGCTTCTTGATCTCATCTCTAGCGTCGATTTCTGGTGAGGAGATTCAGATGGAATACCTGCTGACACCCGAGGAGAGGGGTCGCAGCGATATATATAAAATCAGGACTTACCCTTTGAGTATAGGTGGTTCAAAGTACGTGTTGTGTAGCATGATGGATGTTGGTGATTCAAAGAGGAGGCATGCGCTTGAAAGGATTTTCTTTCACGATGTCTTGAATACGGCCAACGTCGTTCTACATTTTGCGGATATCTTGAAGGATAGGGTTCCAACTGAACTTAAGGATATGTGCGGTAAAAACCTATTTGCCGTAAGAAGGCTGATCGAGGAGATTTTGGATCAGAGGACGCTTCTCAATGCTGAGAAAGGCGAGTTGTCAGTAAATAAGGTGGAGATCAAATCCCTCGATTTACTGCAGAGGTTATGTTCCGAGTATAATGAACATCCAGATGCTGCTGGTAAAACAGTTGAGGTGTTTGCAGATTCTATTTCATGTTCCTTTCAAAATGACGAGTTTCTTCTATACAGAGTGCTTGGCAATATGCTGAAGAACGCTCTTGAGGCAACTGAAAAGGGCGAGATTGTAAAGGCAGGTTGTTACATGGATGGCAATTCAGTAGTATTCAAAATTCATAACGTTGCATGTATGGATGAGAATGTTCAGAAGCAGCTCTTCAACAGAGCCTTCTCCACAAAGGGGAAAGGCCATGGTTGGGGTGCATATAGTATGAAACTCATTACGGAACGTTATCTAGGCGGGGAACTCAGTTTCACATCAAATAAGAAGGATGGCACGACCTTCGTAGCAGAATACCCACTCGCATAAAAAAGTGTCCGACACCTTTTCGCAATAAGTCCCAAAAAGTGTCCGACACTTTTTGGTCAGATTATCATTTCTGTGGCTTTCTTTCTCATGTTATATTCAGAGCTCATAACGCTGCCATACGCGCCGGCAGTAGCTATGAGTATTATATCGCCATCTGTGGGTGTAGCTATCTGACGGTCGTATCCGAGTACATCGCCCGATTCGCAAATAGGGCCCACAATGTTCGCCTCCGTATCGGGATCATCGCCCAGGCGACTCAAATTTACAATTTCATGAAATGATCCGTAGAGAGATGGGCGGATGAGCGTATTCATTCCCGCATCAATTCCGATATAGGAGTAGTTTCCCTTCGTTTTGGTTTGCGTGACCTTAGCCAGGAGGACGCCCGCCTCAGCAATGACGAATCTGCCAGGCTCGATCCATATCTCAATATCAGAAAGTTCTTTCTTAAGTTCACTCAACCTATCTCCCACTTGGTGGGTGTCCAAAGGCTTCGTGCCAGGTTTTTCCACTATTCCAAAACCGCCGCCGAGGTCCAGATATTTTACATCCGCAAAATCCAAGGCAACTTTGGATAGAAACTTTGCCGTGTTTGCCCATGTGTCAGGTGCTAGGATGTTGCTGCCGACGTGGGCGTGGAGGCCTACGATCCGAGTCTTATTTTTTGTGGCAATATCGTGTAGCTCGTTCAGTTCATCGAATGATACTCCGAACTTGGACTTTGAACCTGCGGTACGGACGAATTTGTGATGGCCGAAACCCTCACCGGGATCGACGCGTACCAATATATCCTTACCTTTGAAAATATCAGGCCATATTTTCAGTGGGTAGAGGTTGTCTAACGTTACATGACAACCTATTTCCATTGCCCCTTCATATTCTTTACGAGGAACAAAGTTTGGTGTGAAGAGAATTCTGCCAGGATCTACCTTTGGAAAACATTTTCTTGTATGAAGAACCTCCGCAAAAGAGACACACTCGAATCCAAGGCCTGCATCATTAATAATATTTAAAATATCAGGATGCGGATTTGCTTTTAGGGAATAGAAAATCCTATCGACACCCTTTACATCCTTCAAATCCTTGACCCGTTCTTTTATCGTATTGCTATCATACGCGTACAGGGGTGTCTCTTCAGAAGCGATCTTGAGGAGCTCGTTGCTTCTATCCATCCACCACTTCCTAGTCTCATCGCTCTTCTCGGATTCGCCGAACGTCTCATTCCAGCTATCCCCCAGTTGGCTGTGTTTTTCATCACGCGGAATGAGTTCCGTATGAATCTTTCTGACGAGACGATCCGCCTCATCCTCATCTACAACGAAGGTGAGGTTCAGGTCGTTAGCTGCCTGAGAGAGGAGGTATACCTTTTTCTCTTCAAAGACGTCGAAGGCGGGCGAAAGTTTATGCAGCGTGCCTCTTATATTTCTTCCGATGAGGCTTATCAATGCACACGAATCTATGAGTTTAGGCCTGCAGAACTTTTGGAGATCGCGCAGTAGATCCTTCACGACTTCGGGGTCATGTCCGCCGGTGACCTGGTCGATCGATACTGTGACGTTAGTTTCTGATGTGGATACTAAATCTATGGATACGCCGTGATCCTTAAAACAGTTAAAGGCATCGGCTAGGAATCCCACCTGATGCCACATCTCTACGCTCTCCATTGATATCAGGTTGATACCGTGCTTCATCGATATAGCCTTGATGCCGGATGTATTCTTCGCTGAAGAGGAAACGATCGTCCCTTCGATATCCGGTTTCTGCATGCACTTTACATAGATAGGAATTCCATAACGTTTTGCAGGAGCGAGGCATCTTGGGTGCAGGACTTTCGCGCCCAGCGATGCGATTTCCTGTGCTTCGTCATAATCGAGAGCCTTGATAATACGCGCTGACTGGACCTTGTGTGGATTGGCAGTATACATGCCGGGCACGTCGGTCCATATTTCGCAGCGCACCGCTCCGAGCTTTGCTGCAAGATAGGAAGCGCTGACATCTGAACCTCCGCGTCCGAGCAGAACAGTTTCGCCTTCGCTGTCATTAGCGATGAATCCTTGGGTGATGATAACCCCCGCATCATTATTCCCTTGGAGATTTTTATCAGGATCGTGTCCGCAGGAAGCGTTTCCAAACCGTCGATAGTCAGATGAGAGCGGGATGTTCTCGGCAGTCAGCCAGTTCCGAACATCCTGCCATTTTGTATCGATGCTTTTGGCGTTCAAAAATTCAGCGCCAAGCTTCGTCAGCATCAGCTCGCCATGTGCCATAACCTTTGCACGAACTCTCGGTGTTGCTTCGCCCACTTTGGATATCCCCTCAAGCAGGTGACCTAAGCTATCCATATGTTCGGATATGACGTCGAAGCTTACACTGAGATTTGAGGCAAGATCGTTGTGGAGCTTTTGAAGGGATGATAGCTTATCATTATAATCGCCTTTGACTGAACATTTGAGAAGCTCCTCCAGCATATCAGATACGCCAGCAGCAGCAGAGCATACGATAACCGGTCTCAAGTTTTCTTTCAAACGATCGGATGCGATCTGCGCTATTGTCTCCCATCGTTCACGGGTAGCTACGCTTGTACCACCGAATTTCAGAATTACCGTTTTGGATAGATTGTCAGCCATATAATGGCTATAGGTGATAATCTCTTCTGTAGTCAATTATAAGTTGAAATAAATTTACAACTTATCGAGAGGCGAAACTGCTCTTAGATGTCTGCGTGCGTAGTGTTTGTGATCTACTCTAGCTTCAATCTGTGCGATCAGTGCAGAGATGGGACTAACTTCAGCGTATGCTCTCATATTCATATCCTCTTTCTAAAAATGCCTATTCTGCCGTGACGATTATGGTTGGCAGTAAGCATCAGAGGCTCAGGTAGATTTCTTTCCAATAATACGGTCTCCCATTCATCCTTATTTGACCAGAAATGGGGAAAATACATAAAGGCTACGTCGCTGGATAACACTACGAATGTTCCGGGTGCCACCACCCTGTCTGCAACTCCAAGAACAGCATCTCTTACATGTTCTCTTGGAAAGGGTAGATTTAATATTACGATATCGAATTTGGGTGAATCTTCGGCTATGGTTCTGTTGAATTTGGATGCGGTGTAGGCTCGGAATCTTTTTCTTATTCGCGACCAGAAGTGCCTTCTGTTTGCGCTGCTGACATGTTCATAATTCGCCTCGGTGGCTGTTACAGCAACTTTCATTCCCAGAAGGGCGTCGATGTTTTCCTCACGATATCCGAATCCAATTTCTAGGGCAGTTATCTGCTCACCTGGTTTTCTAGCTCCTATTTCGCGCACTAAGGTTGCGAAGAAGTCATCGAGATCGCTGGGTCCTAAATTGTTGCGATTAACAATTCCCCTTAATTCCAAGCCCAGCTCCCTGCTGTCGGGTCCTATATATGGAAATACGATATCATTCGGCAGTAACCTGTCCCTGCTGGTGCGGGGATAAAGCTGTATAGGCTCAGGCGATGCCGCTGTGCTGCCGGTGGATGTTACGCCATCCGATGTCATTGCGACTATATTTGACTGAAGAAACCCTGGCGATTGATCTCCTTCGATTACGCCACCAGCCATCGCAAACTGAGGTCCAAATCTGGAACTAGCGCGTTCAAGGAATTGATCTACTCCAGCAACCAATCTGGTTGAAAGTGGCGGCCTTGCAAGGGTTACCTGTGGGGGGGCAAGTGAAAATGCTGTGCCAGCGGCAGTTGTCGTTGAGGTGGTTGCAAGTCCTGTGCTTGGTAATCCCTGGAGTGCTGGATTTGTGGCTGTGATCTTCACTAATTGTCTTATCGCCCTGAGGGGAAAATTGTTGCTAGTAAATTACTTCTGTGCTGTTACGGCTACATCTATATGAATATATTGAGTAATTATTGTTTTAAGGTGTTCCATTGATCGATCATTGTTCGTATAACGTTAATTTTCACTGGACAATCAAACTTGCGTCTTATAAGAGTATATTGATATACGCTCAATATAATATTAAGCATATCTAAACATGTCATGTATATGCAGTCGATTGGTTGTATAGTTTGTCACCTGTATCAAAATTAAAATAACAATGAGTGAGGGGGCGTGATGGTTGATAAGTTAATAGAATCATGTGCTTGGATAGGTCTGGATGACAATGACATATACTATCCTGAGAGAATGGAGTTGGCAAAGGTGGTTGCCTGCGATGATCCTAATTATCCTTGCTGTAAGCTTATTCAGGATTATCAGAGGTATGATAGAATTGCGCAAATGTGCATGGAGGATAGAGTGTCGGAGGAACAAACGCCCGATAGAAATCTGGCCTCATTGATATCTGGAAGAAAACGGAGAGTTCGGAGTGTAGCACCGACTGTTACAGCACCCGGAGATATTGATGGTCAAGCGAAGAGAATAGTTGCGCTAATGGATGAATTTGAAGCAGCAAGTCCAGGTAGTAGAAGGAAGAGAAAACTCTTTAGGAAGATAGGTAGGGCTACTACTCAAATTATGGAAGATATGGAGCAGCGGAATCCTGTTGAGTTAGCTGGATACGGTATTGTTAAAAAACGAGAGCCCAACCTTGATGATTTTTCGGAAACATCTGATAAGAACAAACGCAGAACGGAATTTCTTCAGCTGCGTGGTTGGACCCTTACTGTATCTACCAAAGTAAAAGGGGATGGTATCAAGAAGTATCGACTGTTAGGAATCTCAAATTTACAAGATGAGCAGCTGGAAGCTATGGTGATACCGTTAGATAATGATGGCGTTGTATCATCCGATGGTAATAAGAGGATGTCGGAGAGGCGGGCCCCTCATCTTTTTTATAATGGTGCAATGCTGTGTAGATCCTCTGAGGGGAGACCTGAATCTTCAAATGCATGGAAGAACTGTTCGGATTCCCAATCGATAAATGTGATTCATTCTAAGATTGCCCCAGTAGTTCCGTTACCTCTAGGAACGGCCAGCAATTAAGTCTATTAATGGTTGATGCTGAATGTCTATTTACGGTTTGCTTGAGCTGCCACCGCTTCTACTGCCTCAAATATCTGCTGATATCCGGTACAGCGGCAGAGATTTCCGGCGAGTGCTTTTTTAATATCTTCGCGAGAGGGTTTTTTATTTGAATCGAGTAGGGCCTTCGCTGCTAAGACCATGCCTGGTGTACAGAATCCACATTGAATAGCGACACAATCTATGAAGGCTTGTTGGATGGGGTGGAGTTTTCAGACTTGAGATAAGCCTTCAATCGTCAAAACCTTTCCTTCGGCGACATCACCTATTTTAACTTTGCACGCGCGGCGAACTTTACCATCGATTAAAACTGTGCAGGTTCCACAGACCCCGATGTCACAACCGCGCTTCGTGCCGGTGAGGCGTAGATCCTCGCGCAATACATCAAGCAGGATTCGATCTGAAGTGCACGAGACGCTATGCTCTTTATTGTTAACATTTATTTTGAACATATAGCCTTCTTAATATCATCAGACGTTATCGGAGTTTTCTTAAACCTCACACCAGTTGCGTAGTAAATTGCGTTAGCAACGGCGGCTCCCATTAGTTCATTCGTCGGTTCACCGAGTGACTTTGCACCCCACGGTCCTGCCGGATCTGGATTTTCTACTAGTATAGCAGTCATCTCCGGTGCGTCGATAGATCTTGGAATTTTATATGTATTAAAATTTACATCCTGAATGATGCCGTCCTTGTGTCTGACCTGTTCCGTAAGGGCGAAGCCTAGCCCCATTACGATGCCGCCGAAGATCTGACCAACTGACATCTGTGGGTTGATCGACTTTCCAACTTCATGTGCCGCGACCACCTTGCCGACCTTTACCTTGCCGGTTTTGGCATTCACAGTGAGTTCACACGCCTGACAGGCGTAGACGTATGTGAAGTATGCATTGCCGCGTCCACGTGTTTCGTCCCATCCTACATCGGGCCCAGAGAATGTGCCGAGCGCATGCAGGTACATTTTTTTATTATGGCAGGCTAGCACGGCCTTTTCAAAGGAAACGCTTTTCTTCGTGTCAGGGTTCTTTATTTTTCCAGATTTATATAGGTATTGTTTTTTCGATGCACCTATCAACTCTTTCAACACAGGGCGCATCATCTTTCTGATTCCCTTAGCAGCGTCGACAACAGCGTTACCGCCTACGAGTGTTCCGCGCGATGCTACTGTAGGCCCTCCATCGGGAATCGAACTCGTATCCGTGTCGATGAAATGAATTCTCTCATCCTCTACACCCAGTTCGCCCGCTAGGATGCGAACCATTGCGGTCTTTAGGCCTTGACCATTTTCTGACACTCCGACCTCCAAAAGTATCGAAGCATCCGGTTGGATATTTACTAGTGCGGAACAGAAGTCATTACCTTCAGCGCCCAAGGATACTCCTCGGTAGCTCGTCGCAAATCCAATTCCAAATAGATAGTCGTATTTGTCAGGTTTGCCTCTGGAACAGATCTTGAACTTTTTCTTCCAATCGATCTCCTTCAGCGCTTTATCGGTAACCTCTTCTATAGAAACCTTATGCTTATCAAATTTCTGTTCGGTATGTGTTGTAACGCCTTGTCGGAAGAAGTTTAACTTTCGGAATTTTAGAGGATCCATACCTGCCTTTTCGGCACAGATATCTACGAATGATTCATTTGCGAAGACCTGCTGCGGTGTTCCAAATCCACGCATCGCTCCGGTTGGTGTGTTGTTGGTATACACCGCGCGAGAATCACACCTTACATTTGGAACGATATAAGGACCGGTGCACTGAACGGTAGGTCTCCATATGACGAATGGGGAGACTGCGCAGTACGGACCTGCATCGGCAAGAAAATCCACATCCATCGCCTTGAACTTTCCATTTTTATCGATGCCGGCCTTATATTTCGTGAAGAACGGATGGCGTTTATAACTTTCACGCATCGACTCATCGCGCGTATATGTAATCTTCACGGGACGATTTACCTTTAGTGCAAGAATCGCTGCACGTGCACAGATGACAGCTATGGTATCATCACGACCTCCAAACCCTCCGCCGAGAGTGGTTTGAATAATCTGCACCTTTGCCAGGGGGAGTCCCGTCGCTTTTGCAGTATATCGGCGAGTCGTAAATGGATGCTGCATGCCACCATGAACTGTCACTGAACCGTCAGGATTTGGGATCGCTATACAGGATTCCGGTTCCATGTAGGAGTGTTCGATGAATTGTGTTTCAAAGTCCTCTTCGACTATTGATTCGCAAGCCTTGTATCCCTTCTTCGTGTCGCCGTGACGAACCTTGAAGTGCTCAACTACATTATTTTTTTGAAAATCATGAACAGGTTTTGCATTGAGGCCATCTTGAGGAGATAGAATCGGTTTCAGAGGTTTATAATCAACCTTTATCAGAGAGAGAGCTTTGCGTGCAATTTCTGCCGATTCGGCGACGACAAGTGCGACTACATCGCCATAGAACCTTACCTCTCTATCAGAGAGCACATATTGATCAGGAACGAGGCCACCGACTCTGATAGAACCTGGCACGTCATCTGCCGTTATGACCTCGATGACCCCCTTGAATGCCAGCGCTCGACTTGTGTCGATATCGAGGATCTTCGCACTTGCGTATTCAGAATGAAGTGGCGCAGCGTAGCACATACGATCGAATTTGAGATCATCGGCATAAATGGCCTTCCCGGTTACCTTCTCATATGCGTCGATTCTCTTAACCATGAGGCCCCTTGTTACACATATTTTTAGAGGGCTGCAAGTGAGATAACAGCCTAAAATTACGGCATTATTTATATGTAGGGTAAGGTTCGTATAACAAAAACGTTTGCGATTGGCTGGGAATTTTGAGCATTCTTCCAATTCAATGAATGCGGTGACGATAAATCTTCAGGCGCCAGGACAGCAGCTGAGTTACAGCTGCCTGAAGTTCTCCGTATATGGTGGAAATTCGGTCAACTCCATGATCCTGGATGGTGGATGTGCTGTGCACTTTTCGCCGCAGATGATCAGATTCGAGGCTCCGGTTGGACAATCTTGGTTCTGTCGCTTCGATGACAGAGGTATTCTTCTAAACGCAGATGGATCTCCTTGTGTTGTGGATGGAGTAGCAGCGAGGCTGGGAGAGCGCGGCGATGGCAGAGAGCGTGTCAAAACTAGGATCAACCTGTGGGATATAATGCTCGGGAGATCCTCGAGCGTTCTTGCGGAAAGGAGGCTAGTCGATAGGCGAACCTTTGGAGAGATGCTCGCTCCATGGATAGTAGGGAGGGCGGGTGAAATTCCGGAATGTTATGCTGAACTTTCGCTCGGTAGAAAACATGGTGAGGCGATGCTTGAAATCGGCAGGGTCGCTGTGCCAGTTCATCTGTCACATTTCTCTCAGGTCCAGAAGGGGTATGTGGGTGGAAAGATTCTGGCTAGTCCGGCTATCGTAAACGGACTTCAAGCGCTGAATCTCTTCGACAAGACAAAACATCGTTACGTAGGCACGCTCTTCTGGGATGGGCAGAACCGTCGTTTCTATCATATAGCGAAGGTCAGCGAGCAGGATGTTAGGGGCTACCCGGTTGTCATTGATAGATCGCATCAGGTCGAGATAAACGGGATAAATTTTCGCTTCAGCGCTGAATCGCGAGTTGGAACTGTATATACACTTTACTTCGACGATGGTGTGTTTGAGAGGGCGACGTTCAGAACAGATCCGT
>JABGOS010000130.1 GCA_018645265.1 Deltaproteobacteria bacterium
GATAGATACAAAGGCCAAGCTGATCGATATTCAGGTCAAGGGAGAGCGCTTTCCCATAGAGTTCATATTCGATAAATTCAGAAATCCACATCTATCAAATATTTTTGGTGCAAGCGATTGCAGTGGAACCTTTAAGGGCTGGGGTAAAAAGTTTGAGGCTAAAGTATCCGGCACAACGTATGATGGCGGTTGGAACAAGATTACAGCTCCTGTGATAAAGACCGAACTGAGCGCAACATACAACAAACTCACTTTAGATAATACTATCATCTCTGAGGAACGTGAAACAGGCACGTCACACCTCGAAATTGCATTCGGCCCCAAAGTTAAGGGTCAACTCAGACACAAGGATGTCACCTTAAAGGCTAAGCTGGATAATCATCCGATGGAAACATCGCTGCAAGCGTATGGCCTGAAAGGAAATGGAAGTGGAACCGTTAAGTTCGTAGGGCCCAGCCAAGCGATCAAAGGGGAGGCCTTCGCAAAAATTCGAAATGGCAGCTGGAAAAATATTAATTTTGAAAGGGCTTCCGCCAAGATCGATATTTCGCGAAGAAAGCTCCTCTTTCATGATCTGGATCTTGCACTGCTAAGAATTCCAACTGATACATCAGGAGAAATCGTAGCGGACATATCGCCCGGCCAGGTCCACTTCTACGGAGCTCCGATCCCAGATCTGAACCTTGATCTCTACTATATGTCACACGCAAAGCGCTGGAAAATCAAAGATATAAGTTGGAATAAAGCCGATAAGAATCAGAATGCCATCGTAAATGGAAGCATATCAGCTGATGGTCCTGTTGATCTACAGATTAAGGGACATGCTGAACTGGCAGTGTTTAAACCATTTTTAAGCTTCATCAGGGGCGGCAACGGGCCTATTGATGTCGATCTCAATGTTCGTGGCCACGCCCAAAACCCACAATTATTTGGAAGCATCAAGTTCAACAAAAACTATCTCACGCTTAGAAACGTCCAGCTGGTTCTGGAAAACCTTACGGGCTCGCTCAAATTCAACGGGCATAAGGTTAGCTTTGAGGATATCGTCGCTACATCGGAAGATGGAAGCCTTAAATTAAAAGGTTGGTTTGAACACGCAGAACTCAAACCAAAGTTTGCAGATATCTCCCTAGTTGGCGATGCGATGCGCTACAGGACGAAGGATAGGGAGTTCAATATTGAATTTGAGGGGGCTCTTGCTCTAAAAGGTGCTTTTCCGCAACCGCATCTCTCTGGAAACATCATCATACTTGATGGAAAGTATACACGTGATTTCAACATCATCGATAAGTTGACGGCGGATCGATCAGAGGAGCTTCCTGCAAAAAAGGGGGGTATCGATGACCTCTTCGATCCCAAGCTAGACCTTCACGTTCAAAATTCAGGTGATCTTGAGATAAAGAATAACGTGGGTGAAATCTACCTGAGCGCCAATGTTGATATTAAAGGAACTAGGAAGAAACCGATCGTCTCCGGCTCCATCACTAGCAACGAGGGTAAGATAGACTATCTTGGCATTCTCTTTGAGATAAACAAGGGATTCATTGAATTCAGAGCCGATTACGAAAAACCGTATGTTGAGCTACATGGTCAAAGGGAGCTGGGCGTATACAACATCAACATCGTTCTTCATGGGCCAACGGACAACCTCACCCTAGATCTATCAGCAACATCTCCATCCGGTCCTCTGGAAAAGAGGGATGTGGTATCGCTGATGCTCTTTGGCATGACTGAAAATGAACGAGACTACTACACTAGTAACGACAGGGGAGATATGACCACATCGCTCGTAGCCAAATCAGTAACGAGCGTGGTGGAAAGACCTGTAACGAAATATACCCACTTAGATGTATTCAGACTTGAGGCTTCAGATCCTGACAAATCGCATGTTTCAAGACTATATGTGGGAAAACAGCTCTCTGACCGATTGAGCATAAACTTTGCTACCGATATTAATACAGATGAGGCTGAACAAACTGTAATAGCAGAATACCTGATCACAGATAATCTTCTAATCAGAGGTGCAAGATCGACGGATCAAAAATCAGAGTTTAGCGGATTATTGCGCTTCAGAATAAGATAAATAAATAGGTAACCCAGGTTAAATGCACAAATATATTTTAACATCGTTTCTTTTCATCCTCCTTCTAGGCGTTCCTCTCGAGCTTCGCGCAGAATACGTATCGAAGGTAAATATATCTGGTCTCACCACCATCTCCGAAGATGTTGTGCGGGATGTCATTCCTATTAAACCTGGCGATGAGTTTTCATTCCAGGAGTTAGATGATTCTCTCAGCTATCTTAGAAAATGGGGTGTTTTCGATGTAATGGAGGCCAGCCCATCAATTGTCGATAGTAGCGTAGTTATAAGGTTTCACCTCGAAGAGGCGATAATCGTTGAATCGGTAAACATCACCGGCAATTATCCATACATTGAAAACAGGATACGCAAATATTTAAGTCTTCACGCCGGAGATGTATATGTACCCGATAGGGTTGACGAACAGGTCGATAGGATAAAAGCTTTTTACAAACGTCAGGGATATCTCAATACGGAGGTGCTCTCTGAGATAATCCCCGTTCCAGAGGTAAATGGCGTTGAAATCATCTATCACATCAGAAGGGGCGAACAGCTTAGATACAACAGGATAGTCGTTGAGGGTCCCAAGGTCTTTCCGAAGGGAAGAATTGTATCCGAAATCAATCCCCTTAAGCCATACTCCGAGAGACGGCTGCGAGATGCCATTCGTAATACCAAGGAATTCTATCAAAGAAATGGTTATCCAAAAATCAGAATCAAAGTAATTGAGAAACTATTTGATTTCGAAAAGCGTAAGGTGGATCTGGCTATCGATATTCATGAGGGGCCACATGTCATCCTCAAGTTTGTGGGTAGCCCCCATATCAGCAGAAAGCAGCTTAAAAAGAGCGTAACGATCATCGAAGAAGGTGTAATTGATGATTTTGAAATAGAAATGAGCTGTGATGAAGTAAGAAAACTTCTGAGAAAAAAGGGTTATCCAGACGCTGAAGTTTCCGGTGACAAGCAGCTTCTGAAAAATGGACAGATTCAAATCACATTCGATATTGATGCTGGCACTCCCAAAAAGATCAGATTTGTCAATTTCAAGGGCACTGACGATGTGAGCAGCAAAGCCTTGCAGCAAAAGATGCACAACAAGACAATGTCGTTTAACAGAAGTGGCGCTTTTTATCCCGAATACATATCAGACGACGACGAATCCATTGAATCTCAACTTAAGAAGCACGGCTATCTCAATCCATCCATTGGTGAGTGGGAGGTAAAACCAACCGCGCAGGGATACGCATTGGATGTAACGATACCTATCGACGCTGGAAAACAAATCATCGTCAAAAGAATAAACTTCAATGGAATGATATCTTTTGTTAAAAAACGGCTCCTCAAATCTATTGGCGCACGGGAGAACAAACCTTTCAATGAACCGGGTGTGGATGAAGATCGCAAAAAACTCGAATTATTCCTTTCCGACAACGGCTATCCATATGCAAAGGTAGAGGCAAACTGGGAGATAGACCAGGAAAACTCCGAATCAGTAATTAACTTTAACGTTTTGGAAGGTCCGCTGGTTAAGATCGGCAGAATTTTGATAGTTGGTGATGTACTCACCAGCCAAAAAGCGATAAAGCAGGCAATGAGCCTGAGAGAGGGAGATCGATTCAGCTATCGAAAGGTAATTGAAAGCCAGCTAAACATCAGAAGGCTCGGCCCCTTCACTTCAGTAAATGTTTCTACAATAGGCTTAGAAGAGGGCCGAAAGATAATTCCCTTAAGAGTTAAGGTAGAAGAGCAGAGACCTTTCATGGTCGACCTCGGCTTCAACTATTCGACAGATGACCAGTTCACAGGGTCCCTCACATTTACAAACGTCAACGCATTCGGATGGGCGAAGACAAACGCCCTCGATCTGACGGGAGGTCGGGATCTCACTAGAGCAGAGCTCATATGGCATGACCCGCGCTTTCTAGGTTCCAGCTTAGAAATGACCACAAACACATGGGTTCAGTATAAGAAAAAACCATCCTACTCATATATTCAGATGGCAGGTGCAATCGGTTGGTTTCGCAGATATCGACGCCTTGGTTTTCTCTTTCGTTGGGAGATGGATAGAAACTATTTTATAACCGGAGATTCCGTAGCTGCAGATGCTGACAGTTTGCGTAATAATACGATATCTAAAATATCACTCTCCTCCACTTTTGATTCTAGGGATAGTTTCTCCGACCCCACCAAAGGAATTTTCACACTTATCGGCGGAGACATTTTCAATGAGATTGCGGGCGATAGCGCCGATTTTTTTAGACTCTCCTGGGAGGGGGAAAGTGATTTAAGTCCATTTAGACGGGTAACCTTTAGCACGGGACTTAGGTTCAGTAGAATACTCACAATCGGAAAGAATGTGAGCGTACCTACGAATGAACTACTCTTTTTGGGCGGTGATGATACCATAAGGGGATACAGTGAAGATTCACTTGGCCCTGTTGACGCAAATGGAAAGGCAACCGGTGCGCGGCTAAGATGGATATTCAACGAGGAATTACGCCTGCGAATATTTGGCAAATTCGTGCTCGCTGGATTTTTCGATATGGGTAGTCTCACAAATAGTTATGCGGCAATAAACTGGAATACAATTAGGCGCTCTGCAGGATTAGGAATTCGTTATCTAACTCCAGTAGGTCCGATACGCTTAGACTACGGCTTTAAACTCGACAGGAGAGCTGGAGAATCTAAGGGCAGACTCCATTTAACATTTGGATATGTTTTCTAGAAGTATTTAATAGAAAAACCCTATTACGATGCCTGCACTTCTGGTTTTTCATTCTGAAAGGCCTCGGCAAGATCACACAATCTCTTTCCGTCCAAGGAATGAGCTGGCTCGATACCTAGCATATCAAGCACCGTCGCAAATATATCAGCTGTTCGAATAGGGCCTTTGTTCAATGGAACACTCGAAAGCAGCGGAAGCAGCATATGTCTTCTCATCAGAGAACCATGTGTAATCTTTGAATCAAAGCCAACCTTACTTATATCATTCACGAGCGAAACACCCTCAGATGCACTCAAGATAACATCTCCCGCTCTTCTTGAACGGAAGAGCTGTAAAAGTTGAATGATCCCATCTGGATAATTCGAATCTATAGAACTCTCAAGGGATAGATTTGAATTTATGATCTGTGGCATTGAATCGTATCCGAACGGATCCGAACCCTTTATCATGTAAGTAACCCTGCCATCAGCATCCTCAAGCACATGAGCCTTGCCCCTTCTGCTCTGAATTACTATTCCACCCTCAACGCTTCTACCCGCCAACACATCGATTTCATCCTTTTCAAGGAATGAACCTATTAAACCCTTTCTCTCCACATCCTCAAAAAAAGTCCTCTTATCCCAAGCATCACCATTTCTCATGTACATGTTGAACATTGATGTGCCGGAGGGAAGCATAATCAACTGAGAATCATGCCATTCCTTCATTCTACCCTTTTGGGGACTCACCTTGTAACGCTTAGATAATAAATCGGGGAGATCAAGGCTCCTCTCCTTTACACCCTGTGAGCAATCAGAGACGAACATCATAGCAGTTCTGTCATACATTCCCCTCTTCTGAAGTAACTCTACAGCGCGACCGATGTACTCATCGACTTTTCTATAGGAATGGCGGACCTCGTCGACACTCGCATTTTCTCTGCCCATAAAAGCCATTGGTGGAAATGAGTAGAGAACGAAGTCAGTCTCCCTACGAACAGCTGTTGCAAACCAGTGAAAGGCAGCCTCATCAGCGGCATCGAGATCCGTTTCCTTTCTGGCCTCATGAAACCTGCTGTGAAGTCTGAAAAATGCAGGATCCCTAGTAAAGCCGCATCCCCTGTTCAAAACTCCGAAGACGTTCGCCGCCTGCTTAGAATATTCAAAGATAGTGCGAACTGATTTCGATAAATCATAATCCATGGCATATGCACCCCACCCCAAATAATCTCTGAAGCGATTCATCGTAAGAAGCTTTGCAGATGGAACCGATCGATCGAACCATCTTACTCCAGGAATATCACAGGTACCGGGGAAACATCCTGTCACGAAGGGGGCTACAGACGGCCCCGTCGTGGATGGAAAGGAACCGACAGCTTCATATTTTCCCCCACGTTCAACGAGATGTTTTGATATATTGGGAAGTTCACCTTTATCCAGCAAGCTATGAAGCATCTCCGCATCTATTCCACCTGTGTGAAATAAAACTACATGCGAAAAAGCAGCCTTCGTTCTATCATAACCATATCTGGCCTTTTCAAAAATTTCCTCCCTACCCTCCGACGTCGTAAGTTTGGAAATTATCTGTGGAATAGAGTCCCTTTCACGCTCATCATCACTGTCTAGCGCATTCATGATGTAGATCATTCTGTAAACAGCCGTTACAACTGTCATTACAGCTATGAAAATTAGCGCTGCTATCAAGACAATGGGCAGAGGCACATCCCACCATATCTTTAAACCCTCGCTGACAATCGGAGTAAATATCGATGCAATTCCAAGATATGCAACCCGCTCCGGACGCTGCATCAACCCAACGCTGCAGTCCACACTGAAGGCCTCGCCCCTAGCCCTTGTGTAACTCACCATTGTTGAACCTATTAGCGCAAGAATCACAAATATGAGCATCCAACTATCATGGAAATAAACCGCAAGCCCCAAGAAGCATAGACCCTCGCCTATCCTGTCAGTAACAGAGTCAAAAAATGCACCAGACCGTGATGTCTTGCCGGTCATCCTAGCAACCCTGCCATCGAACATGTCAAAGCTTGAACCGAATATCAGCATCCAACCAGCATAGCCAAACCAACCATATGCAAACAATATTCCTGATGAAGCTGATATTGTCGTTCCTATTACAGTTAAAATGTTTGGCGTAATGCGAAGACGCACACACATCTTCACAAATGGATCGGTAAGCCAAAACCACCACTCACGTGTTGTGGCGCCAAGAAACTTAGACCCCTGATTCTTAGCACCCTCAAAAACCATCTTCTTTCTCTTGGCGGCAGTTAGTTGAAAACTAAAATAGGATGTCAGAAGAATGACATTGATAGCGACGATGGGGCCGAGGGTTATCCAAATTGGATTAATAGATATAAGCATAAGTATAATAAAAAATCAGATCGAGAGTGAGGTTGAGAATTGAAATACGTCCTAAATTTCAATCTTAGCCTTAATCTCAAACTGTATTATTCCTTAAATTACAGTGAGTTTGAATGCTCAGGAGTGCCCGATTTCAGCCGCATTGTCAAGCTGGGTGCAGCATCGCCAAAAACCTTGTAAACTCAAGGAGTAACTACTACATCTCACAATTGATATGGCTACAAAGAAGCACAGGCTGTGGAGAGGCAAAGTTCTTCCTAGACTCGCACTGACCGTAGCACCTCTGCCCAAAAATACCTTCTGTTCAATAGATGTTACAAGCAAGTGCAACCTTCGTTGCACACACTGCTACTTTTTCTCCTATACTCGCGACAACAGACCGGAACTCACTGTAGATGAATGGCTTGAAAAAATTAAAAAAATGCAGTCTGCCGCTAAACCTTTCTTCAGCTGCACCTGGGTTGGAGGGGAACCACTTTTGAAGCAAGAGGTGATCGCCAAGGGTAAAGAGTACTTCAAGAGTAATAGGGTCGTGACAAATGGAACGATCCCCCTGCCCGACTGGAAAGATGTGGAGTTTCACATCTCCGTAGACGGCACCAGAGAATCGCACGATCAAATAAGGGGCGGCGGATGTTACGATAGAATTAAAAAAAATATCTTGAGCGCTAAAGAGCTAAACCTGCAGATCGTTCTGGCATGTTGCCTGAACAGACATAATGTCGATTCTATAGATGGATTATTGGAAGAGTGGAGCAACCATCCAAATATAAAACATATACTCTTTAATTTTTTTACACCTATAAAAGGTGCAAATGAAAAAGTGTGGTTGAGTTTCGATGAACGCGACGAAATTTTATCTAAACTCGAATCTCTTAAGGAACGGTATGGAGATTTTATCGGTGCACCGTCAAAGACATTCGATCTAATGAAGGGCAAGAATCATCATAGGGCGGTTGGAAAGAACTGCGTATTCATTAAATATGGAACCGCTTTCGACGCATGGGGGAAGGTAAAGAGGCCGTGCGTGATAGGTCCTTTTGCCGACTGCGATAAGTGCGGTTGCATCGTACCCTTCTCCGTCAAGGCGTGGAAGCGCCCATCAAACCTTCTCAAAGAGATCTGGCGGGAATTTACTAAATAAAAAAATCGGTAAGCTGCATTTTTTAACGACTGAGGTTTTTTCCTTACATAACTTGTAATAAAAAAGGCCCCGAGGATTTCTCCCCGGGGCCTTCCTATTACCTTAGTTTATGACTCACAATTTAGAAGTCATAGACGAATGCCATCACTGCACCATAGGTGTACTCAGTGTTGCTGGCACCGGTCGGGTTGACGATGTCAAAGCGACCTTCAATCTTGAACTTCGCGCCATCAGCTACTGAATAAGCGCCACCAAGAGCGATTTCCATAATCGTCTGCTCAGCACCGGTCAAGTTCTGCCATGCACGATCACCAACTGCTGCCGTACCACCGTTACCTGGATCAAACTGCTTGGCATACGTACCACGGAGTGTTCCGTCCCATACATCACTGAAGACGTAGTGGAGGTTCAATAGAGCGGCCATATATTCGGTGTTGCTGCCTGGAAGTACGCCGAATGTCTGGGTTGTAGCATCGTCACGACGGAATAAACCTTCGAAACCGACGTTAAAGGACTCTGTGGCCCACCAGCTCAAATCGAGGTCACCACCAAATGTGAAATGCTTGTTTGATACGCGGGTTTCCGGTCCGAAGAATCCGGATACGCCGAATGTGCTCTCTGTACCTTCGCTGCCCCAGTTAAAACCAAGACGCATACCCCAAGAAGGCATGTCATTGATCTTTACCAACGTGTCCTGGGTTAATGTGTTAACAGAGTAGAGATGAATGTCTACGAAGTCACTGAAAGCATAGTAGATCTTTGCACCTGTCAAGTTAGCCGGACGGAGTGCGCGAACTAGGATCGTCTTCGAGACGAGATCGTTGTCAGCTACATCAACTGATTCAAAGCCCATAGGAGCGTTGAAACGACCCATCAAGAACTCAATGCCATTACCCAACGGAATGTTAGCCGTTGCATAAGCCTGCTCGAGTACGAATGCTGCTGTACCGATACCGGTTGAGTTAACGCGAGCAAAGTCGAGGTCTGCACGGAGACGTACATTCTCACCGAAAGACTTCATGAGATCCAATTCAACTTCGTCTACGAAGAATGAAAAATGATCTGTTCTGTTATTCGGAGCGGTACCGACGTATTTACCAATCGGACCTGCGTATGTGAGTGTGTCACCATCGCGTGCGAACTCTGTGTTCGCTCTGTTGTTGTTATGCTGATAGCCCATACCTGTTACGACATGGCCTGCAGCTTCAAAACCACCACCAACGTATCTTTCCTGGGCGGAGACGTTTGAGGCTATAAAGCCTACGCTCAGCACCAATGCTACTATTATTAATTTTCTCATGATTATTACTCTCCTTTTCCTTCCCCCAAAGCTCAATGAAACTATTTTCACATCACGTTTGAGAGAGTACTGCTATATCGAAGATGCCGTATAAGTAAGTTTTTTCTGCGGAGTGGCCATTTCGCGGAGAGTTTCACCTCCTTCCCCGACCCGATTTCCGCTTGAATCCACAATAGAGTATTCTAGACTGCCCCCTCTATCCATTTGCCCCTGGCCCGTCAAGCATCAAAAAGTAGGTCAAAAAAACCACCTTTTGGCATTCAAAGGCCAAGTGAGTAGAAGTGTAAAGCAAGTCATGAACCCCTGCAAGAGAAAGTATGATTTCAAAAGCACTTTTTTTAAAAAAGCCCATTTTTTGCCAAATTTGCCATTTTTAGCTTGACCGAAGATATCAACAGCGGCTAAGTATTTGATATTATGACAGTTAATTCGAAGGGCTATCGAATTCTAGTTGTTGATGACGAACCTGAGATACACGCGGTGCTCGCAAAGCTCCTTTCGAAGGAGGGATATGACGTCGATAGTGCGTATAATGCTGACGAGGCATTCGACTCAATTTCCCGAGAAAAACCGGATTTAATGATTCTCGACATCATGATGCCACAAGTTTCCGGTATCGAAGTTTGCAATCGTATCAAGGGGGATAAATCCACAAGCGATATTCTTGTATTAATCGTCTCTGCGCGCGATGCACAGGAGGATCGTATCGAAGGCTTGAGCCATGGCGCAGATGATTACGTATCAAAACCGTTTCATCTAAGATCCCTCGTCAGGAAGATAGAGCACATGCTTGATAAAAAAGAGGTGAGTGAGTTTGAGAGGGAAATTGGAAGGAAGTAACGCTACAAAGTCTGAACGATTATCTAATCTCAAAAATTCCCGACAATTCAACGGATGCATTCTTAGGAAGGCTCGTGACACCAACGGCAGTCCGAACGTGCTTTCCATATTTACCAAAGATCTGAATGAACAGTTCACTTGCACCATCTATCACCTTTGCATGATTCTGATAGTCAACGCCGCTTGCAACATAGCCATCAAGCTTTACGATACGGCGAACCTTATTCAAAGTTCCGCCTAGCTCCTTATTTACTATAGCGAGCATCATCACTCCGGCTGTCCTGGCAGCAAGCCTCGCCATATCCAGACGCAGTTCTATTCCAGCCTTGCCGGGCGCCTGGATCTTCCCATCTGAAAATGGCAATACCCCCGCGACATAAAGAAGCTTACCAACGCGAACACAGCTGATGGCGTTGCCAACATCCTCCAAAGGTTCTGGAAGATCTATGAAGAGCTCATCTAATTTTTCATCGAAGTCCATCACGCACCCCGTAGCTATTTTGATTTCGGTTTATAGAAGAAGAGGAATGCTATCAGAGGAGTTCCCTTTAAATTTCTATAAGCCTGGATCTCCTTTTCTGAAAAATATTTCCTCATACTCTCATCTACGAATATCTCTCTCACATTAACAACCCTTAGCCCCGCCGCCTTGCTAAGACGATAGTAATCCTCAAACTTATGAACGCCCGACACCGCAGGCCTCAAACGATCGGAACCTCGCCTGCTATAGAGGCCGAATGGATGATAATCGACGAGCACACCCTGACCTCCCGGCAAAAGTGTCCGCCCGATCTCACGAATAGCGCTCGCCATATCTCCTTGAAACGGAGTCGCTAGCCTAGCGAGTATATATGCAAAAATTTCATCAGAAAAGGGAAGCGCCGATGCCTTACCCCTGACTATATATCCTCTTGAGATATCGCCCTGCATACCTACGGAGGCACCGCCTACTTCGACAGCGACCGCCATTTTCGCCTGCCTGGCGAGCAACCTCGAACCGTATGCCGCAGGACCCTCGCCCATCTCC
>JABGOS010000001.1 GCA_018645265.1 Deltaproteobacteria bacterium
ATCTCTGGCGAGTTTGAGCAAAATCTGTTTCTCATTCGTTGTAAGATCCATTTTCATCCCCTTCCAAGACGATAACTAGTTGGTTGTTATCGTTTTTCGTTGACTCTAGAGGCTACCTATCATACGCCAAGCGCCCTATGAAAGAGAAAAAATCTGATTCGACCAATACCTGCCAACAATGTAACCGCTGCTGTAGTTATTTTTGCGTGGAAGTGGATCCACCTGAATCACGATCTGAAATAGATGACTATATATGGATACTTGCCCATCAAGGAGTCTCGATTCATGTGGAGGAAGACACCTGGAATCTGATGGTTAAGAATCGCTGCAAATATCTGGATGAGAAGGGCAACTGCACGATCTACGACAAGCGACCGGTTATATGCCGTCAACATACGCCAGGTCAGTGCGAATTTGACTCAGAATCCGATCACGACTATGACGATGTTGATCACATCTTCGATGATATCGAGAAACTCCAAGAGTACGGCGACAAACTCTTTCCGAAGAAGGAGAAGAAGAGGTTGTCAAAGAAACGCAGGAAGAGAGTGAACGATGAAGAGTTTGGAGATGAAGAATAAGAACATTCTCCTGGGCGTCAGCGGTGGAATTGCAGCGTACAAAAGCTGTGAGCTCGTGAGAACCCTTGTCAAAGCTGGAGCCAACATCGATTGTATTCTGACTAAGGCCGGGGGCCAATTCATCACCCCACTTACGCTACAGACCTTATCCGGAAACCCAGTACATACAGATATCTTCCACCTGACTGAGGAAACTGACGTCCGCCACATATCCTTAGCGGATAAGGCGGATCTCATACTCGTAGCTCCCGCAACGGCCAACATTATAGCTAAAGTTGCATGTGGCCTCTGTAATGACCTACTAACGACAGTCATCTGCGCAACAAAGGCTCCCGTCCTCTTTGCTCCATCCATGAATGTTAATATGTGGGAAAACCCGATTACCCAGGATAATATTGAAAAGCTGAAAAAATACGGCTATCATTTCATTGAACCTGGAGAGGGAATGCTCGCTTGTGGATACGAGGGAAAGGGTCGACTTGCCGAAATCAATACTATAGCTAATACTGCGAAATCAATTTTAGAATAATATTACAAATTGAGAACCATGATATGACATCTAAATCTAAAAATCCAAAACCGCTCAGGATCCTCATCGCGGCAGGTCCTACTAGAGAATATATCGATCCCGTTCGTTATATTTCTAATGACTCATCAGGCCAAATGGGGTTTGCGCTGGCCAGAGCTGCGATTCACCTCAACTGTAATGCAACCCTCGTCGCTGGTCCCGTAGATCTCGAGACACCTGATGATGTAAAAAGAATCAACGTGCTATCAGCGAAAGAGATGCATGAAGAGATGATGAAGCAATCTAAGCGACATGATGTGATAATAATGGCTGCTGCGGTTGCGGATTTTTCACCACGAATTTCCAAAGATAAGATAAAGAAAACTCCAAAGAACGCGAAGGGGCTAATTTTGAAGCTCAACAAAACGAAGGATATTCTCGCCCTACTCTGTAAGAAGAGATCCGACCATCAAACTATCGTCGGGTTCGCGCTTGAAACGAAGGACCTCGAGAAAAATGCTAGAAAGAAGCTAAACGCAAAGGGATGTGATTGGATTATCGCAAATTCATCTAAGACTATCGGCTCAAAAAGTTGCAAGGCAATTCTAATAGAGAAGTCGGGGGAAAAAACTGTCCTTCCCCATCTTAACAAAGAGGATCTCGCCATCGTCATCCTCTCGCACATCTTATAAGACACAAAAAAGTGTCCGGACACCTTTTTAGCTGTAGTAGTCGCGACTTGATCTGACATAGGAAACGTTCGGCCCTGACTGCATCT
>JABGOS010000135.1 GCA_018645265.1 Deltaproteobacteria bacterium
CCGGCGTATTTTCCCAACCTGTATCCTGATGAGATGAGGGCATCACATACACAGTTCCACCCGCAAAAACCCCCCAATCTGATTCAGAAGCCTCAATATTGGAAGACAGGCAAAGAATAGATGAAAAAACGACCAAACAACAGATTGCGACGCGTTTCAGAAACATGGCGTACCCCCCACATATACAAAAAGCGTCGGACGCTTATTTCAATTTTTCACGAAAGGCGTCCGACGCTTAATTTTTTAGAATAGTTAGAGCAAATCGCCTACCTTAAATTCTATAGTTCCACCAGGGCCACCGGTAGTGCGATAAACATTGCAGATGCGCGAACTGTTACATGTAGGATGTGTCGTAAGGTCCGGACACGGCGGTGAGCCAACCAGCTGAATACAGTCAGTGCAACCATCGGGGTATACTCCCGGATTACCAACATTACTGCCTGCCGCTTTATTGGGACCAACTGTAGAGATTGCCGTTACATCTGGACCGTAGGTCCATCCATCACCAACCTCTATACTCAGTGCATAATTAATACCGTTAACACCGCTTATATCGACTGTCTCCTGGGCACCAGATATTTGAGGGTTGAATGTAAATTCACCCTGTGTCCATCCATCTGGATAGTGCACCGTTCCGCATGAGGCATAGCCTCCGATACCAAAACCTCCCGAAAGGCACTTACCATCTGGATTAGGAACAGTCACAGAATCGTTAGCACCACCGGCAGCATCGAGCGTAAAGGTACACTGCCCGGCGCTCTCTACACCTGCTATATAACCTGAGCAGAATCCTTCGTTGGAAAGTTCCTCGGCAGTCAGAAGTTCGTCTGCACTTGTACACACACCACCGACAGCTGCCGTTTTAAAGCCTATCGTAACCTCAGATGAACCGACGTTGGTAATCTTGAGCTGTGTTACGGTTGTATCATCATGGGTGCACGCGGTTGTGCATGCATCATCCGAGTAGCAAGTTGTGCCGCCATTGTTGGAATATCCGGAACCATCGCAATCGCCTACGCAGGATGAACCTGAAAAAGCGTCGCATGTACTACCACCCCCACCACCCCCTCCCCCGCTACTTGTGCTGCTTCCACAACCGGCGTAGGAAAAGGTGAATGCGAGTCCGATGATTACAAGCAGTACAGCCAAACCATTCATAATATTTCTTTTTCTCATATTACTCCCCCTTTTTTTGGTACTGACTATATACCTGATCAGCCCCCAATGTTCGTACCATTTAATGGATTAAGTCATTCATAACAATTTCTTTTTTCTGCCTCTCAGTTATAGGGGCTTTGACGGCTTGGGCTATCATTCTGATAATGATAATCCTTACCGCCTTCCTATGAGATGATAACATATTGTAAATATTAACTATTATCAACGGTTGATTCGGGTCTTCTTGGTACCCAAATTGCAGAGTACTGCCTTACCTATAATGTACTCGGTTCTGCACCGAGTAAAAAGGGGGCGTTATGAGGAGATTCTATCTATTACCAATCATTATCTTTTCTTTAGTAATCGGATTTTCGGCTTGTCGGAGCGGCGCTATCGAAACTGGCGGCGTTACGTCATACGACGGCGAAAGTTCAGAAGCTAACCAAGGTGACTTTACCATACAGGAGGGTACGGTCTCCGCGGAGTGTCCTGATCTTCTGAGTGAACTTGCAAAGATTCAGGAGGATTTTGTGGTTCTGAAGGAGGAGATCCGATCCAAGGAGTCGATGTCTACAGATCAACTGGATGACTTTAGAAGTGAAATATTCAACGCACTTACTGACCAAAGCTTTCCGTCGGAATTCCAAGCGCTCAGGGATTATATCGTCACATTGACGAATGAGGTTAAGGCACCAGAATTTGATGAGGAGAGGTTGAGAGAGTCTATCCTCACCGGCCTAACACCCCTTTCAAGGGAAGATACAGTTCAGGCAATTCAGAACCAACTAAGTAGCTTGAACGTTTCGAGTTCCGATCGAGAAGTGGTTGTATCCGCTATAGCTGACGCATTTGCAGATAGGCCGGTTTATGATGCCGAAGCTCACGATGTCATACTGGGAAGGTTAAACGAAACTATAGGATTAGAGACTGCCATTCGGACAGCAGTGGATGAACAGGGGCTGAGTCAGAATCAGGTCCTGGCCATTTTGGATGAGGTGAAGGGTAAGCTCAATGAAATTGGAGTGACAGAAGAGCAACAAGAAGCTTCGCTGTTGGAGGTCGTTGGTTTCTTAAGTCAATACAGTCCATACGATGATGCCGAACTCAAGGCAGCTGTAGCTGCAGTTTTAGTTCAGGCAACTGCCAACAATGAAGCTCTGGTTGCACAGAAGGCTGAAATTATCGCCGCAATCAATGCTGCAATCGATGGTATCCCCAAAGAACAGCTGACTATGGCTGATGTGCAAACAGCCATCTCCTCTTCAGGCATTATTTCCGAGGCGGCCTTGAGTGGGATAGTAGCTGAGATGGAAGTTAGGCTTAGCAATCAGATGACTGCAGATAAGGGTGAAGTTGTAGAGGTAGTTCAAAGCGGATTTTCATCAGTGCAGTTCTCCTTGGATGCGCAGGATGTAACCCAACAACAGATTATCGATTCAATTGCTGCTCTTCCTCAGGACAATCTGAGCATGGCGGATCTGCAGAGCGCTCTTTCTGGTGTGGTTTCTGAAGAAGTAATAAGCAGTATAGTGAATGCTGCTAGAGATGATCTTGCTGGTCAGATGACAGCGGATAAAAATGAAATACTAAGCACAATTCAAACTGACCTAGCTAGTATTTCAAACAGCGTTGCAGGCGTTTCAAGTGATCTAGCTGGGATCAAAACGACATTGGCTGATCAGGATGCTATGCAGGATGCAATATCTGCTGCAATCGAATCACTTCCAAGTCGAATCAATCTTGATTCGGGATTAGCGAGTTTGCGGACGACATTGAATTCTGATTTGGCACTTTCTCAAGCACAGCAGGATAGTTTGCTTGGGACGGTAGAGGCCGCGATTAAAACCCAGATGACATCGGACAAGAACGAAATCATCACAGCGGTTCAGACTGAATACGCTAAAATTCAGACATCTTTGGCAAGTCAGGATTTTGTGCAGCAACAGATTATGGACGCGATCGCCGAACTTCCAGATCAGACATCTATAGCTGCATTACAGACTGCCCTTTCGAGTCTGGTTTCTCAGTCAGCCCTGGAAACTCTCATCAATGGTGTGGAAGCTAGCCTGAAAGATCAGATGGTAACGGACAGAGATAGTATTGTTGCTGCCGTTCAATCAGAATTGGATGCAATAAAACTATCGTTGGCTAATCAGGATATCGTTCATCAACAAATCAATGATGCGATTGCGGCACTTCCACAACAAGCATCTGTCGATGAGATAAAGACCGCGCTCGCTGGTGTAGCTATCTCTCAAGGGGAGCTCGATACCCTAATTCAAGGTGTGCAAACGCAGATGTCTACAGGTATGGCAGCGCTTGAGGCTCAGATAGCAAGTAACCTTGCTGAGACACAAACATTATTCAACAACGCCCTTGATCAAAAACTCCCCGATTTTAATGCGATGTTAAATACAATTTTAAATAAAGTAGATGCTACTGCTCTTCTTGCCGATACCAACGAGGATACAAGGACAGGGTTGATACTTGAAGCGATAGCTGGAGTGCAAAGTGCTTTGCCGCAACCCCTTGATCAGAATGCTTTGGCTGATGCTTTAGCAACAAGGGTTATTGCTGGTATGGCAGCGCTGGCTACTAAGGCTGATATCCAGGTTGCGCAAAATACAATAATAGCGGCTATCAATGCATTTAAGGATGGAGAGAGTAAGCTCAAAACAGATATTATAGCTGAAGTTCAGAAGATTTCTCCTACATGTCCAGAGCCGGTATGTCCAAGCTTGGATACAGCTTCTATAGTTACAGACACAGTTGCGGCACTTACGCCAGCGCTTGATCTGATTGCAGACGGTCAACTGACCGAAGCACAGATCACGACGCTTTTAGAGGCCCAGCTGTCAGATGCCCAGTCGACTATAAGCACGCAGCTGCAAACTATGAGTGACAGCTTTACATGTCCCGCTTGTCCGGCACCGGTGTGTGAAGCAGCGGTTCTCTCGTGTCCGCCTGCTCCGGCATGTGATTATGATGCCAGTCTTGCGGCGATTCAATCGAGCATATCGGATCTTCAGGGTATGGTTACCCAGCCTGAATGTCCCGAATGCCCTGGACCAAATTATGGCTTGCCCAAGATTGTTTCAGCACCGGTGACGGATACAAACTGGTGTAATATGAATGCGTTTGAAAATAGGGAGGTTGTGTTGCGAGGGGATGGTATTAAACTTGCGAGTAACATGCAGCAGTTGATGACGGATATGCAGGATACTGGCATTGCGATGGATCAGGAGTTTAAGGATGGCATTCAATATGGAATCGATTTCTTCAATAACATAAAGGAGATTGTCGCGTTCTTCAATTTTAAAAGTTACACGGAGATACAGCAGGAGTGTTGTGACCCATCATGCACTACCGGTATGTGTGATGTGCCTGAGGACCGTCTTGAACCTGACGGACAATATTCTGCAATGGTAGTCGAAATCGATCCTGGCAGTTCCATTGAGAATCAAGAGTTTGAAGATACTATGAATAATATGTTTTTCAGCGATGATAATTATTGTGATTCTTCCTCCGGCGATACGAATTGTCAGCCCTGCCCGGACGAACCGGATAAATATTGCTGGCCCGCGTGTGATCCTGATACTGACACGGACTGTCATGATGGTGCAAAATATCAATGGATCGATCCAGGCTTGGCCCTTGGCAGGCGTATAGTCCTCATAGGCGATCCTGAAGGAACGCACGGTGCAGACCTCTATACGGAATATACAGGGAGGATTGACAGTCACATTAAGAAGGCTTGTATCAATAAAATACCGGATACGACGCCGGAATTGCCTATGGCATATGCAATAATTAGAGGTAATTCCTCCTCCTTCTTGGGGGAGATGGCGAAGGATCCCCTGTTCCAGGAGGTTCGAGCCATATTGGAAAATGATAAATATTACTGGGTCGGTGGTCTCGATAAGATGAACAATATGTGGCACACTTACACAGTTGGTTATAAATTTAATGCAGTCACCGAGCAGGATGATGTCGTCTCATATGGTTCGATTAAATCTATTTCTGGAGACCCACTTTCAAACGCCTTTATGGATCTCTTTCTTAAGAAGATGATGGAGGATGATGACGGGGATAGTCAGACAAATACAATGACAACACAGCCACCACCACCGTCCAGCTATTGTGATGGAGGCATGTATGATGGAGAGATCGGCGATTTAGACGCCATGTTAGGTTTCAACCCACCGATGGCGTGTGATATTGCGAGAGCCATGGAGGCTGTAACTGATCAGGATATAAATCAATATTATTCAACAGGTGATGGGGCACTAAAGGATTTCTTCGCGGACAGCGCTAGCAGCATTGATGGGCTAACGCAGATGGATGCAATGTGGGGTGAGTCGGGGATGCTATGCATGAATGAACACTTTACCTCCAATCCGGGAAGTGCTGACGCCTATTGTGGGACTATAGAACCTTGATCTCAAATATTGCATGAATAAATAGGCAGCGGTATTTAATGCGCTGCCTATTTTTTTAACAAATGTACATCTTGAATAAGCTTTATTTAAATATTGAATCGAAAAATATTTGTTAGTGAAAGATAGATTCCGACAAGTATAAAAATTGTTCCGGTGATTTTACGCATCCACACTTCGATGATCCTGATTTTATTGAAAGCCCTGGCAACAAGATGAGCAGCAAAGGCCATGATGCAGGCAAAAGCAATGACAGGGATAGCCGTACCTATTCCGTACAAGGTCGGTAGCAGAATGCGTGAATTGTGTTCAAGTGAAAGTGGAATTAGGTTTCCGAAATAGATTGCAGCGGATATGGGACAAAAGGAGAGCGCAAATATGGTGCCTAGGGGTAGGGCGCTTAAGATGCCGTACCGGTCCACCTTTCTTTGCAGGTTGTCTCCGAGCCCCAGACTCTTAATGTTAATTTTCAACAATCCAAGCAGGATCATTCCGGTTAAGATCAATATAGGACCAAGGATTTTGCCCACATGCTCCTGTAGGAAATTTGATATCGAAGGGGTTGATAGAAGGCTGGAGACAATTATAGATGCTACGATGACATAAGTCAGCACCCTTCCCGATGTATATAGCAAACCTGAAAGTAGGATATATTTTTTGTGCTCAGATTTTTTCCCAATGTATGAAACTGCTGCGATATTTGTCGCCAACGAACAGGGGCTTATTGATGTTAATATGCCAAGCCAAAGAGAGGTGATAGATACTAACAAGATATTATCCATCGTTTCCACTCTTGAGAAATTGAGATATTTCCTCGTTGATATATTTATCGAAGTTATTCTTGTTTCGAACGAGTTGCCATACTTTATCCAGCGAGTGCCATCTATTAACTTTCTTTTTATCGTATTCAACAATAACGGGGCCGCTGTTTTTCAATCTGAATTCATCTATAAAGTGTCTATTTTCAGGTGAGTCTATATTTATTGTTCTCCATTTAATTTCCTTTCTGTCAATGAAGGGCGAAATAGACTCTCGTGAATATTCCTCTATTGTATTGCATGTGGTGCAGCGTTTGTTTCCATGAAAATAGTACACAATCACCCCATCCAACCCTTCCAGTATTTGATTCTGAGGGGATGTGTCTGACTCGCTACGGCTGCTTTCTGAATATTCATTTGCCACGAGGTATCCAATGCTTGCCGCTACAAAGAGGATCAGTACAATTTTTAGTGCCTTCATGTGGCCCCTTATATCTCTGAAATATATTTTTTAATCTCTTCAATTGATAAAACTTTTCCTGAAGATTTGACCTTACCATTAATCGCTAGGGCCGGAGTCATCATCACCCCAAAGGATAGAATCTGATCCATTTCCTTCACCTTGACTATTTCGCAATCAGTTCCCAATTCTTCAACTGCCATTATGGCATTTTCTGTAAGTGTTTCGCATTTTGAACATCCTGATCCCAGTATCTGTATTTTCATTGTTTCATCTCCTTAATTAACTATAAATCCGTAAACAATTCCGCTGAATGTCGACATTATGACAACCAGCGTAACGTAGGCGACTGTCTTCCTTGCCCCAAGAACACCTCCTATTACAAGCATATTCGGTAGGCTGAGAGCGGGGCCGGCAAGCAAGAGTGCCAGGGCGGGGCCCTGTCCCATTCCTGCTCCGATGAGCCCTTGGAGAATTGGAATTTCAGTTAGGGTGGCAAAATACATGAAAGCGCCAACGATTGAGGCAAAGAAATTGGCCATCAGTGAATTGCCGCCAACAAATGAACTTATCCAATTTGAAGGGATAAGCCCTTCATGGCCCGGCCTTCCAAGAAGCAATCCAGCAACCAGCACTCCAATGAAAAGAAGCGGCATGATCTGCTTGGCAAAATCCCACGATGCTCTTGACCAGTCCTGCAGTTCATTTCTCTTGAACCACCTCATTATTGTGTAGAACAGCACAATAAGAAATCCCGCAGTGATATACCATTTGTATAAATGGATAGTATCCCACATCGATACATCTTCACCTGATGGTTTGCCCCAATTTGCAAAAATCAGAACTCCAATCATAGCGGCGAAGTAAATAGCGTTCTTCCATAGGGGCCTTAGCTCATCATCTTCACCGAACAGCAACTCTTCCTTTGCCTGCCGTTCCCTTTCCTCCTTGAGGAATAAGAAGTGCATTAATATTCCAACGACGATACTGAAAACAATTGCACCTACCGCCCTTGCGAGTCCCAACTTCCAGCCTAGTATTCTTGCGGTCATGATTATTGCCAGAACATTGATTGCAGGTCCGGAATAGAGGAAGGCTATGGCGGGTCCAAGGCCGGCGCCTCTCTTATAAATGCCGGAAAAGAGTGGAAGCACTGTACAGGAGCATACCGCTAGAATAGCACCAGAGACGGAGGCTACTCCATAAGCCAGAATTTTATTTGCCCTTGCACCAAAATATTTGATGACTGCTGCCTGGCTAACAAAGACGGATATCGCTCCAGCTATAAAGAAGGCAGGTACTAGGCATAACAATACATGCTCACGCGCATACCATTTTGTCAGGGCTATCGACTCAAAGAGTGGGCCTTTGAATGGCAGATCCCCAAGCGGAAAAAAATAGCAGGCGAGGAAAACAATCAAAATTAAAATAAACCTAAATAGTTCCTTCACTGGCTATCCTCCATCGGAACCGGCATTCTATAACAGCCTTGGCAGGGGAGCAAAATAAAAAGGTCGTAATTTCCAATAGATTATGACCTTTGTATTTTGATCGGATGGCCATGCTTTTCTCTCTATACTGCTCATTGGTCCTAGGGTATGTTCTTTGTAGGAGTAAAGCTATATTTATGCGGTTTTAGTATAGACTTTCCAAGATGAACTCTTTATAAAACGCAGCAATGACGTAGTTGCAGTGGATCGAGTGTAAACAGGAGTTTTCATCTCGATGAAGAAACAGCGGATGTTCAAAGCTGACAAGGCTTTGATGCAGTTCAAAAAAGAATTTACTGAAGCAAACCTACTGGGAAACAATCCTACATTATTGACTAATAACCAAAGAGATTTTCAAATCTCAAGGAGGACGTGTGAAGAATGAAGCGAAGATTATCTATACGATAGTCGACGAAGCCCCAGCACTTGCAACCTATTCTTTCCTTCCGATCGTCAAGGCATTTACCAGTGCCGCAGGGATCGAAGTGGAGACGAGGGATATATCTCTCTCCGGAAGGATTCTCGCTAAATTTCCGGATAATCTTACAAAGGATCAGCAGGTCTCGGATGATCTCACCTGGCTTGGCAAGCTTGTAAAAGAGCCGACAGCAAACGTGATCAAACTGCCTAATATCAGCGCCTCCATTCCCCAGCTTAGGGCAGCGATCAAGGAGCTGCAGAAACATGGCTACGATATTCCCAACTATCCTGAGTTCCCACAGAACGATGAGGAGAAGGAGATCAAGGCGAAATACGATAGCATTAAAGGTAGCGCTGTGAATCCAGTTCTCAGGGAGGGAAACTCGAACCGAAGGGCGCCGTTATCCGTAAAGAATTATGCAAGGAAGCACCCGCATTCGATGGGTGAGTGGACGAAGGATTCGAAGGCACACGTCTCTCATATGACTAGCGGTGATCTTCGTTCAAATGAAAAGTCGATGACCCTTACAAAGTCTTTAGCTGGAGATGCTAGAATAGAGTTTGTGGATGAGGCCGGAGATGTAAAGGTTCTTAAGGAGAAGCTTCCTCTTCTTGATGGTGAGGTGATCGATGCATCCTTTATGAGTAAGCGCGCACTCCGCAAATTCTTTGAAGAGCAGATTGAGGATGCGAAAAAACAGGACGTGCTCTTCTCATTGCACATGAAGGCCACGATGATGAAGGTCTCCGATCCGATAATCTTCGGACACGCCCTCTCAGTCTTCTTCAAGGATCTCCTTGAGAAACACGCCGATACATTGAAGGAGCTTGAGTACAGTCCTAATAATGGTTTGGGTGATCTCTATGCAAAGATTCAGGATCTTCCTGTCACAAAGAGAAGGGAGATCGAGAAGGATATTCAGGCCGTCAAAAATAATGGTCCTCGGGTTGCGATGGTCAACTCAGAAAAGGGCATCACGAATTTTCACGTACCGAGCGATGTGATAGTCGATGCATCTATGCCTGCCGCTATAAGAAATTCAGGTAAGATGTGGGGTACCGATGGCCATCTTCACGATGCGAAGATGGTGATACCGGATAGCAGCTATGCTGGAGTGTATGAAGCTGTCGTCGATTTCTGTAAGAAGAATGGTGCCTTCGATCCCAAGACTATGGGCACTGTTCCAAATGTTGGCCTTATGGCGCAGAAAGCGGAGGAGTATGGTTCGCATGATAAGACATTTCTTATGGATAAAAACGGAACGGTTCGTGTAGTTTCCGCCTCTGGCGAAACCCTACTTGATCATAAGGTTGAGGAGGGTGATTTCTTCCGCATGTGTCAGACGAAGGACCTTCCGATCAGGGACTGGGTAAAGTTGGCCGTAGCTCGCGCAAGGGCATCCGGTTCACCAGCCGTATTCTGGTTGGATAAGGATAGGCCGCACGATTCTGAGCTTATTGAAAAGGTAAACCTCTATCTGAAAGATCACGATACGGACGGTCTTGAGATTCATATAATGCCCCCCGTCGAAGCTACGCTCTTTTCATGCGAGCGGATCAAGGATGGCAAGGACACTATTTCTGTTACAGGCAATGTGCTTCGCGATTATCTCACAGATCTTTTCCCTATACTCGAAGTCGGAACGAGTGCGAAGATGCTATCGATCGTTCCCCTCATGAATGGTGGCGGCCTCTTTGAAACGGGAGCCGGCGGCTCAGCTCCTAAACACGTACAGCAGTTTCAGGAGGAGGGACATTTAAGATGGGATTCACTCGGTGAATTCTTGGCGCTCTCAGCGTCTCTCGAGTTTTTGGGCAATAAGACAAAAAACAAGAAGGCCCTGGTCCTTGCAAAGACCCTTGATCAGGCTAACGGAACGTATCTGGAAAAAAACAAATCGCCGAGAAGAAAGGTTAATCAGATCGATAACAGAGGGAGCCACTTCTACCTGGCTATGTATTGGGCGGACGCCCTCGCAAACCAGATGGATGATCTCGAGCTTAAGAGTTTCTTTGCAAAATGGGTAAAGGAGATGGTCGAGAGTAAGACGAGGGTCTTGGATGAGATAGATCAAACTCAAGGACTCAATGCTGAGCTCGGCGGATACTATAAGCCGGACAATAAACTAGCAAAGAAGGCCATGCGTCCCAGTGAAACTTTTAACAAGATAATTGATGAGATGACCAGTTGATAAACAATACGATTGTATAGAAATGTATAGGATATCTTTCAAATAATATGGCTATAAGTAAACTAGACGAACAGTTAAAATTTTTGGAGCTGAGGTTAAAACAGTTTAAGAAACTGGGCTACGATATAGTGCATAGCCGCAGATTTCTTCTAAACTGTGCTGGAGCTTTGCCCTCTGAAATATTGGAACTCGGTACAGGTAAGGGGCATATGGCTGTAGAGATTGCGAGAGCTGGCTATCCCTTAACAACTGTT
>JABGOS010000136.1 GCA_018645265.1 Deltaproteobacteria bacterium
ACGACATTGGTAAGGAAGAGGATATATCCAGGAGCACAAGGCGCGTAGTCAGAGTAGCCGCAGAAAGCGGGTCCAGCTGCGCATTGAACGATCAAAGCCTTTGTAGAATTCTGGATGAATACAATAAATCATTATAGCTATTTTAAATGAAGATGTCTTGAGAGATGTAGAGCCTTAAGTGCGCTCTCCTCCTTATCCTTAATCTCCAACATCAAATCAAAATCGATTCCGTCCACAGACTTTAGGAATTTTTTGAAGTTCTCCAGGTCTATACTCTCAGTGTGCGCCCCAACACGGCCCTCAGGTCTTTGCGAACTATAATCGACCATCGGCAATCCATCCAACCTCTTCCAAGTCTTACTCACACTCTTCAGAGCATCGTAATAATTCTCATCGTTGTTCAATATGGAGTGATGAAAAGAATCGAACAGTATAGGAATCTTCGCAGCCTTGCTTATGACAAGGCAGTCGAATAACGAATAAAGTCTTTCATCATTCTCAATGACGAGTCTCTTTCTAACTTTTTTGGAAAGTTTTCTATATCTTGCTATAAACCTCTTCATACTAGCTAGCTTATCATCATAGACGCCTCCGACATGTATCTGAATCTTAGCGTCCCTGTTAAGACCCATAAGATCCAATATGTCGGCATGATACTCCAGCTCCCTGACAGCCCTCTTGTACACATGAACATCCTTCGAGTTTATCAAGGTGAATTGGTCGGGGTGCATCGATATTCGCATCTTTGCTTTCTTAATCATCTTTCCGATACTTCTAAGGTGCGCCTTAAAATGTCTTTTCCAATCATACCTGCACACAGGGTGGGATGCGAACGGGATAATGCTGGATGTTATTCTCAGAAAGAGAAGTCCTCTCTCGATATTATATTCAATCATCATTTCGAGAGATTCCAAGTTCATCTCGATAGTTTCAATCAACCGCTCCTTTGAATAGGATGCCAGACGAAAAGTTCTATTTGGAGTACAGCCGATCGATCTATTTATGCAGGGGTATCCAATCTTCATCTAGCCTAAAACCTTTCCATGTAAGTATTTTGAAGGACGCCTTTTACCAGCTTATTTTGAAAAATCAATCAACTACTTACCGCACTTTAAAATAGATACTGCATTCACATAAATACTGCAGTTTAGGCCTCATCTTCTTCACAGTGAGCCCTAAATGGATTCGTACGAATAGCCAGTGAGAATAGATATGGATATTCATCCCTAAGATGCTTCATATAGATAAGCCATTCCGATATTAGAAGGGCGTATACCCGCTCAATATCTCCAGCTAGGTGTTCATAATCAGCCTCCGGAAGAATCTTTATATTCGCCCTGTGATTCAACTCCTCAGCTATATGAAATATGCCCCACAGAAGATCGGTAAATATCTCATGTTCAAGAAGGGTTGGATTTTGCAATAACTGAAGAAAGAAACCCTTCTTCTCAGAGAGAAATGTTTTAAGTGATTCCAGATTGGAAATTTTGCACGTTATCCTCGTCTTATGGACCTTTATAGTTTTTTGTGCTTCGGCAAACCTCTTATCGGTCCACATATCGTCGACTACCAAATCTTCACAAATTCCATCGGTATTGGGATTAAATTCCGACAGCATTCCGATCAAATCTATGCCTACCTCACTAAAAAAAGCACCTATGATCATATCGAGCTTCTTAAGCCTGAGTCGTTTCTCCCTCGCTGCTAGGAGGGTGTGAATAACGAGCGTCACCAAAAGCACCTCAATAAATACAAAAGCAATATCGCCGATGAGATATATAAATATATGATGCAGATCATGAAATACGAAATAGTGAATGTAATAAAAAACCGCTGACAACATGATGAGAATAATTCCAATCAACAACTGCCAATTATATTTTTTCATATCGACCTCGCTTCACTTAACCTTGATATCAAAGAGGCGATGGACCATCTCAGCATCCCTCCGCAGAAGGTCTCTATCCTCATGTACGAGCCATACGTAAAATGGATTGCTCCAAAGATCCTCCGTCGGAGAGACGGAATCACCTGCTGTATAGGTCAAAAAATGTTCATGGTACGAATTTAACTCCTGAATTTCTTCCAACCCCACAAAAGAATCAATCTCGCCCCTCTTCTCGGTGGAACAGAACACGATCCAGGCATGACCTTTATATCTTATAGGCTTTTCTACAATTAACGGTTCACCGCAGAATGATTTAACCATGGAGGCCATAGGATCAAAATTCGAAAGATCACGACACAACTGCGGCATATGACACCCAGCAAGCCTGCATCCCACCTCCATCATCACCGGACCATCATCGTCGACCTTCAGCTCAGGATGAGCCGCACCATACTTAACACCAAGTGCCTTACATAAATCCACCGCATATTCCTTAAGCTCATCGTATTTCGGATCATCTATTGGTAACATATAGATATCACGATATTGGTTCCTAGCAACGGATGTATCCACCCTATTGTAACGCCACAGATCGGTCACAAATATGTTGCCATCATCTGAAAATGTATCGGCAGCATATTCTATTCCTGAGATATACTCCTCACCATTTACGTGATCGCAAACAGAGCCTAACGAATCCGCTTGATGAATTATTTTATCAAAACCAGCGTGAGCCTCCTCAACGGTATTGCAAAATGATATATTATACATACCAACACCGGTGGGAGGCTTTAGAACTATCGGCAGAGAAACTTCTCTTATAAAATCATCCAAATCTCTTTTGGACTTCAAGTCACGATGCTTTGGTACACGAAGGCCAGCCTTCTCAACAACCCTCTTCATATCGACCTTGTTTCTACGTGCTGAGATGAGCTTAGGATCATTGCATCGCAGGTCGAGTTTATGTGCAATGAAATCTGCCGGAGTTACGCCAAGCTCAGAACCGGGCATAACACCTCTAATATCCAGATCCAGCCCTTTTAATAACTCCACACCCTTTTCAAGATCACCTTCGATGACAATTTCATCATAATACTCATGATCCTTAATGTATGGAGGTCGATATGATGGGGGAAGTTCTTCAAAATACGCCAGTGGTTGAGACTGATAACCTATTACCAAATACCCTTGGCGCTTCGCCTCATCGCGAAGGGCCAGACCCGCCGCGACGGCATCAACTATAACTACGGCTTTTCGATAATCATCTCTATCAGCCATGTGATTGATATAATAACCAAAGGAACTCTTTGCAAACTCTATCTATACGGGCATCAGATAGCATCGTCATCTATCAGATGATCCTCTTCAACTTTTGAAACTAGAGCGCATGCTATTATAGCTATTCCGACGATGATGAATGCAGAACTCAAGGAATATTCAGCAAGCCAACCGAGCAGCGGATATATAGCTGCCTTGATAAGCCGATCCATCATAGAAACGGCGGATATTACGGTCGCCCTATTCTGCGACTCTATATACTTGTTAGTATAGTTCTGAAAGAGCACCGTCCTCGACAATCCACATCCAGACATCACTATTATTATAATGATCGCCGCAGGTGCATTTCTAACGAATGCCAAAAGTAAAAAACCAACCGCCGATACCATTGCACTTATAAAGAGATACCTCTTCTTGGATCCAAATATCTTTTCCAAAAATTCCAAGTTCCCTATAAATGGAATCTGCGCTGCCGCCATAAGTGAAAAAACGACGCCAAAATACAGTATTGGAACACCCATCTCCTTCAGAAGTAGCTGATTCGACCATATGATGAAGAAAACTAGCGATGCTACCGACACTCGGTCGAATGTGAGAATTCTGATTATCCTATGGCCCTTAAAATATTTCACACCCTCCATGAGGGTGTCGATATAACCTCTGCGTTCTACTCTCTTTTCAGCTTTAACTTCTTTTAGGGTGAGGGCTATTATAAAGGCTGCTACGAACGGAACCGCCATCAGAAGCATCGTATAGCGAAGTCCAAGGTATTTCGCTATAACGCTACCTATCAATGCGCTCACCATTATCGCAGCCATCATGTAAGTGTTGAACCTGGAAAAATATTTTTTTGAATCAGATGATCTGCCCAATTTTTTCAAACTGTCGTACATCAGCGCTTCATTTGCACCTGAAGCGAGCGTATCACCGAGCGCCCACAGGATCTCCCCTATGATGAACATGTAAAAATTAGGTGTCCATGCATAGACTATTGGAGCGACGATGCCGAAAAACGCAGCCAACGCCAGAGAAGTCTTCCTCCCTAAAAAGTCTGCAACCGCACCGGTTGGGATCTCTAACAGGACTATCGATATGTAGAACACCGCCTGAAGTATCATCACCTCAGTAAAACTGATACCTCCCCATACGAGGAAAAAGGGTACTAGCACTCCAGCTATGAAGTGCATCCATCTAAGAAAGGTATAGAAATTAATCTTCCAGATATTTGCGATATATTTTGAACGGTCGCCCATATAGGCTGATCATACGTCGATAGAGATAGGACGCAAGAAGGAATGAATGTCGATATCACCAAATTACATCACATAGGCGCTTGGCATAGCGGCCATCATCTGAGCTGGGCCTGAGGTTATTGGATTTATAGCCATCGCGCCACCCATATTCATAATGGAAGGATCCCAGGTTGAAGCACCCGGCAATATAATGGGAGCAATTGATCCACTCGTAACGATCGCCATCCCGGATCTAACAAAACCCTGTGAAGGTGGAACTATAGGAGCTGCAAACTGAGGGGGTAGCTGTGCTCCACCGTCCGATCCTATTGCCATACCTCCGTCGATTGCCCTCTGAATCTGTGCGGGAACAGAACCAGAAAATAAATTTGTTGGGTAGGCTGCTCCATCAGTGCCTATTCCATCTGGAGCCTGTATGGCGAAGTCATACTGAGCGAGGCTAATAAGATCTCCACCTTCCACGCCTGCTGCATGAGAACCTCCCGAACTAACTGGCGGCGGAGAACCTGCCCCTCCAGCCTTCGGGGGGGTCGATGAACCTGAACCTCCCTCGCCTGAATCATCACTCTTCTTGCTAGCCCTATTCAGTAAAGCCTGGGTCTGTTCCAAACGCCCAATATTTTCTTCAAGCTTATCCAACCTGGCTTTGAAAGCCGCCATATCGGAGCCCATAGACTGTTTTTGCTTGTCAAAGGCCTCAAGAACTTCAAGAACATCTCTTAACCACGGTGTTTTCAACACTTCGTCGAGCTTTTCAAAACGAGCATAAACACTACCTACTCTATTTTTCATTGCCATAAAGTTAACACCCAGATTGATCGAGTCAGAAAACGCCTCGACCACCCTCCTTGCGGATGCAAGACTCACGGCATCGTCATCCTTGCACTGTGCAATAATTCTTTCAGCATTCACTCGAAGCTGATCCCAGACACCCCTTATATCAGCATCTACGGATAGGAACCTCTTCATCACCCTCGCCATATACTCGTCCAGCTTCCTAATGCCAACGCTCCTGCTGACGGGAACCTTCAACACCCTCGACACCTCCCTCAAGATCTCATCGGGAAGCCTGCCTTCAAAGCTATCTCTCAACCTTCCAAGGTGATAGAGTTTTTCCTCCGCCGCACGATATCCTCTAATATTGGTAACATAGTGCTCGGCTCTGGAATATTTGGAATCCGCAGAGGACGATGTATGTTTCTCAATGAAATCATCTATGACCTCCAGTGCGCCCGCTGAAAAACCATGATCCTTAATGAGCATCTGTCTTGTAAAGGATGCTCCAGGCCTTCTTAAACGATAATATTCACCCCATTCACTCCTCTTAAGCTCCCTCAGATTTATTGCTAGCTGCCCAGGATGCATGCTCTTATAGTGACTACCCCCTGCTGTTGAGCGAAACTTACGTATAAACTTCTCCTTCTCCACATCAGGGATCTCCTCATTATCTTCAATCTCCTTGAATAAGGACTGCAATCTGGAGGAAGTCCACTGGACACCGTAAACATCCCCTTGACTGGTAGCTGCAATTTCAGTTGCTAGTGCAAAGCCTGGCACCCTCTTCAAACGAAGATGTTCTCCAAAATATTTTCTCACCCTATCCATGTGAATGAGGACACGCCTTCTACCTCTATGGCTGGTTCTTATTTTAAGATAGAAATAGGATGCATTTGGAACATCCTTTTCCCCTCTAGCCTTCATAACTCTCAATTGTCTATCGATAAAATCAGGCCACTTTCGAATTCGCGTTGCTGTAAAAACATCCGTAGTCTTGGGATTTACAGAACTCGCATATGCATCCTTTAACCCCATCTCGTGTATCTCTGCAACGGTCAGATAGCCACCCTCAACAGGCTTAAATTTACTCTCGCCCTCTACAAAACTTCCCTTTGGAATGGTATCCCTGAAGGAAGCCTTGATTATTTGTTCAGTGATCTCCGCTATATCCCTCAGCTCATCCTTGTTGTTGTACGAATCTACGACAACATCACCGCTGACAGGTGGGGCGAGATCAAAATGCACACCCTTTGTACCGCCTCCACCCCTTGGAACGTTAAACCTCAATCCACCCTCGAGGAGTTCCTGTATTAAGCGCGGTGGAATTTGCGATTCACCCGCAACCACCACTCTCTCCAAAACCAGTTGATGTGAATTTCCTCCAGGACTTACCTCGAGCCAAAAAGATTGTCCGCCCTTACCCTTGGTTATTACCCATGGAAAGATAAAAGTTCTACCGATGCCAAGCTTGGTCTTTCCCTGCCTATCCCTCATATGCGCGCCCACTAGAACGGTATTGATCATTCTGTAGGCCGCCTTATATACCTGAGGAAGGTAGTAGTAGGTTTCGCCATCATGCTTACTGGAATCATCAACATGAAAGAGTTCAAAACCCAGCAATGCATATGCCATACGCTGCAATTCAGCAGGATATAATAGTTTACCAACATCCATAAATAGAGGCATCGTGGCATCGACCTCATCCCCGAGCTTAACCCTATCTCCAGTTCCATCCAGACCTAACAAGCTCACAACCTCAGACCAATTACCATCCGGAAGCGCCGTCTTACCCCCAACCCCCCTCTTAGAACCCTTGCTTGTTATCATCGCAAAGCGCGCAAGAAACTCACTCGCCGTTTCATACGGAAATGGCTCCGAGGGAAACAACTCAGACATCTCTCCGATATCCCGCTTCCATCTATTGTACGCTTCAGGAATTTCGCTATTCAGGAGGATCTCCCAATGGACTGAGTAGTTACCTAACGATTGAGTTACAGAGTCAATATGACCAATTAGAGATACATCTGCGCTTCTCCACCTACCGAGCATCTCTGACAGAACAGCAATTGTAAATGGAGAGGAGGATACCAAACCATGTTCATGAAATTTATTTTTGAGCTGCTCTAAAAGCAGGGTGTCACGATACTTATCAACCTCCCCAAGAACGTAGTCAGCCGACTCGTAACTTGCGGTCTCAAGCAGGCTCGACACCGTATCGAGTTCATAATTAAATTGACTTATAATGACCTGAGCATCGGTAAGAAAGGCCCTCCTGGTCTCCTCAACCCTCTTCATAAGGTCGGCATCGCCAGCTATTAGCTGCTGCATCTCATGTGAAAATTCTGCAAGCTTTTTAGCTAACGAAATACTCATTTTATTACCAGCTTTTGTAACACTTCTATTCAACTCCCCCCACTCATCCTTCCAGGATCTATAACTCTGAGGATCAGCTTCACCTGCAGAGTCAAGCCCCTGAAAGTGTCCGTCGATATGTCTTAGAAATCCCTGCATTATCTGCTGAGCTGCGACTTGACGTATATTTGAGTGAAAAGTTTTTGGACTTGAGGCTGCCTGATTTTTTGCTGATACTGGCGTCACCGGTTTCAGCATAAATTCAACAGCACCTATAGGAACCGGCCATTCATCCCTTTTCCCAACCCTCTTCTTGGGGGGAGGCACTTCCAGTGGAGGCATAGAAATAGTAATAGCGGATATACGGCTGATCATCTTAGGCATCGTATCCACATAGACTATTGGGTTTACAGCCCCCGGCATATTGAGTGCGATACGGACCCCGACACCAGCCCTAGCAGCTGCGTCTATAACCATCTTCTTCCAATTGTCATCAATACGATCACCATAGAGGGCAAACTCAATACCCCTCAAGCCCTCCTTCTTCGCCCTGGCAATCATTTTTATTGCCTGAAGCTTCTCCTGCACGAAAGTCTCGTCATCACCAGCGTCCGTCTTTGAATAGACATACCTGTTCTTTCCGGAGGCCCGAAGCTTTATCTCTATCAAACGATCGCCGACCACCTCACCGTCTACACTGGAAAACTCCATAAGCTTCTGCAGTTTTCCATGGGGAAGCGGTGGAAATCTTTTTAAAACATCATCAAGCAGTCCGTCCGGCAAAACATCCCACGGTACATCACTTCCAGATTGAGCCTTAGTTCTATAGCCATTTACTGCGGCATTTTCAGCAGCAACTGCAAGATAGGACATCTCGACTATATCGCCTGCGAGGATATATGGCCTATTATCCAGCAAGTGAGATGAGTTTCTATCCTTTTTAAGATAGGTTCCATTATTTACGACACCGGTCTTTAGAAGCGTACCATATAAACGAAGGGTTAAGGCGAGTTGATCCGTCTCTGTAATTCCTGGCAAATGGAGATTAGCTAGGACTCCATTATTTACAATTCCCTTAGCAGCACCCCTGTTGCGCATCGCAATTCTTACCAACGTTTCCTTTTCAAAATCGCTGAGCGAGGTCACCCTAGGATCCTTGGACATACCTAGTTCCGTTATCCAAAGATCTATAATCTCTGCATCCGATGGAGGCGTGCCACCACCACCTGGAGGTGTAGGACCACCTGGCCCTCCCGGTCCACCAGTTTTACCGGAACCACCGGCCTTTCCAGCAGCTTTAGTTGTGCCTTTTTTTGCAGCACCTGATGGTTTCCTTCCTGCCGCAAACATAATACCAGCAAGATCGGCGTAATCTCCAAATCGACTACGTTGGAGAACGGGAAATCTCCCCATCCCAGCTATTTTCGATAGATTGGCAGATGCCTGCTGCGCCATCCCCTCAAAACCACCGAATCCGAACCTATCTGAAAAGGCTCCTTCCGATACAGCTTCTCCAAAAAGCACAGCTGCACTTCCAGATGCAAATGGATCGAGAGCTGCACCATCAGTAGATGCGGTTTGAAGAAATAATTGCGCACCATCATCGAATTGGCCGAGCCTTCCATAGCTCGGACCGGTGATGTCCGTAGATAAAGTATTCATGTTATCCCTAAGCCCCCTGCAAGCGGTTTGCCCCCGCTTGTTTGATTGTTCGGCATTTTCTATAAAAAGTTGCGTGGATTTTGTTACCTATAATGAGGGGCCAAATTCTGCGGCAAATGTCCATCAACATGAATAATGGGCCATTATGCAATAAATTCAATATGCTAGAGATCGATGCAATTATACCTTACAAGTGCTATTGTGGCCATCAAACGAAGGGATAATGTTAAAAGGAGGCAGTTTTGAAACGCATAATTACATTATTTGCGACCATTGCTATATCGATCTTCTTCAATATGTGTGGCGGAGGGGGTGGCAGCAGCGCCGCAAACACTCAGTTCAGCGATGGAACGAAGATCATACTGGGGGTTGGCAAATAAATCACTGCTATTACGTTTTATTCCAAAAATCTGCATTTTTAATACCCAGCTTCTTTGGATCAAATGTGGGATCCAGCCCTTCAGACTTCTGTCTTTCATAATCCCTTAACGCCTTCAACGCTGGCTTGCTAAGAAGAACGATAGCAATAATATTCAACCAAGCCATCATACCAACTCCCAAATCGCCTAGTCCCCATGCAAGCTTAGCGGTCTTAACAGCACCGTAGAACGTTGAACCAAGTATCATTATTCTAAGAGCTGTTATCATCCACTTCTGCTTTGAACTTTTTTCAAGATAGGCGACGTTAGTCTCAGCTATGTAGTAGTAGGCCATGAGAGTTGTAAATGCGAAGAAGAAGAGGGAGATACCGACGAACTCAGCACCAAATCCAAATGAGCTTTCGACAGCCATCTGCGTATATGCTGGGCCTATCTGCACTCCGGGAATATTTTCGACGATTGCGCCGGCGCTCTCCGTAATAACATTATAGGTACCCGTAATGAGAATCATAAATGCAGTAGCCGAACATATAAAGAGTGTATCAACATAAACTGAAAATGCCTGAACGAGGCCCTGCTTGGCTGGATGAGTTACCTCAGCCGCAGCCGCAGCATGTGGAGCGGAACCCTGCCCCGCTTCGTTAGAATATATTCCGCGTTTCACACCCCATGAAATTGCAGATCCAACAATTCCAGCAAACGCCTGATGAGATCCGAATGCCGAATTTATAATAAGCATGAAGATCCCAGGCACCTTCTCGATGTTCATAGCTATTATGATGATAGCAGCGATCATATATGCAATCGACATAAACGGCACAACGATCTGTGCTACGTTTCCTATCCTCTTAATTCCACCAAAGATGATAAGTCCAAGAAACGCTACAATAACGATACCCGTAATATATCTTGGCAGCTGAAATGCATGCTCAAGTCCAAGTGCTATACTGTTCGATTGAACGCCAGGCAGGAATAGGCCCATCGCAATTATCGTTACGATTACAAATAGAATCGCATACCATTTTTGGCCGAGTCCCTTTTCGATGTAATAGGCAGGACCACCCCTATATTCGCCGAACTTTTCGACCTTATAAATCTGCGCCAGTGTCGCTTCAATATAAGCCGATGCAGAACCAAGGAATGCAATGGCCCACATCCAGAATATGGCGCCTGGTCCACCGAGTGCGATCGCCGTCGCCACGCCTGCGATATTTCCCGTGCCCACCCTTCCGGATATTGATACGGCGAGCGCCTGGAAGGATGATATTCCACTCT
>JABGOS010000012.1 GCA_018645265.1 Deltaproteobacteria bacterium
AGCCTGAGCTTCATGCGCCAGTGCGGGGATTGCAAATGCCAGAGTTTCCTTAAAATCCTGAGCTGGCTCCAGCGCATTTGTTAGAAAGATACTGGCACGTTGACCGCTCTCGAAGAGATAGCCAGTCTCATATAGCTTTAGTCCAATCTTCATATGTGCGATTGCATAGGGCGCCATTAATAGCTCATAACCATGTAGTCTAGGTAATAAGTGGATCGGGACGTATTCGTTCCACAACTTATCAATTTCCTTCTTGCTATATCCATTGGCTAACCATTTCCTGCTCATTGTCTTGTTAATTAAGTCGATCGCCTCCACTAGGAAGGTACCAGTACCGGTCGCAGGGTCGAGAATCTGAACAAAAGCTTGATCGTGGATTGCACCTTCTGGAATTTTAATATCATCGAAACGCTCTGCCATTTCGCGCCAAGTAGTTGTGTCAGCCAAGCCGTCTTTTAGGTCAAATTCAGTACGCAGTAGATGATCTACTGACCGCACGATATAAGAAACCACAGGGCGAGGGGTGTAAAAGACACCACACTGCATTCTCATCTTTGCGTCATACTCTTTTAGGAATAGCTCATAGAAATGAATGACAGGATCCTCAAGCGGGTTTTTGTCGCCGAAATCTAGAACAACAGCTTCCATGTTGGCAGCATCTAGTAAATCAACTACCTCTGAAACGCCTAACTCATCAAAATCCAATTGTATGGAGTTTCCCTTTTTTCTACCTCTTCCTCCAATGTCGACAAACGTTTCCATTAACTCTTTAAGAAACGGATTGGTGACGGGCATAGCAGAAGCGAAATCATCAGCCGTTCTACCAGAAGGATTAGAAATCCTCGCAGAAAGCAGTCCATAGGCGATCGTTTGAGCATACATATCCGCGAAGCCATCATTATCCAAGTCATGCACCAGTGCTTCTTTGAATGCATTCATCAGTTTGGTGATGGGCCCGCTCTCAGTTTCGTAGTCAAGTACTGTATTGATTCGTTCGCGGATATTCCGTGCAAGATGCGCAAGCTGGACAGACAGCTTCTTAGCTGTATCAATTACCTCACGATGCTTGAGGGTAAATGCAGACCGCCAACTGCGTCTCCAGACATCTGTTTTCGCTTCATCCTCTGGCCATTTGAGATAGCTGTTGAAGTTTTCAGCGACATAGTCCATATGAAGGGCGGTATCTTTATTGTCCCAACCCAGCACCTTCAGTATTGGAAGGTCCTTCTTTATTTGGTTTTGAGTGAAATGCGCGAAGGTGATCTGCCTATTTTCTTCCTCACCATAATTGGAAATGAATAACAGATCGTCGGATGCCCATGTGATCTTGTCCGCATTTGCGGCAGATGCACGATTCTTTAGGGCAACTGCATTTAACATCCGTCGCATGGCAACAACAGGCAGACGTTTGGGCTCAAACTTGACAAAGAAAATACCCCAGGGTTGATGAACCGATAAGGGTCTCAGTCGTCGGATCTCTTGAATCTTGGCTGCAACCTTGACATCTATACCCAGCTCCTCAGGAGTATACTCAAATGTAAGATCCTCAAAATCATCCTGACTAATTGGCCAGTCCAGCTCATCACGAAGATATCTGACAAGTTGGGGGAATGTTCGAATTGCTTGTAACTGTTCACGTTGATTCACTATGATAGCCCTCTAGTTCAGTTCCATCCAGCACTTCAGCGAGGCTTCAACCCCAATGGGTGCATCAATCTGTTTGAGATGGGTGTTCGTGATGTGACGAAGAATCTTCTTTTTGATTTCGAGTAAATCCTGCTGTGTGTATTTGCATTTCCTGG